>CACZCL010000008.1 GCA_902779695.1 Oscillospiraceae bacterium | reverse complement strand
AGGTAGAAGTTCAAAGCAGCTTTGAACTCGTCGGTGGTGCAGGTAGGCTTGTTGTTCTCGTCCACGACCCAGCCGCCGTAAGCGCACAGGATGGGCAGGAAGTCTACCACCAGGTTGCTCGGGTTGTCGCCGCGATACAGGAAGCCATTCTTACCGGCAGCCTTGGCAGCGGCGCAGATCTTCATAATGTCATCCAGGCTCTGGATGCTGTCTGCGTCATAACCAGCGTCGGCGACCAGCTGCTTATTGAACATCAGAACAGAGACGTTGCCATAGTAAGGAGCGAGGTAGATCTGACCGTCCTTCATGCAGGTAGTGGTAGTAGCGGGAATGATGTCGTCGTCGAAGGAATAGCCCAGCTCGGAGAGGTTGGCGGCAACATCGTTGCCCAGAATGGTGGCCACATTGGAGCTGCCCACCATGATGAGGTCGTAGGCACCCTCCTTGTTGGAAGCGTCCAGGCCAACCTTGCTGAGAAGGTCACCCTCAGAGAGCTCCAGAACATCGCAGGTCACGTTGTTCTCCGCCTCGAACGCGGGGAGGCACTCCTTGATGACGTCGGCATAGGTGCCGCCGCGAAGCGCCAGAGTCAGCGTGGTAGGAGCAGCGGGAGCGTCGGTCTTGGCAGGCTCGGTGGTGGCTGCGGGCGTGGTGGAGCCGCTGCTGGCGGGCTCGTTGGTCTTGCTGCCGCCGCAGGCCACAAGAGACATCGCCATGGCCAGGGTCAGGATCAGTGCGAACAGCTTTTTCATTTCTTTTCCTCCTATTTATTTTCTCGCTGTGGGGTCTAATTTTTTGTTACTCTTTGACAGCACCGCTTGAAAGACCGGAGATCAAGTAGTTCTGCGCAAAGATCACAAACAGGGTAATGGGGATCACGGAGATGATGCCGCCCGCGGCGACAAGGCCGAAGTTGGTGAGGTTATCCTCCGTATTCAGCAGCGCCAGCGCCAGCGGCACGGTGCTGTTTGCGGGCGAGCGGGTGAAAATGATGGTATAGGTGTACTCGTTCCACGCGTACATGAACGAGAGCATGGCGACCGCGGCGATGCCGGGCGCGACGAGGGGCAGGACGATCTTCGTGAACATCTTCCACTCCGACGCGCCGTCGACCTTGGCGCTTTCCTCAATGGCCTCCGGCAGATCCTGGAAGAAGCTGATGAGGAACCAGATCGTCAGCGGGACGTTGATCAGCACGCAGGCGAGCAGCACGGGGAGCTTGGTGCTCAGAATGCCGATCCGGTTGAACATGATGTACAGCGGGATCGTGAACGCCACCGGCGGCAGCACGCGCACGAGCAGCACCCAATAGGTCAGCGTGCGCTTAAAGCCGAAGCGGAAACGGCGGCGCGCCAGAATGTAGGCGCAGCAGATGCCGACCAGCAGCGAGATCGCCAGCGAGCCGAGCGTGGTCTGAACGCTGTTGACGATCGCCGTGCCGAAGCCCTTTTGCGTAAAGAGCTGCGCAAAGTGCGCCAGCGTAAACGATTGCGGGATCACGGAGATGTGCCCGCGCATCTCCTCCGTCTCGCGGATGCCCATGGCGAGCAGCCAGTAGATCGGAAACAGCGCGATGAACAGCAGCAGCGCTACGGCGATAGCCTTGAGGATCGCTATGCTTGTTTTGGTCTTCATCCTTGTTGCCCTCCTGTCGGATTTGGGATTCGAAGGCGTTGCGCGGAACGCCGTATCAGCTTGAGCGGCGGACGATCAGCTCCGTCGGGACAACCGTGAATTCGCTGACGTCCGGCTTTTCGCCCAGCAGCTCCGTCATGCGCTCGACGCACAGCTCGCCCATCCTGCGGCAGTCGATGTGCACGCTGGTCAGCTCCGGGTCGAGCATCGTGCAGAAGGAGGCGTCGTCGTAGCCCACGACGGCAAGATCCTCCGGCAGGCGCAGCCCCAGCCGGTGCGCGGCCTTGCATACGCCCGCCGCGATCACGTCGTTGGCGCAGAGCACGGCGGTGGGCCGCGGGGCGAGCGACAGAAGCTCCCGCGCGGCGGCCTCGGCGCTCTTGACGTCGGGGTCGCACATTTTCACGTCGTTGGGCTTCAGCGGCAGTTCGCGCTCCTTCATGATCGCGACGAAGGCGTTGTAGCGCTCGGACAGCACATAGGGGTTCAGCCGCCCGGCGAGCATGGCGATCCGCTTGTGTCCGCGGGAGATCAGGTGCTCCATCGCCTGCCGCACGCCGCCCGCCTCGTCCGCCACCACGCTCGGCAGCTCCAGACCGGGAACAAAGTAGTTGACCAGCACCACGGGGATACCCTGCGCGCGGAACTCCGAGATCAGCGACATCTCCGCCTTGCCGCCGAGGATCACGCCCTCGATGGACTTGCTCTGCGCCGTCGCGCCGGAGAGCTTCCAATCCTCCTCGGTGGACACCAGCAGCTGATAATCCGTGCGGTTGACCGTGTGGAGGATACCGTCGCAGATGCCCGCGTAGAACTCGTCAAGGATCGTTGCGCCCTGTTTGCAGATCAGATACGCGATCTTGTCGGTGCGCTGGATCGCCATGGAGCGCGCGATGGCGTTGGGGGAGTAGTTCAGCGCCTCCGCCGCCTCGTACACCTTGCGCCGCGTTGCCTCCTTCACGCGCGAGGGGCATGAGAACGTGCGCGACACCGTGGCGGTCGAGACGCCGGAAAGCCGGGAAACATCGTAGATGGATGGCGCGCTCGACATCTTTCTTGTTCCCTCCCGTCAAAATGTAACCGCTTACATTTATTATCCAAAAAATATCCGAATTAAGGGAATCTCAACAGAACGGGAACCGCTTATTCGGAATTACATGGTAGGATTGCGTTCAATTTAACATACCGGGAAAGGAAAAACAAGGGCTTTTTTCATTTCTGTATAGAATGCGCCAAAAGGAAGTGAAAAAACTGGTTGTTTTGCCGAAAATGAAACCGCTTACATTATCGGAGCCGTTGATTGCCGCTGCGTCGGCAAAGCTCCCCGCCGCCATAGGATAAAGCGCGCCCGGCGGAACCTGCGCGTGGCGCGCGGTCCCGCCGGGCGTTTATTGTTCCCTTGCGGCTGCCTGCTTCCGGGGATCATGCTGATATCTGATAAAAAGCCTGCTTTTTTATCGCGCCGGGCGCGTCAGGCATCGTCAGTATCAGGCCTTCTGATTTGAAATTCATATCAGATCAGATTGTTCTCGGTTGCGGGGTCGAACAGATGCATCAGCTTCGGCTGGAAGGAGAACGTCACGGCGCTGCCGTTCGCAATGCTCCGCTCCTCCAGAGCGGTGGTCGGCACGACGGCGACGACGTCCTGACCGCCGGCGGTCATGTGCAGATGGAGCTCCGAGCCCATCATCTCGTTGACGTCCACCGTCGCGGCGATGCCTTCGCTGCCCAGCGTCACATGAACGGGGCGGACGCCCGCGACGACGCTCATGCTCTTGACGCCCTTTGCCGCAAGCGCCTCGTTTTGCGCGCCGGTGAGCTCATACTTCCGGCCGAGGACCTCGACGGCATACCTGCCGTTTACCTCGGCAAGCGTGGTGTTCGGGAAGAAATTCATCTGCGGCGTGCCGATAAAGCCGGCGACGAACAGGTTCTTCGGGTGGTTGAACACCTCCTGCGGCGTGCCGATCTGCTGGATGTAGCCGTCGCGCATGATGACGATGCGGTCGCCGAGGGTCATCGCCTCGACCTGGTCATGCGTGACGTAGAGGAAGGTGGTGTTGATCTGCGCGCGCAGCTTGATGATCTCCGCGCGCATCTGGTTGCGCAGCTTCGCGTCGAGGTTGGAAAGCGGCTCGTCCATCAGCAGCACCTTCGGCTCGCGCACGATGGCGCGCCCGATGGCGACGCGCTGGCGCTGGCCGCCGGAGAGCGCCTTGGGCTTGCGGTCGAGGTACTGGGTGATGCCCAGCGTTTCCGCCGCTTGGCTCACGCGCCGGTCGATCTCGTTTTTGGGCATCTTTTGCAGCTTGAGCGGGAACTCCATGTTTTCGCGCACCGTCATGTGCGGGTACAGGGCGTAGCTTTGGAAGACCATGGCGATATCGCGATCCTTGGGCGCGACGTCGTTCATCAGCTTGCCGTCGATATACAGCTCGCCGCTGGTGATCTCCTCCAGCCCCGCGACCATGCGCAGCGTGGTGGACTTGCCGCAGCCGGAGGGGCCGACGAGGACGATGAACTCCTTGTCGGCGATGTCCAGGTTGAATTCCTGCACCGCGACGACGCCCTCGTCCGTGACCTGAAGGTTGACTTTCTTCTCCTCCTCGGCCGTCTTTTTCTTCTTTCGCTTGCTCTCGCCGGGTGCGTGGGGATAGATCTTCTTGATGTCCTTGAGTTGTACCTCTGCCATGCTGCTGGGCCGTAGCTTCGCCGCCTCCGCGCGCGAAGCCTCGCGGCCATCCGCTTGGGATGCGCCGCTTTGCGGCAGGTCTCCACGCTGCCGCACCGCCGGCCGGGCGGAAAGCTCCTCCTTTTTGTTTCCCGCGCCGCCTACAGAGGTGGAGTAGGGCGGCGGGGGTGGGATCGGTTCTGCGAACCGTGGGGGTATTATAACAGGCGGATGCGGGAAATGGCAAGCCTATTTAGCAAATTTATTCCGAACGGGCTCAAGCTCCGTTCGACGGTTCCCGCCCGCGCCTGCGCGGCGGGGATCCGGCTTGACAGCGCCGGACCGCCTTGCTTTACTGTTTCCGCAAACAGAGCAAAATACAGGCGTGAACGCGAGGAGAAGAACCATGAAGGTCGTTGCACACCGCGGCGCTCGTTCCCTTGGAGGGCGGCGTGAGGGTCCATCCCGGCGCGTTTTGCAAAGATGCCGGGTTCGAGGCGTTCCACCCCGGCGTCTCCGCGCTGAACAGCGAGGGCGTGCGCGACTGCAAGGAAAACGGCATCGCGATCAACGTCTGGACGGTGAACGACATGGCGGCCCTCGCCCGGCTGGAGGACTGGGGCTGCGACGCCGCCATTACCAACTATCCCGAAGCCGCGCTGGCGTGGCTCAGGGCAAGAGAGCGGTAATGAGGGAGGAGCCGCGCGCCGACGGGCGGCGCGGGCGCCCGGTCACGTTCCAAAAATGAGGATCAGGAGGATGATACCATGAAGAAGGCATACGACGTTCTGGTGATCGGGCCGGTGTCGCTCGACCACAACATCGACCATCTCGGCAACGAGCGCAAGGAGCTCGGCGGCGCGGTGGTCGCCTCTGGCTTTGCCGCGGCGAAAAGCGGCGCCCGCACGGCGCTGTTCACCAAGCTCAACCCTGCCGACGCGGACGTGGAGGAGCGCTTTGCGGACTCCGGCGCGGACCTTTACTGGAAGGAGTCCAAGGCGACCTGCTCTATCCGCAACCAGTATTTTACCGCGGACAAGGAAAAACGTGCCTGCACTTCGATGGGCGTGTGCGACCCCTTTACCTTCGACGAGCTGCCGGACGTCGACACGGCGATCTACCACTTCGCGGGGCTCGTCTACGGCGACTTTGACGGCGCGCTCTTTGCCGAGGCGGCAAAGCACGGGAAGGTGGCGGTGGACGTGCAGTGTCTGCTGCGCCATGTCGAGCCGGACAAGACCATGGCGTTCCACGACTGGGCGGAGAAAATGCAGTATCTGCCCTGCATTGATTACCTCAAGACCGACGCGGCGGAGGCGGAGATCCTCACCGGGCTCACCGACCGCGCGGAGGCGGCGAGGCTGCTGCACAGCTGGGGCGCGAAGGAGGTCCTTATCACGCACAACACCGAGGTCCTCGCCTATGACGGCAGGCAGCTCTACACCTGCCCGATCAAGGCGCGCAACCTCTCCGGGCGCACGGGACGCGGCGATACCACCTTCGCGGGCTACATCACGGAGCGCCGGCAGGCGGGCGTCGAGGACGCGCTGCTGTACTGTACGGCGCTGGTGTCGCTGAAGATGGAGACGCCCGGACCCTTCCGGGGGACGCGGCAGGATGTCATGGACTATATCGCGGAATTCTATCGCTGAGCCTTGCTCCAAGTGCATCGGCGGGAGCCTCGCGGCGCATTTCGCGCCGCGAGGCTCTCACTTTGAGACCGGACGTTTTGCACAAATTGTTTCGGGCAAAATCTGTAAGGCATAAACAGATTGCGCAGGAGAAGGCGGAAAAGCCTTGCGCACACGCAGGAGATATGATACCATCGCCAATGAGTACACAGTCCCGCATATTCTGCCAGACCAGTGGGGCATGCGCTGGTGGCAGTATATTTTTGCGCAGAAGAGCCTGGTTTCCTCCATGATCCAGTCCTTCATCGTGGCGATCGTCACCACGGGCGTTGTCCATGCTGCTGTGCATTCCGGCGGCCTACTCCATCGCCCGTTTTAAGTATCCGGGGCGGAAGCTGTTCATGCTCTCGTTCCTTTTGACAAACGCTTTCCCCAAGCTCGGCATCTTCACCTCCATCGCCGTGCTGTTCTACAAGTACAACCTGATGGGGACCTATACCGGCGTGGTGCTGATCCACATGATCCACTCCATGATGTTCATGGTGTGGCTGCCGGCGAACGCCTTCCGCTCCGTCCACCGCCAGCAGGAGGAGGCGGCGCGGGACGTGGGCGCCGGTCCGGTCCGTTCGTTCTTCAAGGTGACGCTGCCGATGGCGATGCCGGGCATTGCGGTCGCGACGCTCTACACCTTCCTTGGCTCCATGGAGGAAGCGCAGGGCACCATGCTTGTCGGCATGGCGCGCATCCAGACGATGCCGGTGGCGATGTACGGCATCGTGCTGGATTCCTCCGCGGTGCAGATCGGCGCGGTGTTCGCGATCCTGCTGATTATCCCGTCGGTTATCATGATCTTCGCCATGCGCAAGTATATCGGCCCGGAGGCGATCTCCGGCGGTCAGCAGCAGCGTATCGCCATTGCGCGTTCCCTGCTGCTCAAGCCCTCGCTGCTGCTGCTGCTCGACGAGCCGTTTTCAGACCAACACCGACTACGACATCGTGGATTTCAGCGGCGACGACTGGTCCAAGGTCACGTCCCTTGTGGGAACGGATAAGTTCGTGAAGCTCGACGCTTCCAAGATCCCCAACGCCGGCTCCGTCTCCGCCAAGAGTTCCGTGGCGCCCGAGTTCTGCCAGCCCTACCGCGGCACCAACGTCATCCTTGCCTATGACTCCGCCAAGGTCTCCACCCCGCCTGCCACGTAAGTCCGGCGGCAGCATCGTCTATCCCGCCAAGAACCAGGGCACGCTGGATCTGCTCAACCAGGGTGAGATCGACATGTGCCCCAACTGGGCGGACATGGTCCTGTCCCAGCGTGCCAGCGGCGCCATCAAGAGCAACATTAAGATCACCCAGATCAAGCCCTCCTTCACCGGCTCCCTGCAGTCTCTCGCCATACCTACCTTCGGCTCCCATCCGGACGGCGCCTATGCCTTTATGAACTATATGCTCTCTCCCGAGGCGCAGGCGATCATGGTCCGCGACATGGCGGCCATCCCCCTGATCGACGCCTCTACCATGGATATGACCGGCTATGAGGATCTGAAGGATCTTGACGTGTCCAACTTCCGCATTCCGTCCATCGGCGGCCTGTCCACCAGCTTTAACGAGCGCTGGGACAACGAGATCGCGACGATCGGCTGATCGCTTCCATCACTTTTGATCGGAAACCCCGCGGTTCCCGGGGCGGCATAACGCCGCTCCGGGAGCCGAAGCGGCGCAACAATTCTTTAGCGAGGTGGATCGTATGAGTAAAAAGGCAAAGCAGATGCTGGTGGCCTACGGGCTGGTGATCCCGGCCTTCATGGTCGTCATGCTTACGGTGGCGTACCCCATTGTCTCGGCGGTGATCCAGAGCTTTCAGGATCCCAAGACCGGGGAGTTCACCTGGGCAAACTACGCCTATTTCTTCACGGAGCCCGTGCAGCGCAGGAATATCCTCTACACCCTCTATGTGGTGATTATGACGGTGGTTATTGCCATCGTAACGGCGTATCTTCTGTCGCTGTACCTGCGGTTCGTGAAGTCCAAGATCGCCAAAACCATCGGCACGCTGTACCTTCTGCCCCGCTTCGTGCCGGCGATGTGCGCCGTTTACGCGATGATCACCATCATTCGCGATTCTGGCCTTGTCAACCGCATCGGCCTTCTGTTCGGGAAGGACATCCATCTGGGGCTTATGTACCACGCCAGCGGTATCATCATTATGAACCTCTGGTTCAACATCCCCTTTGCAGCGCTGATGATCACGGCGGGCCTCGGCGCCATTCCGGACTCCATCATTGAGGGCGCCCGGGACGTGGGCGCGAGCAAGTTCAAGGTCTTTACCTCCATGATCCTGCCGCTGTCCATCAAGGACGTGATGATCGCCGCCACGTTCGTCTTTATGTCCAACGTCGGCTCCTTCACGACTCCGTATTTGATGGGCGGCAACTCGCCGAAGATGCTGGGCATCGCCCTCTTCGACCAGTTCAACAAGTACCTTGCCTACAACCGGTCGGCGGCGCTGTCGGTCATCATGTTCCTGCTCTGCTCGGTTTCCGCGGGCGTGTATATCTATACCAACCTGAAGGAAAAGGATTGGGAAAAATAATTGAGGCAATTCCCGCGGAGGAGGCCACGGGCCTCCTCCGCTTTCTTGTCGATACCAATCAGTTTGAGGGGAAGAAGCCATGAAAACGCTGATCACAGCCCACTCCGGGGCGGACGGCTTTGCGGACAACAGCCTGGCGTTTGTGGACTATGCGCTGCACAGCGGCGCGGACGCCGTGGAGGTGGACGTACGCCGCGGCGCGGCGGGCATTACGACCCGGACGCTCCGCGCGGCGCTTGCGCTGCGCGACGGAACAGCAGGCGGATCGGCGGAAAAATAAGAAAAAGGGGAATCGCTCATGGACCTGCGTGTGCAGCAAAAAATAGAGCAAAAGCTTTCGCCGCGGATGATGCAGTCGCTGCACATCCTGCAAATGAACCGCATGGAGCTTCGGGAGTATGTGGAGCAGGAAGCCATGGACAATCCCATGATCGAGTATGCGGGCGCGGCGGATGCCGCGGCGGAGGCGGTGCCGCTCGGGGAGCGCGGCGGCAGGGAAGGAGCTTCGCGGCCCGCCGCGGAGACGGCTGCGCAGGCTGAGGACGAGGACCTGTACGGCTATCTGCGCGCCCAGCTTGACCTGCGCGCGCTGACGCCGGAGCTGCGCGGCGCGCTGGAAGCCGTGCTGACCGGACTGGACCGGGACGGATACCTCGACGAGAGCAGCGAGGAGCTTGCGCGGCGCGCCGGGCAGAGCGTGGAGGCGGTCGCGGCGGCGGAGGAGCTTGTGCGCGGGCTTGAGCCGGCGGGCGTGGGCGCGCGGACCCTGTCGGAGTGCCTGGAGCTGCAGCTTCTGCGCCGCGGGGCAGGCGGGCTGCCGCTTGCCATCGTCCGCACGCATCTGGATGACCTCGCGCAGCACCACTACCGCCACATCGCGGAGCAAACGGGGGAAAGCGTCGCTCACGTGCAGGAGGCGTGCCGCGTGATCCGCTCGCTGTCGCCGCGCCCGGGCGCATTTCTGGACACGGGGGGCGGCCCCGTCTATATCCTGCCGGACGTCTCGGTGGTGCGGGAGGGGGAGCGCCTGCGCGCGACGGCGCTGCGGCAGACGGCGGAGCTGACCGTCAGCGCGGCGTATGAGGAGCTGATGAAAACCGGCGACGATCCCGAGGTGCGGCAGTATCTGCGGCAGAAGCACCAGCGCGCCACGCTGCTCATACAGGACATTCGGAAGCGGCGGCGCACCCTTGAGCTCTGCACGGAGCGGGTCGCCGAGCACCAGCGCGACTTTTTCCGCGGCGGGGCGCTGCATCCGCTGACCATGGCGCAGGTCGCGCAGGAAACAGGACTGCACGAATCCACCGTCAGCCGCGCGCTGCGCGGGAAGTATCTGCAATGCGAGCGGGGCGTCTATCCGCTGTCCTTCTTTTTCGCGCGCGCGCTTCCCGGCGCGCCGGAGGGAGGGCTTACCGCGGCGGCGGCGCGGGACGCCATCCGCGCCTGCGTCCGGGACGAGGACAAAAAGCAGCCCCTCTCCGACAGGCGCATCGCGCAGGCGCTGGCGGCGGACGGCATCGCCGTCTCGCGCCGCACCGTGGCGAAGTATCGGGAGGAGCTGCACATCCCGTCCGCATACGGCAGAAGGCTGTGACGCCGCCCTTTGCGGAGCTTTGAATGGGGCGCGGGGAATGCGGGCGCTCTATTCCGCCGTTTCCCTTTCCACGCAGTATTTTGCGATCTTGCGGGCGGCGGTGGGCTGGGAAATGCCCAGCTCCTTCGCGACCGCCACGCTGCTGCCGAGCCGCGCGTAGGCGCTGCGGATGATGCCGCCTTCGAAGGATTCCATCTGCTGCGCGAGCGTGCTGCCCGGCACGATGGCGGCCTGATGGATCACGGGCGCGTACTCCGCCGGCAGGGCGTGGATGTCGAGCACGGGGTCCTGCGCCATGATGACCAGACGTTCGATCAGGTTTTTCAGCTCGCGCACGTTGCCGGGCCACTGGTACTGCTCCAGAAAGCTCTGAAAGCGGGGTGAAAAGCTGAGCGTCTTTCCGTATTCGCCGCAGAACGTGTCGAGGAACTGCCGGGCGAGCGGCGGGATGTCCTCCGGGCGCTCCCGCAGCGGCGGAATGTGCATCCGGATCACGTTCAGCCGGTAAAAGAGGTCGGAGCGGAACTGCCCGCGCCGCACAGCTTCCTCCAGGTCGCGGTTGGTCGCCACGACGAGGTGGACGTCCAGCTCGATCTTGGTGCTGCCGCTCAGCCGTTCGATCGTTTTGTCCTGGATCAGCTGCAGCAGCTTGCTTTGAATGTGCAGCGGCAGCTCGCCGATCTCGTCGAGAAACAGTGTGCCGTGGTTCGCCAGCTCGATCTTGCCCCGCTTGCCGGTGGGGGAGGCGCCGGTAAAGGCGCCTTTTTCGTAGCCGAACAGCTCCGATTCGATCAGATTTTCGTGCAGAACCGCGCAGTTGACCTCGACATACGGCCTTTCGGAGCGGTTCGACATATCGTGGATCGCCTTGGCGATCACGCTCTTGCCGACGCCCGTTTCACCGGTAATCAGGATGTTCGCGCGGGTGTTCGCCGTGCTCTGCATCAGCCTCCACAGCTGCCGCATGGGCTGGCTGTGCATGATGAGGCTGTCCGGCGAGTTGCCCGCGCGCCGCTCGTCAAACTGCTGGCTGTATTGCAGCAGGGAGTCCTGCATCTGGCGATAGTTGCGGTGGATGGTGTTGATCTGCTCCATGGAGACGGTGTTGAAGCAGACGGCGTATTTCAGCCTGCCCTTCTTGTCGAAAAGCGGGATGCCCACCGTCATCACATTGGTGTGGCGGCGGTTGATGACCTGCGTGGTGACGATCTTTTTCTTCTGGCGGATGATGTCGGCGGTGATGCAGGGGGAAAACGTGCCGTCTGACTCCAGATCAAAAACCGATTGCCCCACCATGGAGTTGTGGGCAAAGCCGAAGTTTCGCTCGTAGGTCTCGCTGACCCAGAGGATGGTCCCGTCGGCGTCGGAGAGCATCATGTCGTCGGCGAGCAGCAGATTGGACTGCGGCCGCATCAGGTCGAGAAGGTCCTTCATGTCGACGTCGTCGGTAAAAAAATGGGCAAAATCGTTTTGGTAACTCATGGTGCGCCCCTTTCTATTCGAAAGTGATTATACCCTATTCACAAATGAATAACAAGTCTCATTTCATAAAAACATTGACGAATTAAGCGAAACCTTGTGACAGAAAAGCCAAAAATACCGTCCCTTTTGCGAAGCCGACGCGCCAAAAGAGGGTATTCAAAAATGAATATCCACCATTCGGACAAGCGGCTCTGCGGCTTTGACACACGCTGCGGCTGGGCGCCGACCGTGAAAATCTTGTGCAGAACCTCCAAAGCCGGCGGACAAACTTTTCCGTTCCTGACAAGGGAAAAAAGACGAAGTTGGCACGAAAATTGCTCTAATTATTTGTCGGAAACACATCCGCGCACGAATCGAACATTATTTGCTTGGAGGATATGATTATGACTGTTCAATTTGAGAAAAAGGACCGCGTTGCCGTCGTCACCATCAACCGCCCCGAGGCGCTTAACGCGCTCAACTCCCTTGTGATCGGGGAGCTGGAGCAGGTTATCGGCGAGGTGGAAAAGGACGCGTCGATCGGAGCGCTTATCATCACCGGCGAGGGGCGCAGCTTTGTCGCCGGCGCCGACATCGGCGAGCAGAAGCCGATGGACGTGGAGGGCGGCCGCAAGTGGAGCCAGCGCGGCGGGGCGCTGATGCGCCGCATCGAGAAGCTGGAGATCCCGACCATTGCGGCGGTGAACGGCTTCGCGCTGGGCGGCGGCTGCGAGCTTGCCATGGCGTGCGACATCATTCTCGCTTCGGAGAAGGCGAAGTTTGGCCAGCCCGAGGTCGGCCTCGGCATCACCCCGGGCTTTTCCGGCACGCAGCGCCTGCCGAGGCGCGTCGGCATCTCCAAGGCGAAGGAGCTTATTTTCTCCGGCCGGATGATCAAGGCGGACGAGGCGAAGGAGATCGGCCTGGTGAACGCCGTGTTTGCGCCCGAGGAGCTGATGAACGGCGCGATGGAGATGGCGGCGTCCTTCCTCAAGAACGCGCCCATCGCGGTGAAGTATGCCAAGGCGTGCATCGACCGCGGCATGCAGATGGACATTGACGACGGCATTGCGCTGGAGAACGAGCTGTTCGCCATGTGCTATGCCACCGCGGACCAGAAAGAGGGCATGAGCGCGTTCCTGGAAAAGCGCAGCGCCACGTTCCAAAACAAGTAAGGAGGAGTCAGCAGCATGAAAAAGGTTCGCGTCATCACCGCCGAGGAAGCGGCGCTGATGGTCAACGACGGCGACACCATTTCCACCGGCGGCTTCGTCAGCTGCGCGTGCCCCGAGGCGCTGAGCAAGGCGCTGGAGAAGCGCTTTCTGGAGACCGGGCGTCCCCGTGACCTGACGCTGTTTTTCGCCGCGGGGCAGGGACACCGCGACGGCACCGGCGGCGACCATTACGGCCATGAGGGCATGGTCAAGCGCGTGGTGGGCGGCCACTGGGACCGCGCCGCCCGTCTGGGCGACCTCGCCCTCGCGAACAAGATCGAGGCGTACAATCTGCCGCAGGGCGTCATCACCCACATGTACCGCGACATCGCGGCGCACAACATCGGCACCATCACCCATGTCGGCCTTTACACCTTCGTCGACCCGCGCAACGGCGGCGGCAAGCTCAACGACGTGACGAAGGAGGACCTTGTCAAGCTCGTGAACATCGAGGGCGAGGAGCGCCTGCTGTACAAGAGCATCCCCATCGACGTTTGCTTCGTGCGCGGCTCCTATGCCGACGAGTACGGCAACTGCACCGTCCACCGCGAGATCGGCTCGCTGGATGTGACCGCGCAGTGCCAGGCGACCAAGAACTCCGGCGGTAAGGTCATCGTGCAGGTGGAGAAGATCGTGCAGGGCGGCAGCCTGGACCCCAAGCTGGTGAAGATCCCCGGCATCTACGTGGACGCCATCGTGGTCGGCTCGGTCGAGGACAACATGCAGTGCCTCGGTATGCCGTATGACGGCGCGTTGACCGGCGAATTCCGCATTCCCGTGGACGCCATCCCGCCCATCCCCATGGACGCCAAGAAGATCATCGCCCGCCGCGCCGCCATGGAGCTGCCCAAGGACGCCATCGTCAACCTCGGCACCGGCGCGCCGGAGAAGATCGCCAACGTCGCCGCGGAGGAGGGTATCTCCGACCGTATGACGCTCACCGTGGAGGCGGGCTCCATCGCCGGCGTCCCCTACGGCGGGACGCAGTTCGGCGCGGCGGCGAACGCCATGGCGATCCTGGACCACAACGTGCAGTTCGACTTCTATCAGGGCGGCGGCCTGGACGTCGCGTTCCTCGGCCTTGCCGAGACGGCGCCCAACGGCGATTTGAACGTGTCCAAGTTCGGCACGCGGCTTGCCGGCGCGGGCGGCTTCATCGACATCACGCAGAATGCCAAGAAGGTCGTTTACTGCGGCACCTTTACCGCGAAAGGCCTCGCCACCGAATGCCGCGACGGGCGTCTCGTCATCACGCAGGAGGGCGCCAAGAAGAAATTCGTCAAGGCGGTCGAGCACATCACCTTCTCCGGCACCTACGCCAACAAGGTGCATCAGCCGGTGCTCTATGTGACCGAGCGCGCCGTGTTCGAGCTGCGCCCCGACGGCGTGACCCTGATCGAGATCGCCCCCGGCATAGATTTGCAGACGCAGGTGCTCGACCAGATGGAGTTCATGCCCCGCATCGCCGAAGACCTCAAGCTGATGGACGAGCGCATTTTCCGCGACGAGCCCATGGGCCTGGCCAACGACTGAGAGGATAAGGAGAATACGTCTATGATGACAGCCAAGGAATATGTCGAGTCCCTTCGCAAGCTGAATACCCGCGTGTACATGTTCGGCGAGAAGATCGACAACTGGGTCGACCATCCCATGATCCGCCCCTCCATCAACTGCGTGGCGATGACCTATGCGCTGGCGCAGGACCCGCAGTACGAGGAGCTGATGACCGCCACGTCCAGCCTGACGGGGCATAAGATCAACCGCTTCACCCACCTGCACCAGTCCAGCGAGGATCTGGTGAAGAAGGTGAAGATGCAGCGCCTGCTGGGCCAGAAGACCGCCTCGTGCTTCCAGCGCTGCGTGGGTATGGATGCCTTCAACGCCGTGTTCTCGACCACCTTTGAGATCGACGAGAAATACGGGACCCATTACCATGATAATTTCAAGAAGTTCCTGACGTTCGTGCAGGACGAGGACCTGACCGTGGACGGCGCGATGACCGACCCCAAGGGCGACCGCTCCAAGGCGCCCCACGACCAGGCGGACCCCGATATGTACGTGCACGTGGTCGAGCGCCGGAGCGACGGCATCGTGGTCTGCGGCGCGAAGTGCCACCAGACCGGCTCCGTCAACTCACACTGGCACATCTTTATGCCGACCATTTCCATGGGAGAGGCGGACCGGGATTGGGCGGTGTCCTTTGCCTGTCCCACGGACGCCGAGGGCATGTACATGGTCTACGGCCGCCAGAGCTGCGATACGCGCAAGCTGGAGGACGGCTGCATCGACGTCGGCAACAGCAAGTTCGGCGGGCAGGAGGCGCTCGTCGTGCTCGACCATGTGTTCATCCCCAACGAGTACATCTTCCTCAACGGCGAATATGACTTTGCCGGCATGATGGTGGAGCGCTTCGCCGGCTACCACCGCCAGAGCTACGGCGGCTGCAAGGTCGGCGTGGGCGACGTGGTGATCGGCGCGGCGGCGCTCGCCGCCGAGTACAACGGCGTGGAAAAGGCGAGCGCGGTGAAGGATAAGCTCATTGAGATGACCCACCTCAACGAGACGCTTTACTCCTGCGGCATTGCCTGCTCCTGCGAGGGCTGCCCCACCAAGGCGGGCAACTATCAGATCGACCTGCTGCTGGCGAACGTCTGCAAGCAGAACGTCACCCGTTTCCCCTATGAGATCGTGCGTCTGGCGGAGGATATCGCCGGCGGGCTGATGGTGACCATGCCCAGCGAGAAGGATTTCTCGTCCGAAACGGTTGTCGGCAGAAACGGGGAGACCATCGGCGACATCTGCAACAAGTTCTTCGCCGCCCGGGAGGGCGTGAGCACCGAGGACCGCCAGCGGATCATGCGCTTTCTGGAGAATATGTGTCTCGGCGCGGCGGCGGTGGGCTACCGCACCGAATCCCTGCACGGCGCGGGCTCCCCGCAGGCGCAGCGCATCATGATCGCGCGCCAGGGCGACATTCAGGGCAAAAAGCAGCTGGCGAAAAAGATCGCCGGTATTCAGAGTAAATAAGAGAGCAGGAGGACAGACATGGACTTCAATTTGAGCAAGCAGCACCAGATGATCCGTAAGATGATGGCGTCGTTCACCGAGAACGAGATCAAGCCCATCGCCGCGGAGACGGACCGCACCTGTGAATTTCCCAGGGAGAACATTGAGAAGCTGTTCGATCTGGGCGTGATGGGTATTTGCGTGCCCCAGCAGTACGGCGGCAGCGGCTCGGACGCGCTGGCGAGCGCGATCTGCGTGGAGGAGATCAGCAAGCAGTGCGCCTCCACCGGCGACATTGTGGCGACGCACAACGGTCTTTGCTGCGACCCCATCATCAACTACGGCACGGAGGAGCAGAAGGCGAAGTACCTGCCGATGCTGACCACCGGCCACAAGGTCGGCGCGTTCGCGCTGACCGAGCCGAACGCCGGCTCCGACGCGTCCAAGGGCCAGACCGAGGCGCGCCTTGAGGGCGACCACTATGTGATGAACGGCTCGAAGATCTTCATCACGAACGGCTACGTCGCCGAGGTATTCGTGGTCTTTGCGATGACCGACAAGTCCAAGGGCACCAAGGGCATCTCCGCGTTCATCGTGGAGAAGGACTTCCCGGGCTTCTCCATCGGCAAGCACGAGGAGAAGATGGGGCTGCATGGCTCGCCCACGGCGGAGATCGTGTTCCAGGACTGCATCGTGCCCAAGGAGAACCTGCTGGGCAAGGAGGGCAGAGGCTTCCCCATCGCCATGGCGACGCTGGACGGCGGCCGTATCGGCATCGCGGCGCAGGGCCTCGGCCTCGCCGAGGGCGCGCTTGCGGAGGCGATCGCCTACACCAAGGGGCGCGTCCAGTTCGGCAAGCCCATCTCCAAGTTCCAGAACACGCAGTTCACGCTTGCCGACATGGAGCTGGGCTGCGAGGCGGGCCGGCTGCTGATGTATCAGGCGGCCATGGCGAAGGACGCCGGCAAGCGCTACACCAAGGAGGCCGCCATGGCGAAGCTGTTCTGCACGGAGCACGCCATGAAGACCACCACGAAGGCGCTGCAAATGTTCGGCGGCTACGGCTACACCAAGGACTATCCCATGGAGCGCATGATGCGCGACGCCAAGATCACCGAGATCTATGAGGGCACCAGCGAGGTGCAGCGCATCGTGATCTCCGCCAATATGGGCCTGTAAGGAGGGAAAGAAATGAAGATCATCGTAACGGTAAAGCAAGTGCCCGATACCTCCGGCAAGGTCGCGGTGAACGCCGACGGTACGCTGGATCGCGCTTCGATGCAGACCATCATCAACCCCGACGACCTCAACGCGGTCGAGGCGGCGCTGCAGCTCAAGGATGAGCTGGGCTGCAAGGTCATCGCTTTCACCATGGGCCCGCCGCCCGCCGAGGGCATGCTTCGCGAGCTGATGGCGATGGGCGTGGACGAGGGCGTGCTCATCACCGCCCGCGAGTTCGGCGGCTCGGACACCTACGCCACCTCGCAGATCATCGCCGCCGCCATCGACACCTACGGCGTCGATCAGGACGACATCGTTTTCTCCGGCCGCCAGGCCATCGACGGCGACACCGCGCAGGTCGGTCCCCAGCTTGCCGAGAAGCTCGGCCTGGAGCAGGTCTCCTATGTGGGCGCCATCGAGAAGGACGGCGACACCATCAAGGTGCGCCGCATGCTGGAGGACGGCTATATGACCATCAAGGTCAAGACGCCCTGCCTCCTCACCTGCGTTAAGGAGCTCAACACGCCGCGCTACATGAATATCCGCGACATCCTCAGCGCCTATGACAAGCCGCTGCAGGTCATGACCTACGAGACGCTCAAGAATCATCCGCTGATCGACAAGACGACCATCGGCCTGACGGGTTCCCCCACCAACATCTTCAAGTCCTTTACGCCTCCCCAGAAGGGCGTGGGCACCATGCTCACCGGCGACAGCAAGTCTGTCGCTACCCAGGTGGCGGACGTGCTGGCAAAGAAGCATATTATCTGAGGGAGGAGAAATAAAATGGCTTACAATAGCATGGATACGGCTGCTTTTAAAGACGTTTGGGTATTCTGCGAGCAGCGTCAGGGCAAGATGATGCCCACCACCTTCGAGCTGATCTCCGAGGGGCGGCGGCTTGCCGACGAGCTGGGCGGCAGCCTGTGCGGCCTGCTGCTGGGCGACAACGTCGAGGGCATCGCGAAGGAGCTCGGCGGCTACGGCGCCGACAAGGTCTATGTCTGCGACCATCCCTTGCTCAAGGACTATACCACCGACGGCTACACCAAGGTCCTCACGGACGCGGTGAAGGAGCTCAAGCCGGAGATCCTTCTCTTCGGCGCGTCCCACATCGGCCGCGACCTCGCGCCCCGCTGCGCCGCGCGCCTGCACACGGGCCTGTGCGCCGACTGCACCCACCTCGACGTGGACCTGAACGGCTACATCGAGTTCCTGCGCACCGCGTCCTCCCTCGATGTGGACAATACCAGCTTTGAGAGCAACCTGTTCGACCCCGTGCGCAACCTCAAGATGACCCGCCCGGCATTCGGCGGCCACCTGATGGCGACCATCGTCTGCCCGCGCTTCCGCCCCGCCATGGCGACGGTGCGCCCCGGCGTGATGAAGAAGCGCCCCTATGACGCATCGGGCGCGGAGAAGGTCGCGGTGGAGAAGCTGAACGTCGCGCTGAGCGCCGGGGACATCGGCTGCGAGGTGCTGGAGACGGTCAAGGCGGCGAAGAAGCTCGTTGACCTCATCGGCGCGGACATCATCGTGTCCGTGGGCCGCGGCATCTACACCGACGTGGACAAGGGCATCGCCCTCGCCACGGAGCTTGCTGAGGAGCTCGGCGGCGTTGTCGGCTCCAGCCGCGCCGTGGTGGACGCGGGTTGGCTGAGCGCGGACCATCAGGTCGGCCAGACCGGCAAGACGGTCCATCCCAAGGTCTACGTCGCGCTCGGCATCTCCGGCGCCATCCAGCACAAGGCGGGCATGCAGGAGAGCGAGTGCATCATCGCGGTCAACAAGAACGAGACCGCGCCCATCTTCGAGGTGGCGGACTACGGCGTCACGGGCGACCTGTTCAAGGTGGTACCCGAGATGATCGCCGCCATCCGCGCCGCCAAGGCGGCGAAGTAACGGCCCGCCGCGATCGGGGAGGCGCGTCGGCATGGCGGGCAGCGGCGGCGGGCGCCGCGGGATCAACAATTTATGGGTGCTTGCCGGCGGCTATCTGATCTACCTCGGCATCTCCCTGCTCTACGGCGCGTGCCGCGGAACGGCCTCCGGCGGCGTGCTGAGCTTTGCCTTCGGCGCGGGCTTCACGGCGGTCGGCGGGGCGCTGCTGCTTCGGGAATGGCGGAATGCCGCCCCCCGGCGGGATGCACCGGAGGAGGAGCCTCCGGCGCCCGACGGCGGCGAAGAGGGGGAGGCGTAGATGGAGCGCCTGCTGCGTGCCGTGGCGGACGGCAAAGAATGGGTGGACAGCTTCACCCGTTACGGCTACCGCCGGGCGTTTGAGCGCTACTGCGCGCTGTACGCGGCGGACTATGCCGCCGCGGCGCGCGACGGCGACCCGGATGACCTGAGCGCCGCGTTGCTCGACGCACTGGCGGAGAGCTGGCGGAAGCTGCGGCTCTGGAACCGTGCCGCCGCCCGCTCGGACAGCAAAATGGTCGTCGTGACCTATCTCACGCCCATGCTGCTGCGCGCGGAGGAGCCGTGCTGCCGGCAGCTCGCGCTTGCCCTGTGCCGGGAGTGGAACACGCGCTGGCCGGGCGACGCCTATTGCACGGCGCCGTTTGAAACGATCGTGAACGGCTTTCGCCACAGCGTTCTCGGCATTGATTTGGAAAACAAACACATTGACGGGGATTGACTTCTCTGCTTCGCACATTTCTTCATTGTTTTATTCATGGTAAAAGCGTCCGGCTGGACGGTTTTATAAAAAATTTTAAAGGAGAAAAAACATGAAAAAGAAGTTGTTCGCGCTGGTCCTTTCCCTCGCTATGATCCTTTCTCTTGCGGCCTGCGGCCAGAAGAACGCAGGCACCGGCGCCGCCGCGGGCGGCGCGTCGTCCGACAACATTGAAGTCGCCGTCGTGCTCAAGACCCTCGCCTCCGAGTATTGGGGCTATGTGAAGGACGGCTGCGACGCGGCCGCCAAGGACCTCGGCATTAAGGTAACGGTCGTCGGCCCCGGCGCTGAGAGCGACATCGAGGGCCAGGTGTCCATGATCGAGCAGCAGATCGGCGCCGGTTGTAACGCGATCGTCTGCGCGCCCAACGACGCTGCCGCCGCCAACGGCGCCCTCAAGGCCGCCATTGACAAGGGGATTCCCGTTCTGAGCGTGGACACCAACTGCGGCATCGACGGCCAGAAGTGCTTCGTCGGCACCTCCAACGTCGACGCGGCGAAGGAAGGCGGCCTGTGGGCGGCAAAGCAGCTCGGCAACAAGGGCAACGCCGTCATCATCTACGGTCAGGAAGGCGACAATACCTCCAACATGCGCCGCGAAGGCTATGAGGCGGCCTGCAAGGAGGCCGGCCTGACGGTTCTCGAGGCGATCTCCGGCAACAACACCACCGACGGCGCGACCTCCGCGATGGAGTCTCTGCTTCAGGCGCATCCCGGCGAGATCAACGTGGTCTTCTGCCACAATGACGACACCGCCATCGGCGCGATGAACGCCTGCAAGTCCGCCGGCGCCCAGGGCATCATTATCGTCGGCTTCGACGGCAACGCCTCCGCGCTCAAGCTCATCAACGACGGCGATCCCTGGGTCAAGGCCACCGTTGCCCAGCAGCCCTATGAGATGGGTTACCAGGTCGTCCAGAACGCCGTCAAGGCGATCAAGGGCGAGTCTGTCCCGGAGGTCGTCAATGCTCCCGTGGTCGTTGTCAACGCCGAAAACATCAAGGATCACTTCAAGGGCTGAGCAAACGGGATAATATCGGGTCGATCCCATATACTTTTGTCGCTGCATAGCATCAATCGAAGGGGATGGGCGACAGGAGACTGTCGTCCATCCCTGCGCTTTTTCGGCGTTGCGAGAAAGCGCCCCTATTGAAACGGCGGCTCTTTGAACCACAAAAAATGGGAGAAACGAGGTAATTCAATGAGCGAATATGTCGTTGAGTTGAAAAACATTACCAAACGGTTTCCGGGCGTCGTTGCCATGCGCAATATGTCCATCGCCATCCGGCCGGGCGAGATCCACGGGCTTATCGGCGAAAACGGCGCGGGGAAATCCACACTGATCAAGGTCCTCACGGGCGTCCATATCCCGGAGGAGGGCGATATCTTCGTTGACGGGGAAAAGAAAGTGTTCCGAAATCCCGTCCAGGCCCGCGAGGCGGGCATCGCGTGCGTCTATCAGGAGTTGAACATCGTCAGACAGCTCTCCGTGGTGGACAACGTATTTATGGGCCGCGCCATCAAGAAGGGCCTGCTGCTGGACTACCCCAAAATGGAGGCGGAGGCGACGGCCGCGCTGACTACGCTGGGCCATCCCGAGATCGACGTGAAAAAGGAGTGCGGCAAGCTGGGGATCGGCCAGCAGCAGATGGTCGAAATCGCGAAGGCGGTTTCTCTGGACGCCAAGCTGATCATCATGGACGAGCCGACCTCCTCTCTGGGCAAGGAAGAAATCGAACAGCTGATGGAAACGGTGCGCAGCCTCAAGAAAAAAGGCGTCGCCATCCTGTTCGTTTCTCATAAACTCGAAGAGCTCTTTGAGCTGTGTGACCGCGTCACCGTGATGCGCGACGGCGAGCACATCCTCACCGAAGACATCGAAACCATGACGGAGGAGCGTCTGATTGCCGCCATGGTCGGCCGCACGCTCGATAATCTATATCCCAAGGAATTCGGCGAAAAGGGCGACGTATGGCTTGAGGCAAAGGGAATCAACGAGGCGGGCGTGCTGCACGACGTCAGCTTTCGGGCGCACGCGGGGCAGATCACCTGCTTCGCGGGCCTTGTGGGCGCGGGGCGCACGGAAACCATGCGCGCCGTGTTCGGCGCGGACCCCATCGACAGCGGCGAAATCTTTGTCAAAGGCAAAAAGGTCACGATCAAAAAGCCTGCCGACGCGATCAAAAACGGCATCGGTTTCCTGACGGAGGACCGCAAGGGGCAGGGCCTCGTGCTTTCCCTCGGCGTGCGCACCAACCTGATCCTCGCCAACATGAAGGGCTTCAGCAAGGGACCGTTCCTTGACGATGCGCTCATCGAAAAGACGGGGCAGGAGAACGTGGCGAGCCTCAAGATCAAAACGCCCTCCCTCGACGAGGTGACCGCCCAGCTTTCCGGCGGAAACCAGCAAAAGGTGGTCATCGGCAAGTGGGTGAACACCAACGCAGACATCCTGATTTTTGACGAGCCGACACGCGGCATCGACGTTGGCGCGAAGATCGAGGTCTACAACGTCATGAACCAGATGGTCAAGGAGGGCAAGTGCGTCATTATGGTCTCCTCCGAGCTTCCGGAGGTGCTGTCCATGAGCGACCATGTCGTCGTGATGCGGGGCGGGCGCGTAATGGCGGACATTGACCGCGGCAGCGAGCATTTCAATTCCGAAGATATTATGAAAGCGGCATGGGGAGGAGAGTTAGACTGATATGAGCAACATGAAAACAGAGGCGAACGCCATTAAAAAGGATTCCACCATCAAAACGATCTTGCAGAAGATGGGCTCCATCATCGCCCTGCTCATTCTGATCATCGTCTTCTGCATCGCGCTGCCCGACAAGTTCCCGCGCATTGCCAACGTCATGAACATCTTAAAGCAGGCGTCCATTAACTGCCTGATCTCGTCGGGTATGCTCTGCGCGCTGATCACCGCGGGCATCGACCTGTCGGTGGGCTCGAACTGCGTGCTTTGCACCTGCACCATTGCCGTGCTCGTGCAGCACGGCGTCAAAAACCCGGCGCTGCTGATCCTGGTGGGCCTGTGCGTCAGCACCCTTGCCGGCTTCATCAACGGCACGCTGCTCACGCGGCTCGACCTGCCGCACCCCTTCGTTTCCACCATGGGCATGAAGAACGTGCTGCTGGGCCTTGCGCTCGTGATTACCGGCTCGAAGTCCATCGGCTTCACCAACACCGGCGTGGACAGCCTGATGTGGATCGGCAGCGCCTCCATCTTCAAGAGCGGCAGCTTCCCCGGCATTCCGTTCAGCTTTATCCTCGTGCTGTGCGTGTTTTTCCTGTTCAACATCTTCCTGCGGAAGACGGCGCTCGGCCGTAAGATCTACTGCTGCGGCGGCAATCCCGAGGCGGCGCGCCTGAGCGGCATCCCCTCCAAGAACGTGCTGACCTTCGTGTATACGCTCTCCGGCTTCATGGCCGGTATGGCGGGCATCATCTGCGTGGGCCGCCTTGCCTCCGCGAACGCCAACGCCGGCGCGACCTATGACAACGATGCCATCGCCGCCTGCGTCATCGGCGGTGCGTCCTTCACCGGCGGCAAGGGTACCATTTGGGGCACGCTGACCGGCGCGCTCATCATGGCGGTCATCCGCAACGGCCTGAACCTGCTCGGCGCGCAGAACGACATCCAGTACATCGTGATCGGCTCGGTCATTATCCTCGCCGTCACCGTCGACGTCTTCCGTAACAAGATGGAGGCGAAGGCGCGCAAGATGGCGGCGCAGTAAACTATTTTACAAGGAGAGGATCATCATGTTTGACGCAACGAAAGTAAATCTGGGCATCGCGCCGATCGGCTGGTGCAACGACGATATGCCGGAGCTGGGCGCGGAAAACACCTTCCAGCAGACGGTCAGCGAGATGGCTTTGGCCGGCTTCACGGGCTGCGAGATCGGCAACAAGTATCCCAAGGACCCCGCGGAGCTCAAGAAGGCGCTCGACCTGCGCGGTATGCGCATCGCGAGCCGCTGGTATTCGTCCTTCCTGCTTACCCGCCCCTTTGCCGAGGAGGAGAAGGACTTCACCGCCAATCTGGACTTCCTGGCGGCGGTGGGCGCCAACCGCATCAACGTCAGCGAGCAGAGCTATTCCATTCAGGGCAAGACGGACGTGCCTATCCTGACCGGGGGGCACAAGCACGTGATGGACGAGCAGGAGTGGAAGCTTCTGTGCGAGGGGCTTGACAAGCTCGGCAGGATCGCCGCCGACCGCGGCTTCAAGCTCTGCTTCCATCACCACATGGGGACCGTGGTGCAGACCAGCGAGGAAACGGACCGCATGATGAGCGGCACGGATCCGCGCTATGTGTTCCTGTGCTACGACACGGGCCACTTCACCTTTGCCGGCGAGGACCCTCTTGCCATGCTCAAAAAGTACGTCGATCGCGTGGGCCATGTCCACCTCAAGGATATGCGCCTCGACGTGGTCCGGCAGGTGCGTGAGAACAACTGGAGCTTTCTCCAGGCGGTGCGCAACGGCGCCTTTACCGTTCCCGGCGACGGCGATGTGGATTTTGACCCGGTGTTCAAGGTGCTCTCGGACGCCGGTTACGAGGGCTGGCTGCTGGTGGAGGCGGAGCAGGATCCCGCCAAGGCAAATCCGCTGGAGTACGCGATGAAGGGCCGCAAATACATCCGCGAGCACACGGGACTGTAAGGAGAGAGAACCATGACCTACTTCAACAAGAACGGCGAGCTGCACAACGGCTACAACGCCTATATTGATGAATCCGTCAACTACATGGGCACCATGATGAACGTGGGATTGCTGCTGATGGAGGACGGCGACGTCTATACCTACGAAAGCGAGGACCACGAGGTCGCGATCCTGCTCTTTGAGGGCAAGGTGACCTTTGCGTGGGACGGGCAGACCGCTGAGGCGGATCGCCCCGACTGCTTCCATCACGAGGCGTACTGCCTGCTGGCGAGCCGCGGGACAAAGATCACGCTTACGGCGCACAGCCACTGCGAGCTCTATATGCAGGACACGCTTAACGAGAACAAATATCAGAGCGTGCTGTATACGCCCGAGACCGTGCAGACCCAGCACGCCGGCGCGAAGGGGGAGCTGCTGGGCTGTATGCGCCGCGAGATCAAGACCTTCTTCGACTATGACAACGCGCCGTTTTCCAACATGGTGCTCGGCGAGGTGCTGAACCATCCGGGGCGCTGGTCGTCCTATCCGCCCCACCACCATCCCCAGCCGGAGGTCTATTTCTATCGCTTTGATTATCCCCAGGGCTTCGGCGCGGGCTTTGCCAACGGCGACGTCTACAAGACCGAACACAACGGCTGCGCCGTGATCAACCATGGCTTCCATTCGCAGGTGTGCGCGCCGGGCTACGCCATGTGCTACGCATGGGGTATCCGCCATCTGCCCGGCGACCCGTGGAAAAAGACCCGTGTGGACGACAAGGAGCACAGCTGGCTCTGGAAGCCGGATGCGAACGACCACATTTTTCAAGGCTGATGCAGCAGGGAGGTAACATACTATGAATACCGTTCGTTTGACCATGGCGCAGGCGCTGGTGCGCTTCCTCGAAAACCAGTATCTTGAGGTGGACGGCAAGGAGCACCGCTTCGTGCGCGGCCTGTTCATCATCCCCGGCCACGGCAATGTGGTGGGTCTCGGGCAGGCGTTGTCACAGGAGGCGAAGCACCTTGAGATCTACCAGGGCAAGAACGAGCAGGGCATGGCGCAGGCCGCGGTCGCCTTTGCCGCGCAGACCAAGCGCAAGCAGATGATGGTGGCGACCTCGTCCGTCGGCCCCGGCGCCGCCAACATGGTGACCGCCTGCGGGACTGCCACTGCCAACAACCTGCCGCTTTTGGTGCTGCCCGGCGACGTGTACGCCTGCCGCCAGCCCGACCCCGTGCTGCAGCAGGTGGAGCAGATCCACAACCTGTCGCTTTCCACAAACGACGCGTTCAAGGCGGTTTGCCGCTACTGGGATCGCATCGTCCGCCCCGAGCAGCTCATGAGCGCGATGATCTCCGCGTTCCGTGTGCTGACCGACCCCGCCAACACAGGCGCGGTCTGCATCGCCATGCCGCAGGACGTGGAAGGCGAGGCCTACGACTATCCCGAGAGCTTCTTCAAAAAGCGCGTATGGCGTCTGGAGCGCCGTCCGGCGACCGAGGCCGCGCTGCGTGACGCGGCGGAGGTCATCCGTTCCGCCAAGCGCCCGCTGCTGATTTGCGGCGGCGGTGTGCGCTACAGCGAGGCACATGAGGAGTTTCGCGCCTTTGCCGAGGCGTTTGGCATCCCGTTCGGCGAGACCCAGTCCGGCAAGTCCGCCGTCGTGTGGGATCACCCGCTCAACCTCGGCGGCATCGGCGTGACGGGCTGCTCCGCCGCGAACGAGATCGCCAAGAAGGCGGACGTGGTCATCGGCGTCGGCACGCGCTACACCGACTTTACCACCGCGTCGAAGTGGCTGTTCTCCGACAAGTGCAAGTTCGTCAACATCAACGTCTCCGAGTTCCAGGCGCTCAAGATGGACGCCGTTCCCGTCGTGGCGGACGCCAAGGACACCCTGCCGCGGCTTGCCAAGCTGCTCAAGGACTACAAGGCGCCGTACAAGGAGGAGATCGCCAAGGCAAAGAAGGCGTGGGAGAAGGAGCTGGACCGCTTGGACAACTTTGCCTATGCCAGCACCAAGAAATGGGTCCCGCTCGTGAACGACAGCAACAAGGAGTCTGTCCACCGCTTTGCGAAGGATCTCAACGCACAGCTTACCCAGACCGCCGCGCTCGGCGCGATCAACGCGATGATGGCGCCGGCGGGTTCCCTGCCGGGCGATATGCAGCGCATGTGGCGCGCGCGCGCGGCGGACACCTATAACATGGAGTACGGCTATTCCACCATGGGCTATGAGATCGCGGGCGCGCTGGGCGTAAAGCTCGCCATCGGCGACAAGCGCGAGGTCTATGCCTTCGCGGGCGACGGCAGCTTCAATATGCTCCACAGCGAGCTGATCACCGCCTGCCAGGAGCACAAGAAGATCAATGTGTGCCTGTTCGACAACGCGAGCTTCGGCTGCATCAACAACCTGCAGGTCGGCCACGGCAACAAGGTGCTCTGCACCGAGCTGCGCTACCGCAACAAGGACGGCCTGTTCGGTGACTTCATGAATATCGACTATGCCAAGGTCGCCGAGGCTTACGGCTGCAAGAGCTATACCGTGCGCACGATGGAGGAGCTTCGCGCCGCCTTTGCGGATTCCCGCAAGATCAAGGACACGCCCGTGCTTTTCGACATCAAGGTGCTGCCCAAGACCATGACGGACGGCTATGGCGCATGGTGGCGCGTGGGCGACACGGAGGTTTCCGAGCGCCCCGAAAACGTCGCCGCGTATGAAGACCATCTTGCCCACGTCAAGACCGCGCGCAAGTATTGATTCATCCGCTGTTATCAATCTAACTATAAAAAACAAAGGAGATACGAGTATGGATAAGGTTTTGAAGATCGGCCTGATCGGATGCGGCGCCATTGGCAAGGACCACTGCCGCCGCATCATCGAGACGGTTCCCGGCGCCACCGTGGTCGCGGTTTCCGACTATGTCGCCGCCGCCGCCGACGAAACTGCCGCGAAATACGGCATCCGTTCCTTCGGCAGCGACTGCGACGGCATGATCCTCGACCCCGAGGTGGAGGCCGTGGTCATCACGTCCATCGACCCGACGCACCACGACTATGTAATGAAGGTCCTGGCCGCGAAAAAGTGGTGCTTCTGCGAAAAGCCGCTGAGCCAGAACGCGAAGGACTGCGAGGAGATCATCAACGCCGAGGTCGCCCTCGGCAAACGCATGGTGCAGGTTGGCTTCATGCGCCACTATGACCGCGGCTATGCCGAGATGAAGCGCATCATCGACTCCGGCGAGATCGGCGCGCCGCTGGTCATCAAGGCGTGCCACCGCAACGTCGCGCAGGGTCCCGGCTTTAAGACCGAAAACGGCGTGACCAACGTTGCCATTCACGAGCTCGACATCTGCCGCTGGCTGCTGGACGACGAGTACGAGGACGTGCAGTGCGTCAAAGTTCGCCAGAGCGCCAACTCCAACAAGGGCTACGACAACCCGCAGGTGATGCTCATGCGCACCAAGAAGGGCTGCTTCATCGACGTCGAGGTCCAGGTCGCCGACGGCTATGGCTATGATATCCAGTGCGAGGTCGTGTGCGAAAACGGAACCGTCAAGCTGCCCGACCCCTACGCCGTGGTGTGCCGCTCCCGCCCCGCCGGCTGGGACAGCGTGAAGCCCGCCGAGTGTATGCCCATTATGACCGACTGGAAGGAGCGCTTCATCGAGGCGTACGACATCGAGTTCTGCAAGTGGGTGGAGTCCGTTCACAACGGGAAGCTCACCGGCCCGTCCTCGTGGGACGGCTATGTGGCGTGCGTCGCCGGCGACGCGCTCAACGCCTCACGCGGCACGTCGCAGTTCCGAAAGGTCGAGACGATGGAAAAACCTGAGATCTACAAGTAAGGAGGAACCATGGATAAGAAAAAGCTTGAGATCCTCGCCGCCAGGATCCGCCTGGAGACGTTGAAGGTGATCCACTCCCGCGGCTTCGGCCATGTGGGCGGTGCGATCGACCTGGCGGATCTGATGGCCGTTTTGTACGGCGAGGTCATGAAATTCGACCCGAAGAACCCCCGCTGGGAGGACCGCGACTGGCTGGTGCTGAGCAAGGGACATGCCGGCCCCGTCGCCTATGCCACGCTGGGCCTGATGGGCTTCTATCCCATCGAAGACGCCTATACCCTCAACCAGCCCCATACCAAATTTCCCAGCCATACCGACCGGAAGCTGACCCCCGGCGTGGATCTGACCACCGGCTCTCTGGGCCAGGGCGCGTCCTCCGCCACGGGCGCGGCGCTGGGCAACCGGCTTGACGGCCGCAGCAGCCGCGTTTTCTGCGTCATCGGCGACGGCGAGGCGGACGAGGGCGAGGTCTGGGAGGCGCTGCACTTTGCCTGCGCCCACAAGCTGGACAACATCGTCTATTTCTTCGACCAAAACGGCTATCAGCTTGACGGTCAGACCGCGGATATTCTGGACCATGGAAACCTTGCGGCGAAGATCGAGGGCTTCGGCCTGTACACGCAGACGGTCGACGGGCACGACGTGGAGGCGATCTACAACGCCATTCAGAACGCCCTCGGGAAGAAGGGCGTGCCCTCCGCCATCGTGCTCAACACCATCAAGGGCAAGGGCGCGCTTTTTGCCGAGCCTAAGCATGACCACTCCTCCCAGCCAAAGGAGGAGCAGTGGCAGGAGGCTATCGCAGCCTCCGAAAAGGCCCTGGCTGAACTGACGAAGTGAGGAGGTGAGCGAAATGAAAGTGAATCTGATCGGTAAGCATGAGAAGGACAGCCGCGCCTGCCGCGACGCCATGGCTTTGACGCTTCTTGACATGATGGCGAAGGACAAAAGCATCTGCTATGTCGACTGCGACCTGATGGGCTGCGTGAACACCAAGCAGCTCAGAGCCGCCTATCCCGAGCGCGCGCTGGAGGCGGGCATCGCCGAGGGCAACGCCGCGGGCGTGTGCGCTGGGCTCGCAGCCACCGGCAAGAAGGTATATCTGCATTCCTTTGGCACTTTTTCCTCCCGCAGGATCTATGACCAGATCTATATGAGCGCCGCCTATGCCGGCCTGCCCGTGCACGTGCTCGGCAGCGACGCGGGCGTCACCGCCGCTTTCAACGGCGGTACGCACATGCCGCTGGAGGACGCGGCGATGTATCTCTCCATCCCACAGGCGGTGGTGTTCGACGCCTGCGACTACGCACAGCTCGCGTTCCTCACCCGCGCGCAGGCGGACATCGACGCCGTGACCTTCACCCGCTTTGTCCGCAAGGACATTATTCAGGTCTACGGCGACGACACCGAGTTTGCCGTCGGCAAGGGCGTGGTGCTGCATGAGAGCGATTCCGACGCGGCCACGGTCATTGCCTCCGGCATCATGGTCGACGAGGCGCTGAAGGCATACGAACAGCTCAAGAGCGAGAATGTGAACGTCCGCGTGATCGACATGTTCACCTGGAAGCCGCTGGATGAGGAGCTGGTGCTCAAGGCGGCGCGCGAGACCGGGGCAATCGTCACCGCAGAGAACCACAACGTCGTCTGCGGCCTCGGCAGCGTGGTCGCCAATTGCCTCGCGAAGAACCTGCCCACCGTGCAGGAGTTCGTGGGCGTGCAGGATGAATTCGGACAGGTCGGTCCGCAGAGCTTCCTGATGGACGAGTACGGCCTGCGCGCCGCCAATATTGTCGCGGCGGTGAAAAAGGCCGTTTCCCGCAAATAAGTATTACTAGATAAGGAGAAACCACTATGGCAATGGATGCTTTTTCCGCCAGCCTGATGGCTGACAAGCGCGAAATCATTTTCGCCCCCACCGTCTATAAGTTTAAGACCTTTGCCGATATGGCGGAGGAGTTCAAGCTGAACGAGCGCGACGTCGTGCTGACCAACGAGTTTATCTATACCCCGTTTATGAAGGATCTGGGTCTCAAGTGCAGCTTCGTGTTTCAGGAGAAGTTCGGCGCCGGCGAGCCCTCCGAGGCGATGATCCAGACCATGTACGACGCTATTCCCTACGACAGCTATGACCGCGTGATCGCCGTGGGCGGCGGCGCGATCATGGATCTGTGCAAGCTGCTGGGCTGCAAGCGCCCCGACACCGTGCACAACCTGTATTACAAGCGCTTCCCCGTGCAGCATGAAAAGGATGTCATTGCCATCCCCACCACCTGCGGCACGGGCTCGGAGTGCACCAACATCTCCGTTGCGATCGTCAAGACGGAGATCGACGGCAAGCTGACCGGCGGCGAGACCAAGCTCGGCCTTGTGTCCGACGATATCATCCCCAACAAGGTCTGCCTGATCCCCGAGCTGATCCGCACGCTGCCCTATAAGCCCTTCGCCTGCTCCGCCATCGACGCGCTGGTGCACGCGACCGAGTCCTTCCTCAGCCCCCACCGCAAGACGATGACGTCCGAGATGTTCTCCGTCCGCGCCATGGAGATGATTTTGGAGGGCTTCCGCCGCATCGACGAAAACGGACAGGACGCGCGTTTTGACTATCTTGACGAGTTTGTCACCGCCTCCTTCTTCGCCGGCATTGCCTTCCTCAAGGCGGGCTGCGGCCCCGTCCACGGCATGAGCTTCCCGCTCGGCGGCACTTACCATGTGCCGCACGGCGAGAGCAACTACATGCTCTTTGGCGCCATCCTGCGCTACTATGACCGCAACAACCCCACCGGCGAGATCATGCGCTTCAAGGAGCTCGTCGCCCGCATCACCGGCTGCAAGGCGGAGGAGGCCATCACCTATCTCTGCGACCTGCTGCAGCGCGTGCTGCCGCTGCGCCCGCTGCGCGACTGCGGCTTCACCGAGGCGGACTTCAAGGAGTTCCCGCTCAGCGTGGAAGCGAATCAGCAGCGCCTGATGACCAACGCCTACTATCCCTTCGATCTTGCGAGCGAAGAGGCCATCTATCGCGAGTGCTACTGATCGAGCCGCCGCCGGCGGACTTTCAGCCATAAAAAACTCACCCCGCCTTCGGGCGGGGTGAGTTTTTTATGACCGTGAGGCGTTTTCTTTCGGGAACAGGTCAGCCCACGCCCGCGGCCTTCAGCGCCGCGGCGGTTTTTTGATAGGCGAGCGGGATGCATTCCTCCGGCCGCATCGCCTGAACTGCCTCGTCGAAGACCTCCACCGATACGGCGCCGTCATAGCCGATCTGCCGCAGGGCGCGAAGCATCTCCGCGATGGGAGCGGCGCCGTCGCCGGGGAAGACGCATTCGCTCCGGCGGAGCGTCAGCGGTGCCTTGTCCGGAGCGTCGCCAACATGAACGACGAAGATCTGATCTCCTCGGGCATTGAGAATATCCTCCGGCTTCGACCCGCCCGCAAAATGGTGCCAGGTGTCGCTGAGCAGGCCGACGTTGTCTCTGCCGACCCGGTTCACGATGTCCAGCGCGTGTGCGAAAGTTCGCACGCTGCATTTCGGGACCCCCATGTATTCCAGCGCGAGACGCATGTGGTATTCCGCGGCGATCTTGCCCAGCGCCGTCAGGGCGTCCGCGGTCTCCGCCGCGACCGTTTCATAGTCGTCGGTGGGGGCGCGGAAGCTGGCGATCACCTCCAGATCCGGGCAGCCGACCGACCGTCCCACATAGCAGAGCATGTGGCAGAGCTCCTGCACCGTCAGGCGCGCCTGCCCCTTGTTGAAGCCGACGTCCGAGAGCGCATTGATGCACACGGGCTTGATATTCTTTTCCTCCAGAAGACGCTTGAGCTCCTCCGTCGAGTGCCCCCGCTGCAAATAGTTCAGAAGCTTTTCTTTTCTGAGCTCAATGTGGCGGAAGCCGGCGCCTGCCGCAAGAATAATATCTTCCTCCAGAGTCGCGCCCGACATTGTCGTGGCCATGTTATAGCAGGGAAACATAAGTTTTTCCTTTCTTTGTATTCCATTATACGGTAATCCGGCGGCTACGCCGTCCCGTCGGACGATCACAACGCCGTCGCCATTTATCGGCCCAGGGGCCGCACGCCGAGGCTCAGGCAGCCCGTGAAGGGCGCCCGGAGCAAATTGAAACAGCTTCCGCCGGCCCCGCGGCCGATCGCTCTCTTGCGCGGCATACTTACCCCCTTTCTCCGCGCGGGACATACCATGCTTGTATGATACGCCCCGCGCGGCAGGTAGTCAAATGTTTGTTTCTGAAGTGCCCTTCTCAACCAGTCCCAGTAGAACACAAGGTGTTCGCCCGCTGCCTGTCTTGCCCTGTCAGGTAAGGTGGATGGAGAACGCACCAATTCGGCTGGCAAGCGCCCGGCTTACCGATACAGCCCAAAATGACGCACAGATTGCCACGTTCTGTGGCAATCTATTGTTTTTTTGTCAAATAAGGCGATATAATCAAAAATAGGGTAAATGTGCGCTGGAGAAAATTTGCCCCGCAACGCGGCGCGCTGCTTCGGACGCGCCGCACAATGGCGCGCGCCGATTTTTTGGCGATTCCGACAAAGAGGGGCGGCGGCCGCTTTTGCGCGCCGCGCGGCGTATCGCCTGTCAAGACGGAGCACGGGATCGAAAAGCCTCAGAGGAGGAAGAACATGAAGCATACGCAAATGAGAAGGCGCGCGCGGCGGACGCTGTCTCTGCTGTTCGCGCTGATTCTGCTGTGGGAGGGCGGCGCGCTGACGCCGAAGGCGCGGGCGGCGGACGTCGTCGCGGCGGACGGCACGGTCACCTTCGTGGCGTGGGAGAAGGCCACGGCTTCTGATGATTTTTTCAGCAGTCGGTGCAGCGACGGGCCGCACCCCATCCTGATGAGCTACAAGAGCAACAAAACCCAGTACTTTATGTGCGCCACCAAGGACAACTGGCGCTGGGAAAAGAACGATTACAACCTGGTCGGTATGCCCTCGGTTTACGACCGGCAGTTCGACGATTTCCGGGATTTATGGAGCAGCACGACCCCCTGGTTTGCCACCATCGGCACCTATAACACCCCTTGGGTGCAGTACAAGGGCAAGGATTCCGACAACCATCCCAAGGTGGTCCTCAACGTCTCCAACGGCGCGGACGGCCCCGGCGAGTACCTGGGGCCCGGCAAGTCCTACGGCGGACAGACCTACGGCGGGCACAAGGTCCGGGACACCTGCTTCGTGGTGCGCCCGCAGGAAACGACCACCTGGCGCTTTTCCGCTGACGGCTATAAGTTCAGAATGTGGAACCGCGACTACGACGGCGACAATGAGGACGTGGTGTTCCATGGCAGCACGATCATCCTGTCCGACAGTGACAAGGAGCTTTTTGATAAAGTCTTTGTAGGCAAGGCAGTCCCCGTCCCGGCGCTGACCCATGACTTCACCGTGCTGAACGATCAGGCGACGACCATGGGTCGCCCCATCAGCTACATCCCGGAGGGGGTGACGCTGCGCGTGGCGAACGGCGGCGTGCTGACGGTCGCCGGCCTCCTGCTCAACGACGGGAAGATCGTCGTGGAGCAGGGCGGATTGCTGGTCGTGCGGAATAAAGGGGTGATTGTCCCCTTTTATACGAAAAAAATGAACTGCGGCGGCATTTCCAGCGCCGGCACTGTCGTGGTGGAACGGGGCGGCATCGCCTACGGCGGCGGCTTGAACGGCATCTATCTCACCGGCGGCGTGGTGTACAACTACGGCACCATCGCCAGCGAGAATTTTACGGCGACTAAGAAGAACCTGATCAACAACCAGAGCGGCGCGTATGTGGTTGCGGGAACGACGGTTCGTTCCGTCCTGCAAAGCCAGCGGATATACGACTATCTTTACAATGGTCTCAAGGCATGGATGTACAGTCCCGGTTCCAGCACAGACAGAAACCTCCCCTACGGCAGGGTCAGCATTGCCGACGGCGCGGTCTGCGGGGACACAAGCCGCTTCAGAAACTACGGCAGCTTCGGCGACGCCGCGGCAGGACCGGAAAGCCGGCTTGCCAAGGTGTTTTACCACGACGAATCCTCCTCCCGCGAGGTCCTGCGCGCGCCACGGAGCGAGCTGGGCTACCATCTGTCCGGCACGGGAAAGACCGTCACGCGGCGCGAGGTCCTCTTCTCCGACCCCAAGACCCAAACGCTGCGCGACGAGTATCTGGTCAAGTATCTGCGGGAGCACCCCGACGTGGAGCGCCTGAGCGACGCGGAGTTTCAGCCGATCTTTGACGCCTATCTGGAATCGTATTTCTTCTCCCAGGGCATTGATTTGGACGGAAAGGTGACCGTGCGGGACGGCGTCATCACCCTGAACGGCCTGCCGGCGCTGACGGTCCCGTGGAACCAGACGTTTTCCATCGTTGCGGAGCCGTCCGCCGCGGAGCCGAACGCCGCGGAGCCGAACGTCGCGGCTGTGAGAGTGACGACGTATTTCGTGAAGCGGCAGCGGCCTGTTGATCTGGGCGAGACGGTACCCATCTTCTGATACGAGGAGGCGGCGTATGCCGGACAAACTGAAAAAGCTGCGCGGCGGCTTGGCCGAGCGCATATCGTCAAAAAAGGCGGGTACGCTGGCGCTCTATCTGCTCATTTTTCTCGTGGGGGCGCTGGGACTCGGCACGCTTGCCCGCGCCACGGTGGAGAACGTGGACGCCATCGTTTCCGGAGCGGGGTGGGTATTTCGCCCGCGGCTCCTGATCGAGCCGGCGACCTGGGGCGCCGGCCTCGCGTTCGTCATGGTGCTGACCGCGTGCTACGCGCTGGCGGGCGGCTTCGGCGGCGTGTTTCGGAACGGCCTTCTCGGCGGCAAGAGCGGCGAGGAGAACCGCATCGAGGGAAGCCTTGAAAACAGCCGCTTTCTCACCGACAAGGAGCGCGACAAGTATTTCCCCACGTTCACCTACGAGACGCTCGCGGAGTCGAAGGTGGACGGCGTGCCGGCGCGGGCGGTGCTGAACAAGAAGGGCAAGCTGGAGGGCAACTGGAAGCCCGGCGTCCACGCGCTGGTCATCGGCGCTACGGGCAGCGGCAAAACGACGACCTTTATCAATCCCATGATCCAGTGCATCGCCGCCACCAACTGCGGCTCGTCGATGATCATGACCGACCCCAAGGGCGAGCTGTTCGACCTCCACTCCGGCTTTTTGAAGGAGCGCGGCTACGAGGTCATGGTGCTGGATCTTCGCGATACGTACTCGTCGAGCAGGTGGAACCCTCTCGAACCGATTTGGGACGCGTATCAGGAGAGCGTTCACGCGGACGACGGAATGATCGGGCACGTGGACAGCATGGACGATTACCCGGAGCTGCGCCGTCTGGACGGCGACGCGGAGCCCGGCGCGCCGTGGGTCGAATGGAACGGGAACGCTTACGCCGATCTCGAGCATTGCAGGGACGACGTGAACCTTGCCAAGCAGAAGATCTTCGACGAGCTGTACGAGGACCTGCAGGATCTCGTCGGCGGGCTTGTTCCCATCACGAACGAGAAGGACCAGATGTGGGAGCGCGGCGCGCGCTCGCTGGTGACGGCGGTGTGCCTTGCCATGCTGGAGGACAGCGAAAACCCGGAGCTCGGCATG
>CACZCL010000007.1 GCA_902779695.1 Oscillospiraceae bacterium | reverse complement strand
AACAATGTTGGGATCGTCGCTCTCCAATGTGCGCACGTCGGGCTCAAAGTGCTCGTCTTCCGCCTCATCCCAATAGGAAAACTTGTTCAGCGTCTCCACGAGCCAGGGAATGCCTGTCACATCACGCAGATGCTTTTTGTATACGGGTATCTTGAGCGCAAGATTGCCGATGCGATAGAACAGGTTCTGCGCCTCCTGCACATAGCCGTCATAGGCGCCGCAGCAGTCCTGATCCCCTCCCATTGGAAGCTGCACCTTCCCGCGCAGCCACAAAAGCCTGGAAACGATCCCCTCCAGATCACCCATCGAGAGATTGAGGCAGAAGGTCAGAACCTCATTCGCCTTGTACGCGCACTCGTCAATGTACACGCTGTCCGCGCTGAAATGAGCATTCAATCCAAACATGAAAATCACCCGCAAATTTTTCTGTCCGACAGAGAATCAAACACTCAAAACAGAGAATTCTGATAAAAAATATCACATCTATTTATGAAATGCAAGAGATATGTTAAGATTCTGTAAACGTTGCGGCGCGAGCGTTGGATCTGCATCATCCGTTGCCTTTCATCCCGTCAAATGCAGCGAATTCCGCCCGTGCCCCGGCCTGTCCGCCTTACCGCCCGCAAAAAAACACAGCGCAGCGCTCCGCAGGTTTGTTTGCGGAGCGTTGTGCTGTGTGGTATGTCGTTTCTTCTCTGATCCCGGTCACTGCGGCTCGGTTTCCCGTACCAGCTCCTGCGCCGGCGCTTCCTGCGCTTTTTTCGGGGCCGCCGGTTCCCTGTCAAAGTCCGCCGCCTTGACCTTGGGGCTTCGTCCGACGTTGACGCGCTCGATAAAGCTCCCAAAATCCTTCTCCGGCACGATCGCCTTGACCGCGCACATCGCATACCGAAAGCACGTCTCGTCCCCCACACGGCTGTCCGGCACGCAGTCAATGCATATGTAATCCGCCAGCGACTTCGCCAGCTCGCCCCGCTCCTGCTTTGTCGGTTCGGTATCCGCGTTCACGAAGCGGTCAAGCACATTGAGCATACATTAAACCACAGAACTATGAGCGGAGTAAAACGAAGAAATACAAGAGCAACATGGCCTTGCGGGAGAACATGGCCTATGATGTCGAGCGGGACGAATATACTTGCCAGGCCGGGCAAAAACTCCGAGCCAAATATGAGAGCCAACGGAAAAGCAAATCCGGCTTCGCAAGCACCATTACCCACTATGAATGTGACAACTGCTCCAGCTGTGAATATACTCTGCGAAAAGGCGTTCGCGGCGAACGCGGTAAGGCAAGGCGGATGCTCTCGCGGGCAAAGGAGAAAAAGCGGCTGCTTGCTGAAGCAATATCGAGTCAGGCGCGCTGGAATGTCCGGAGATGCCCCCGCCGAAACACTCCGCATGATGGAACAGATGGACTCCATCCGCGCCGATTTCGGGATCGTGTTTCCGATTGAATAACCGCACCTCTTTTTCAACTTTTCGCACACTTTCATAAATCGGTATCTTTGCAAAAATCGGATAAATAGTCGGATAATCCGTTTGACGCGAGAGCGGAAACCCTTTAACCATGCGGGCTTGAGGCGCAAACGGCTTTGAGGAGTACGCCCTCAAGGCCGCCCGCCGGATTTTTTCTTGCATTTCTCCGCCGGCGCATATAAAATAACATGTATGGTCTCATGCGAAATCGAACGCATCGGAGGAATCTGGTATGAAACACACGGGAAGGCTCCCGTCCGTCCTGCTCGCGCTCTGTCTGGCGCTGGGCGTCGCGGCGTGGAGCGCGCAGGGCGCGCGGGCGGAGGCGTCCGGCGTGGACTACGTCGGCGAGGACGGCAGAACGTACAACACGGTGACGGACGGTATCGCGGGCAACGACGCGCCGACCCCCATAACCGGCAGTGAACCGGGAGAACTGCCCGCCGGCTGGTACGTCGTGGACGGAGACGTTACCCGCACCGGGAGCCGGCTGATATTTAACGCAAACAACGCAAACGACGTCTATATCATCCTCGCCGACGGCTGCACCCTCACCGCGCCCGGCATACACTGCAAAGGCAGCCTGACGATCTACGGCCAGGCCGGCGGCACGGGCACGATCGTCAGCGATTGTTCCGGCAATTTTGGCGTCAACGTCAACAAAAGCCTTACGATCCACGGCGGCGCCATTACGGCAATGAGCAGCAGCGACTATGGTATCTGCTGCGGCAGCTTCTGCATGACCGGCGGGCGGGTCACCGTGCAAGGAGATACCGGCGGGATCAACAGCGACAGCGGCAGCGGAACAGCCAAGATCGGTTTTCGGACCGCGGACGATTTTCTCAGTCTGAAAACGCGAGATTACACTGTGCTTTCTGGTTTCACCGGCGTGACGATCGCGGGCGGCCAGGTGATGACCGACGGCACGAACGTCTACACCGGAACGCTGACGAACGAGCAGATCGAGCAGCTCGACGGAAAGACGCTCCAGCTCTGCGAGGCGAGGATCGTTGACGGAGACTACTACCCCACCGTGCAGGCCGCGCTCAACGCGGCGACCGGGGGGCAGACCGTCACGCTGCTGCGCGACGTGACCACCGGCGCGGCGCTGACGGTCGGCAGCGACGTGAACGCCACGCTCGACCTGAACGGCTACACCATCAACCGCGGGCTCGCGGACAAAGACAGCGCGGACAACGGCAGCGTCATCACGGTCAGCGGCACGCTGACGCTCACGGACAGCAGCCAGGACAAGACCGGCACGATCACCGGCGGCAAAACCGCGTACGACGGCGGCGGCGTGTACGTGGACGAGTACGGTACGTTCCGCATGTCCGGCGGCACGATCTCCGGCAACGCCGCGAACTACGGCGGCGGCGTGTATGTGCACAAAACCGCCGCTGGGTTCACCATGGAGGGCGGCACGATCTCGGACAACACCGCGAACATCTACGGCGGCGGCGTTTACGTGCAAGACGGCGGTACGTTCCGCATGTCCGGCGGCACGATCTCCGGCAACAACGCGGACACAGCCGGCGGCGGCGTGCACGTCAAATACAACGGCGCGTTCACCATGGAGACCGGCACGATCTCGGGCAACACCGCGGGCGAAGGCGGCGGCGTGTGCGTCGATAGAGACAGCGCGTTCACCATGGAGGGCGGCACAATCTCCGGCAACACCGCGGGAGACGGCGGCGGCGTGTACGTCGAAACCAGCGGCAGGTTCGCAATGAGCGGCGACGCCGTGATCTCGGACAACAGCGCGAGCAACGGCGGCGGCGTGTATGTGTACACGAACGCCGCTGGGTTCACCATGATCGGCGGCACGATCTCGGGCAACACCGCGCAGTACGGCGGCGGCGTATACCTTGACTCGTTCTTAGGCTTTGAAATGACCGGCGGCGTCATCACCGGCAACAACGCGGACGAAGACGGCGGCGGCGTGGACTGCCATTATTGCAGCATCACCGTCGGCGGCAGCGCGGACATCAGCGGTAACGTCAAGGGCGGCGAAAAGGGCAAAAACGGCGTCTACACCGGCGGCACGGCGAGCAATGCCCGGCTGGAAACAAATTCTGACGGCAGCGTCAAGCCCATCATCGTTAAAAGCCCGCTGACGGGCGGCGGCGCATACATCGGCGTGACGATGCCCCCGAACTTTGCCGCCGGTGTGTTCACGAGCGGCTGGAAGAAGTACATGAGCGGCAAAGACCCCGCCGATTTCTTCAAGAGCGACGACGCGCGCTATGTCTTCATGCGGAACGACGGCGGCGAGGCGGAGCTGCGCCTTCTTACCGTCACGGTCAAAAACGGCAAGGCGGACAAGACAACGGCGGTGGAGGGCGCGACGGTGAAGGTCACCGCGAACGAGCCGGAAACGGGCAAGGTGTTCGACAAGTGGACGAGCGGCGACGGCGTGACCTTCGCCGACGCATACAGCGCCGCGACCACGTTCACGATGCCCGCCAAAGCTGTCACCGTGACCGCGGCGTATCACGACTATTCCCTCGCAAACGGCAAGGTCTACGCCCCGAAGGGCGCGGTGCTGATTTGCGCGGCCTACAGCGGCGGGCGCATGACGGGGATGCAAAGCGTGACGATCGGCGCGGACTGCGCGGACAAAGCGCCGTCGAGCCTCGGGCTGACGGTTCCCGCGTCGGGCTATCAGCTGATGCTCGTTGACGGCGCGACCTACGCCCCGCTGTGCGAGGCGTTCCGGGGCTAAAGCAGAAGCGCCGGCGACGCGGCGAACAACGGAATGAGAACCGCCCCGGGGCTTTGCCCCGGAGCGGTTCTTTCATGCGCGCGCCAAGCTCAGCGTTCCTCGCGCTGCGGGGCGAAGTCGTGCTCGATGGCGTAGCGCACCTGCGCTTCAAAGCGCGTGACGGCCTCGCGCACAATCTTTTTCGCGGGAAAAAAGAGGTCGTAAGCGTGGAACCAGCCGGGATAGACGTCGACCGCCGCGCGCACGCCCGCCTCCTGCAAATGGCGGACGTAATCCACCGTTTCGCAGTAGAAGGGCTCGATCTCTCCCACGAAGGTATAGCAGGGCGGCAGGCCGCTGTAGTCCTCGCGGCGGGCGGGCGCCGCGTAGCAGGGGACCAGCTCCGTCCCGTAGGCGGCGCGCAGATAGCGCCGCCACGCCTTGCGGTTGCGTTTGCTGTTCCAGTTGGGCGCGCGGTTGTCCGCCGAGGAGGGGGTGTCCCGGTCGTCGAGCATGGGGTAGAGCGGCATTTGAAAGGCGATGTTCACCGCGCCGCGGTCACGCGCGAGCATACACAGCGCCGCCGCCATGCCGCCGCCCGCGCTCTCGCCGCCCACCATCAGCTGATCCGAGCGCACGCCCAGCTCCTCCGCGTGCTCCTTGAGATACAGCAGCGCCGCCCAGCAGTCGTGCAGGGCAGCGGGATAGGGATGCATTTTGGACAGGCGGTAATCCGGCGCGACCAGCACCGCCCCGAACTTGACCACCAGCGAAAGGGCGCGGGTCACGAAGATGTCCTTCGCCGAGCCGGACTGGTAACCGCCGCCATGCACCCAGAGCACGCCCGGCGCAAGCGCCTCGCCCCGCTCCAGCGGGCGGAGGATCAGCAGGCGGATGCTGTGGTCGCCGACGGGGATCTTTCGCTTTTCGGTCAAAAAGAGATGCTTTCCCATATCGCCCCTCAGAAGAAAAATCAGAAGAAAAAGCGCTTTTCCAGTCCCCGGCGCAGCGAGGGGATCATGCCCGCGATCAGCAAAAAAAGCCCCACCGAGCCGAAGCCCGCCAGGGAGTACGGGCTCCAGCGGAACATCCCGACGCCGAAGCTGAGATGCTCAAAGAACTCGACCAGCACCGTGAAGCCGCCGCACAGCAGCAAAAAGCCGCCGAGAATGAACAGCCGGGCGCCCGTTACATATTTGAGCAGGCAGATCATCGCCGTCGAGATGAGGCAGCTGCTCAGGAGCACCGGCAGGGCGAAGCTCAAAAACCAGTGCCCGCCGGTCTTGAGACAGATGTACAGGACGTACAGCGCCGTCGCGGCATGGTCGATCGGGACGAAGACCTCGCCCCGGGGCTGGCGGAACCAGCGCGGCAGCACCGCGATCACGTAAAAAAGCAGCAGAGCGCCGATCACATAGCCGCCCCAGCGCAGCGCGCCGTAGAGGCGAAAGCATACCGTCAGCGTAACGATGCCCGCAATGGCGCACACCACCGTCAGCGCCACCGCGCCCGGCAGATCCGACTCCCGGTGCTGCCGCGGCAGCGTGTCGGGATAGCTGCGGCTTTCCTCGCGCGGCTCGGGATCCCATACGGGCGTCTGGCACAGGGGGCAGCGCCCGACGCCCTCCTGCAGCTTGACGCCGCATTTGACACAATACATTCCTAGCTCCTGTTGCACTCGATCTCCACCGCGATCCCCAGCTCCACCAGGCGGGAGAAGAAGCGCCGTTCCAGCTCGGACTCGCGGATATTGCGGATCATGTTGATATAGGTCCTGCCCCCGAAGCTCAGCACCGAGCAGTTGTTGGGATAGCTGCGCTGCGGCCCGATGATGAACTCCATGCGCTCGATGCGGCGGCACATCGCTTCCGGCAGCGGCAGGCTCGTGAGGTTCGAGATGTTGAGGCTTCCGCCGCTTTCCCCGCTGCGCCGGTACACCGCGTCCATCACCAGATTCTTGACGAACACCGGCGCGATGCGCAGCGGCATGAGCTGCTGGGGCTGGACGTTGGCGGCGATCATGCCCGCCATGTTCTGGGGCGTGGCGCTCGCGCAAAGCTGGTGGTAGATGCTGCGGCAAAGCTCCTCCAGTGTATAGTCGCCGTAGCGGGGGTCCGCGCCCACGTTGAGCACCAGCGAAAAGTTGCGCAGCGTCCGGCTGCCGTACAGGCGGCGCAGATCCACGGGAACGGTGATCTTCACGGGACGCTGGCGCCTGCGCGGCCGCTCGGCGTTCTGCATGGCGATGATGCTCTCCGCCATCACGGCGGCGAGCAGCGCCGTCACCGTCACGCCGCGGCGATGGGCGGCGTCGAGCAGGGCCTGAGTCTCCACGACGCCGGTGGTCAGCGTTTTGAAGCCGCGCTCCTCCCGGCTGCCGTGCAGACGATAGGAGGACGCCTCCTTCCGCCCGGCGGCAACCTCCGCCGCGTGTTTCAGGAAGCTGTCCTCCAGCTCCTCCTCCGGCGGAGTCTCGCCCAAATCGCGGATCAATCCCTCGCGGGGAATGGAGACGCCCTCCTTCAGTTCCAGATAGCGGGCGATCAGATTGCAGAGGTAGACGCTGCCGCCGTATCCGTCGGTCAGCGCGTGAAAGAACTCCGCCGCGACGCGGTTTTTGTACAGCAGCACGCGCAGGCAGTTGCGCCGCAGCTCCCGGCTGCTCATAAAGGTCAGCGGGTAGGCGTAATCGCTGCGTACCCGCACCGGCTGGCGGCTCTGCTCAAGATAGTACCAGAACGCGCCCCGGTGCAGCGTCACGTAATAGGACGGGAAGCGCGCGCGCAGCTCGTCCACCGCCTGCTGGAGGAGCGCCGGGTCCACCTCGTCCTTCAGGCAGGCGGACACGCGAAAGGCGTTGGACCAGTCGCGCCGGGTAATGGCGGGGAAAATGAGCGCCGCCGTGTCCAAACGATACCAGTTGTTTTGCATAGGTTTTCTCTGCGCAACTCCCTGCGCCGCCGCGCTGCCGATCCCTGTTCGCGCGGCTGCCGTCCTGTCAGTCTGTGGAGGCGATGACCAGCGCGCCGTCCGCCAGGCCCTCCACGTTGGCGTCGGTCACGACCCGATCGCCGGCGGAGACGCCGGAGGCAAGCTCCGTCCGGATCGCCGCCTTGTGAACGACCTCGACCGGGCGCAGCTGCGCGCGCATACCGGAGACCACGAACACGCAGTCCTGCCCGTTCTCCTTAAAGAGAGCGCTGTTCGGCACGCTCAGCGCCGCGTCGCGGCGATAGGTGGTGAAGCGCGCCTCCAGCTCGTACCCGTCCTTCAGGCCGGAGTTCTCCGCGATGTCCACCACCACGCGCACGCGGTACTCCTCCGCGCCGGTGGCGGAGAGCGACTTTTCCGCGTAGCTGCCGATCTCGCCGATCACGCCTTCATAGACCGTATACTGTCCCTTGAGCTTCTGCGTCAGCGTCACGGCGTCGCCCACGTGCAAAAACGGCTCCTCGTTGGTCAGCACGTTGACCTCCAGCTTGAAATCGCCCCGCTCCCGCACGGTCGCGATCAAATCGCCCTCCGACACGTCGGACAGCGTCGCCGCGGGCAACTCCGACACGTAACCGTCGCAGCTCGCGCGGACAGTGCAGCGCTCCAGCTTATTCTCCAGCTCGCGGATGCGGGATTCCTCCTCCGCGATCTGCTTGCCGAGGCTCAGCTTTTCGTAGACCTCTGCCTCGGAGCCGTCCGCGGCGGCGAGCGCCAGATAATCGTCCAGTTCCTCCTGCGCCGCCTGGATGCGTGCGCTGTAACCCTGGTCAAGCGCGGCGTAATAGCCGCCGTTTCCGCCGGTCAGGCGCTTGCGCGCCTCCGCGAGGCGGCGCTCCAGCTCCGCGCGCTCGCCCTGCGCCGCGATGTGCGCCTTCTCCGCCTCTTCCACGGCGACGCGCGACTCCGCGCCGATGTCGTACAGCTCCCGCGCGCTGTTCAGATCCTCAAGGGCGAGCGACTCCTGCCGCCGCGCGACCTCCAGATTCGTTTGCAGCGACGCCAGATACTCCTCGGGCGTGGCTCCGGTCGCGTTGTCGTAGACGTTTTTGCCGCGGTCGGCGCGCAGCTCGTTCAGCTCGGCGCGCAGGCTGCGGATCCTTTCGTTCACCTGCGCGCGGTAGCCGCCCAGCGCGTTTCGGTGGCTTTCCAGCTCATAGGCGAGGGCGGTCGCGTCGATACGCACCAGCACGTCGCCCGCCTTGACGGCGCTGTTTTTCGCGACGAGCACCTCGGCCACCTTGCCGTCGGCGGGGCTCAGATGCTCCCGCACCAGCCCGCTTTTCACGTTGCCGGTTTCGGTAAAGCTGTCGATAAACTCCGCCGCGGCAACCGTTTCCGCCTGCACCTCCAGCGGGCCGCCCCATATCGCGAGAGCGACGCAGGCAACGATGACCAGAGCGACGATCGCGTAGATCACCCGCTTGCGCGTGCGGCGCTTCGCCTCGGGAGTCTTGGACGCGGCTTTCTTTTGCGCCTGCGCTTCCGGCGCGGACTGCTCCTGCGCCGCGGATGTGTTTTTCTTTTTCAAGAGGTTCATTCCTCAATCCCTCGCTTTCAGAACTTCTGTCAGTTGAATATCCAAAACGCCGCGGATCACGAAATAGACCGAAGCCATCGTTGCCGTGGCGCAAATGCCGAACGTGGCGAGATAGGCTGTGGGGCGGATGTGCATCGCGACGGACAGCGTGTCCGTCCCCACCGCGTACTCGATGAGGCGGCACAGCGCCTCGGAGAACGGAAAGCCCATCAGGATGCCGAGAACAAAGTTGATCGCCTGCTCGAAGACGATGATCTCGGTGATCTCGTCCCTCCGCATTCCCAGAACCATCAGTGTGCCGAACTCGTTGCGCCGCTCGCGCATGCTGATGTTGATGATGTTATAGATCATGATGACGCCCGCGATCAGGGAAAAGCCCGCCAACAGGTTGAGCATGAGCACCGTGATGTCCATTTCGTACGCGCTGGATTGGAGCATCCGTTCGCTCTCCAGCGCGACGGAGACGCCGCGCAGCTTGTTCACCTGCTCCTTGACCCGGTCGAGCTGCCCCGGCTCCGCGTCGAGCAGCAGGCTGTTGGGCTGATAGCGCGTTTGGAAAAAGCGCTCCAGACCCTCCCGCGAGAGATAGCAGCCGCTGCCGAAGCCCACGCGCACCAGCTGCACCACGGGGATCCGGACCGTCTGTTCGTCCCGCGTCAGCTTGCCGCCGCTGACCTCCAGCACGTCGCCCACGGCGACGCCGAGCTTGTTTGCGAAGCCTTCGCTGAGGATCAGCCCGTCGCTTCGCGGCAGGAAGAACTGGTTGTCGATGTCCATGATACGCTGCAGCGTCGAATCAGGGTCCATCACGGCAAGCAGCGCATCCTCGCTCCGGTTGCGGGCGGTCAGCTTCACCGGGTAGGAGCTGGCGGTCTCCGCGGCGCGCACGCCCTCCAGCTTCCGGAGGATCGACTCGGCGGTTTCCTCGCTGACGTAATTTGCCAGCCGCACCTGCAGGTCGTAGGTATCCGCCTTGAGGAACTGGTCGTAGATCGTCTGGGTGAGCACGTCGTTGAACGAGCCGAAGGACGAGACCATGCTAAACGGCATCGCGATCGACAGCGCGATGACCAGGCTGCGCAGAAGATTGCGGAAAATGGCGCGCAGGCCGATCTTCTGCCGCCGGTTGAGCAGCCGATCCACCCACCGCGGCAGGCGAAAGCTGAGCCCGCCGGACGGCGCGGCGGACTTCATACTCTCCGCCGGCATGATGACGAGCACGTCCCGGATGCCGAGCAGCAGCGCCGTCAGCGCCGTGCCCATCGAGATCAGCATGCCGTTTGCCCAGACCGCGGGGTTGACGGAATAGTTTTGATACGGCATGGCGTAGTAATTGACGTCGTCGATATACAGATATCGTCCGGCAAGCTCCGCGGGGAGGATCGGCAGCAGCCCGCCCGCGAGCCCGATGACGACGCCCTGGAGCAGATAGCGCGACGCGATTTCCCAGTTGGTGGCGCCGAACGCCTTGAGCGTGCCGATGAGCTGGCGGTCCTTGTCGACCATTTTCTTGAGCATGATGTAGAGAATGAACATCGTGACCAGCATAAAGATCGTCGGCAGGAGCGCGATAATCAGCTCATAGCTTTCGATTTCGTCGATCAGCGCGTTGTAGCTGGTCTGGTCCTTGCGCGGGTACAGGTCGTTCAGGCCGTAGGGGCGGAGCTTTTGCTCCAGCGGCGCCTTGACCTGCGGGAAGCGGACCCCCGGCGCGAGGCGGACGCCGACCGCCGTGACGGTGCCCCGCTTGCCGAGCAGCGCTTCCAGCGCCTCCGCGTTCATGGCGCCGATATCGTAGATCGCGGTATCGGGCGCTCCGGACTCGCTTGCGAGCGGATACATCCCCTCCGGCGAATGGACCTTGCCCGCGTAGGTGTAGTGCCGCGTGCGGCCGTTCGCCACGAGCGTGAGCGTGTCGCCCGGCGCGAAGCCGTACACGTCCGCCATGTTTGCGCCGACGTACAGCTCGTCCGCCGATACGTCCTCCGCGTCGGGCCGCAGCGTGAGCAGGTTCATCGAGTCGTCCGCCCTCCACCCCATCAGGTGCAGCGTGATGATCCTCGATCCCTCGTCCCGCAGAAGGCGCACGTCGCCCTCCAGACGACCAAACACCGCGTCGACGCCCTCAATGTCCAGCAGGTCGTCCAGCTTGCCGCGCGGCATGTTCTCCACCGAGGCGAACACGTCGGCAAACTCGTTTTTCTCGCAGTAGTCCTCCAGCCCGAGCTTCAGATTGTTCAAAAACTCCGTCATGGCGATGAAGACCATCACGCCGATGGAGATGATGATGATGGCGCCGATGTAGGAGCCGCGGTTTTGCAGGACCGTGCGAAAGATATTTTTGGAATAGTATTTCATCTACCACGCCACCTCGTCCACGGACAGCGGATGCTCGTTGACGACCAGCCGCTCGATGTGCCCGTCGCGGAAGTAGTACACCTTGTTGGCGACCTGCGCGATGGCGGGGTTGTGCGTCACGATGATGATGGTCTTGCGGTATTTCTTGTTGAAATCCGTCAGAAGGCGCATCACGTCCACGCCGGTCTTGGTGTCCAGCGCGCCCGTCGGTTCGTCGCACAGCAGCAGGTCGGGGTTTTTGCACAGCGCGCGGGCAATGGCGACGCGCTGCTGCTGTCCGCCGGACATCATGGCGGGGAAGTTGCCCGCGCGTTCGGTCAGCCCCACGCCGTCCAAAAGCTCCTTCGCGTCCAGTGGGTCGGACGACAGCTCTCCCGCCAGCTGGATGTTCTCCAGCGCGTTGAGGTTCGGCATCAGATTGTAGAACTGGAACACGAAGCCGACGTACTTGCGCCGGTACTCCGTCAGTCCCGCGCTGTTCAGCGCATGTACCGCCACGTCCTGATAGTACAGCTCGCCGGAGGTGATCGTCTCGATGCCGCCGATGATGTTGAGCATGGTGCTCTTGCCGGAGCCGGACGGCCCCAGCACGACCACCAGCTCGCCCTCGTCGATGGTGAAATCGACGCCGGCCAGCGCGTTGACCACGACGTCGCCGGTGACGAACTGCTTGCGCAGCTGCTTTGCTCTAAGTACCTCTTTCATTGCTTCTTCTCCGAGAATCTGCTTTTTAGTGAAAAGGGGCGTGGTTTGCGGCTTTGATGCGCGTCTTGTCCCGCATCCCCGCCGCGAAAAAAAAATCACGGATAAAATCTGTGCCCTCGCCGATCCCGACGTTATCCGCGGAAAACCGCCGAATCATGCCTCGCCGACCCTTCTGTATTTTAATTATAGCACAATGCGACAGAAAAAAACAAGTGCCGCGCCGAGAAATCGCAAAGAGGCTGGATCGCAAGAAAAATCCCCGGCTTGCAATGTCCGGACAGGCGCGATATAATACCGAACTATAAAATAAATGCGTTTGACGGGTGCGGTGTATGAAAGCGATCCCGAGTTTTTTGAAAAAAGAGCCGATCCTGGCGGTCTCGGCGCTGGCGGCGGCGCTTAGCTGCGCGCTTGTGCCGCCGGACCGCGCATACCTCGGCTACGTCGATTTCCGCACGCTTGCGTTGCTCTATTCGCTGATGCTGGTGGTGGCGGGGCTGCGGAACGCCGGCGCCTTCGCGCATCTTGCCCACGTCGTCTGCGCCCGCGCCAAAACCGCGCGCGGCATGGGGCTGCTGCTGGTGGCGATGACGTTTTTCAGCTCCATGCTGATCACCAACGACGTGGCGCTTTTGACCTTCGTGCCCTTCGCCGTCGTGCTGATCGGCATGACCGGGCGCGAGCGGGATCTGACGCTGATCGTCGTGCTGCAAACGGTTGCCGCCAATCTCGGCAGTATGCTGACGCCGGTGGGAAACCCGCAAAACTTATACCTCTACTCCTTTTATATGCTCGGTGCGGCGGAGTTTTTCCGCGTCACGGCGCCGGTCTGGGCGCTGTCGCTCGCGCTGACGCTTTTGCTTTGCCTGGCGCTGCCTCCGGCGGCGCTGCGCGTTACGCTCGGCGAGGAGCCGGGCGTCGAGAGAAAAAAGCTCCGGCTGTATCTCGCGCTGTTCGCCGTGTGCCTGCTTGCGGTGTTCCGGCTGCTCGCGTGGCAGGCAATGCTTCTGATCGTCGTCGCCGCGCTGCTGGCGTTTGACCGGAAAATGCTGCTGGGCGCGGATTTCATGCTGCTTTTGACCTTCGTCGCCTTTTTCGTGTTCGCCGGGAACCTCTCACGGATCGAACCGGTCGACCGCCTGCTGCGCCGGCTGCTCAGCGGGCGCGTGTACCTGACGGCGCTTCTGGCGAGCCAGGTCATCAGCAACGTCCCGGCGGCGCTGCTGCTCTCCGGCTTTACGGAGGACGCGCGCAGCCTGCTGCTGGGCGTCGATATCGGCGGCTTGGGGACGCCCATCGCCAGCCTTGCCAGCCTCATCAGCCTGAAGATCTACTCGCGCAGCCGCGGTGCGCGCACCGGACGGTATCTGCTGCTGTTCACGCTGGTCAACGCGCTGCTTTTGCTTGTCCTGTCCGCCGCCCGGGCGCTGCTTTGAGGCTCCGGCGGCGCGCGGCGGGACCATACTGATTCGGAAAACGCGGCGCGGGACGGCGGTTCGCCCCCGCGCGGGAACGGGAGGCGTCTATGGCGCAGGAGGAACGGCGGGCGATCGAGGCGCTGCTCGCGCGGCACGGATTTCATCTCTCAAAGGCGCGGGGGCAGAATTTTCTGATCGACCGCGAAACGCCGGCGCGGATCGCGGCGGCGTCGGGCGCGGACGCGCGGACCGGCGTGCTGGAGATCGGGCCCGGCGTCGGCGCGCTGTCGAGCGAGCTGTGCCGCCGCGCGGGCAGGGCCGTCGCCGTCGAGCTGGACCGGGGGCTGCTGCCGATCCTGAACGAGACGATGGCGGCGTTTGACAATTTTGAGGTCGTCTCCGCCGACGTGCTGCGCCTCGACCTCGCCGCGCTCGCGCGGGAGCGATTCGCGGGGCTGACGCCCATCGTCTGCGCCAACCTGCCGTACAATATCACGACACCCGTGCTCACGGCGATCCTTGAGGCGCGGTGCTTTGCCAGCGTGACGGTGCTGATCCAGCGCGAGGTCGCGCAGCGGCTGTGCGCCGCGCCGGGCACGGCGGCGTACGGCGCGTTTTCGGTGTATTTGCAGTACCATGCCGAGCCGGCGCTTTGCTTCGAGGTGCCGCCGGAGCGCTTTCTGCCGCCGCCGAAGGTCACCTCCGCGGTGCTGCGCGCCGTCACGCGGCGGGAGCCGCCCGTCGCCGTCGCCGACGAGGCGCTGTTTTTCCGCACGGTCAACGCCGCGTTCGCCCTGCGGCGCAAAACGCTGGTGAACAGTCTGATGACGGCGTTCGGCGCGCTGGGCAAGGCGCGCCTGACGGAGCTGGTCGTATCCTGCGGCCTTCCGGCGGACGTGCGCGGGGAGCGGCTGGGGCTTTCGGAATTCGCGCGGCTTGCCGCCGCGCTGGGGGAGGCGGAGGCGTAGATGCTGCCCTGGATCTTGCTGGCGCTGCTGCCGCTCCTGCTGTTTCTGTTCGGCGATTCCCTGCTGCGCTTCGCCTGCGCCCGGCGCGAGCTGCCGGAGGGCTGGGAGGAGGAGTGGATCGCCGAAAAGGGCGGCGACGCGTGGCGGGACGCCGCGCGCGCGGGCAGGGAATGGCTCGCCCGGCGCGAGACCGAGGAGGCGGAGGCGCAGAGCGAGGACGGCTTTTTGCTCCACGCCCTGCTCGTGCCGCACGTCGCGCCGCGCGCGACGGCGATCCTGTTCCACGGCTGGCGCTCGTCGTGGGAGCTGGATTTTCTGCCGGCGCTGCCGTTCCTGTACTCGCTGGGCTTGCAGCTGCTGCTGGTGGACGAGCGGGCGCAGGGAGATTCCGAGGGGCAGTGGATCACGCTTGGCGTGCGGGAGCGCGCCGACGTTTCGACCTGGACGGAGTACGTCGCGGGGCGCTTCGGGGAGAAGCACCCCATCTTCCTGATGGGCAGCTCCATGGGAGCGGCGGCGGTGCTGCTCTCGGCGGCGGACCCGCTCGCGGGCAGCGTGCGCGGCATCGTGGCGGACAGCGGCTATGTTTCGCCCTACGAGGCGGCGTCGACGATCTGGCGCAACCGCACGCCCTTTCCTGCGCGCTTTGCGATGTGGCTGCTCGACCGCTTCGCGCGGCTGTTCGCGGGCTTTGACCTGCGCGGCGCCGACGCGGCGGAGGCGCTGGGGAAAACGGAGCGGGCGGTTCTGTTCCTCCACGGCACGCGGGACACAACCGTGCCGAGCTACTTTTCCAAACGCGCGTGCGAGGCGTGCGGGAGCGAGGCGACGCTCGTGCTGGTCGAGGGCGCGGGGCACTGCATGAGCTATCTGACGGACCGGGAGCGCGTGGAGGCGGCGCTGCGCGCGTTCGTGGACAAGCGGCTGCAATACGGACAGTGATACGGGGACCGGCTCCGCCGACGGGCGGAGCCGGTCTCTATCCTTTATTATTGCCTGCGCCGCTTGCGGCGGACGCGGTTGAGGTGGCGCTCGAAGTCGCCGCTTCGCAGCAGCTCCGCGAGGACGTACTGCTCAAAAAGCGGCACCGTGCAGGAGTAGAAGCCGACCGCGGCTTCAAACCGCTCCGGCAGCGCGGCGGGCAGCACCATATAGCCCACGCGGATCGCGGGCGCGATGGTCTTGGAAAAGGTGTTGAGGTAGAGGACGGAGCGCTCCGGCTCCAGCGAGAAGACCGTGTCCTCCGCCTTGGACGAGAGTGAAAACTCGCTGTCGAAATCGTCCTCGACGATGAAGCCGCCGCGCTGCGCCGCCCAGCGGATGTACTCGGCGCGCTTGCCAGCGCTCGCCGTTACGCCGCTGGGGAAGCTGTGGAACGGAGTGACGTGCAGCACCGTCGCCTCCGTGCGCGCCAGCTCGTCCGTCCGAATCCCGTCGCGCCCGAGGCGCAGCGCGTCGCAGCGGACGCCGTTCGCCTCGTATACGCGGCGGATCTTTTCATAGGACGGGTTTTCCAGCGCGTATACGCGCTCGCGCCCGAGCAGCTGCACGATCAGGCCGTAGAGGTATTCCGCGCCGGAGCCGATGACGATCTGGGAGGGCCTGACGCGGATGCCGCGGGAGCGCGCGAGGTAGTCGGACAGCGCCTGGCGCAGCGCGGCGCAGCCGTTGTTCGGAGATTTGACCAGCAGCGCCTCGCCGTAGTCGGAGAGCACGCGCCGCATCGTGCGGGCGAGGACGGAGAAGGGAAACTCGCCCTGCGCCGCGCGCAGCTCCGCCGCCGGCGCCGGCTGTTCCCCGCCGGCGCCGGGAAAGCAGTCACCGGCGCGGTAGGCGACGAAATAGCCGCTGCGCTCGCGGGACTCCAGATACCCCTCGTCGCACAGGATCGCGTACGCGTGCTCCGCCGTGACGAGGCTGACGCCCGCGCTCTCCGCCAAAAGGCGCTTTGACGGCAGCTTGCCGCCGTGTGGATAGACACCCGCGACGATGTCGTCGCGCAGGCGGTGATAAAGCTGCAAATAGGCGCTTTGCGGCGCGTTCTTGTCGATATGGTAGTTCATTTGGACCGACACGATCCTTTCCGATGGCAAATTTGATAAGACCAATTCTATCTTAACCAAAAAGCGCGGGGAAGTAAAGAAAGATTTTGGTGAATTCCCCAGCATGATCTTGCGTTGTTAGCATTGACAAACAACGCAAGCTGCTCTATAATAATGACAATCTGTCATTTTGCGACAATTTGTCATATCGGCATCAGAGCGAAAGGAGGAAACCGGCGTGCCGACGCAGACCTTTTTCCGATTGCCGGAGGGAAAGCGCGAGCGGCTGACCGAGGCGGCGTGGAAGGAATTCATGTCCGTTCGTTTTGCCGACGCCTCGATCAACCGGATCGTGCATGAGGCGCAGATCCCGCGCGGCAGCTTCTACCAGTATTTTGAGGACAAGGAGGATCTGTTCTTCTACCTGCTCGGCCTGCACCGGGAGGAGGCGTACGCCTTGATGGACGGCGCGCTGGCGGGCGCGGGCGGCGACCCGTTCCGCTCGACGCTGCTGCTCTTTGACGAGGTGTTCCGGGAGGACGGGGAGATCCGCGCTTCCCTGCGGCAGATCATTGACGTTTTGCGCCTGAACCAGAACATGGACATGACGCGGATGCTGCTCGACCACATGAAGCCGGACCCTGATCTGCAGGGGCTGGAGCGGCGGATCGGCAGGGACGGCTTCCGTCGGCCGGACGAGGACTTTTTCAACGAGGTGGCGGGACTTTTGGCGTTCAGCTTCGGCTGCGCCGTACATAACATTCTTTGCTGCGGCGCGGCGGTTGCGTCGGAACGGGAAAAACTATTGACCCGGCTGGAGGTGCTCCGGCGGGGAAGCATGAAGGAGGAAACAGCATGATGAAGAAACGGATCACTGCGCTGGCGCTTGCGCTGGCGATGCTGCTCGGCTCGGGCGCCGCCTCGGCGGACGACGGCACGGGAGCGGCGGAGACCCCCGCGGCGGAGGCCGCGTCCACGGAGACGGAAGGGACGTCCGCGGAGGCGGAAGCCCCCAAGCCGGAGCCGGACGCGGAGGGGACGCTTTCGTTCGGGAACCTCGGCGCGCGGATGAAGGAAAACTATCTTCCGCTGCTCGCCCTGAACGAGAGCATCATCGACATCGAGAGCCACGACTACGAGTGGCGCTATGAGAACCTGCGCACCTCGCTCAACTATATTGTACATAGTTATGAGGATACCGCAAAAGCGGCCAATAATGGCGTCGACGTTCCCGGAAGCGGGCTGATGGCGTGGACAGACTCAAATTATGTTCAAGCGTTGAACGCTTTCGACAAGCTCAAGGACGGAACAACGGTCAAGGACGATCAGGATCTTTTGTGGAAATACCGCAACACGCAGGAGCTGTCGGTCGTCGCCGGCGAGACGCTCTACATGCAGATCAAGGCCATGCAGGCGCAGGATGAGGAGATCTCCCGCAGCCTTGCCAAGCTGGACCGCGTGCTTCAGGAGACGGAGCTGCGCCGGGAGCTGGGACAGGTCTCCGAGCTGAGCCTGACGCAGCTGAAAAACCAGCGGACGCAGATCGCCAGCGGGCAGCAGACGCTGCGCATGGGGATCGAGACCATGCTGCTGACGCTCAAGAACATGGTGGGCGCGGAGCTGGACAAGCCGCTTTCCCTCGGCGCGCTGCCGGAGGTGACGGCGGAGCAGCTTGCGGCGATGGATCTGGAGGCGGACCTGGAGAAGGCGCGCGCGGTCAGCTACGAGCTGTACGACGCGAAGAAGCAGGTGGAGGATTACCGAAAAGGCCCCTATGCCAGCGAGGTGTACAGCGGCAAAAGCGACAAATTCTTCGAGGTCTCGCAGGTGAAGCACGCGCTGGAGGCGATGAAGCTCCGCCAGCAGCAGACGGAGCAGAACTATGAGCTGAACTTCCGTACGCTGTACGCGCAGGTCAAGGACGCCGCGCAGGTGCTCGACGCCAAGCGCGTCGCCGTGGAGAGCCAGGAGATGAGCTACGCCGCCGCCGCGCTCAAGTTCGAGCAGGGCAGCATCTCCGCCAACGCCCTCGCGGATGCGGCGGATGAGCTGGCGGCGGCGAAGGACGCCGTGGCGAACGCGGAGCGCGACCTGTTTTCCAAGTACCGCAGCTATTGCTGGGCTGTGGAGTACGGCATTTTGAACGGTTGAGGGGAGAGCGGAGGATGAAAAGAAATCTGATCCTTCTCTTGGCTGCGCTGTTTGTGCTCGCGGCGTCGGGCTGCGCCGCGAAAACGGAGGCGATCGCGGAGCCGGCGGCGCCCGTCGGCGTCGCCGTGCAGGTCCGGGAGATCGAGCGGCGCGACGTGGCGACGGAGAACCGCGTGTCCGGCACGGTGGCCTCCGACGACGAGACGTCGATCTACGTCGCGACGAGCGCCAAATGCACCGCCGTCTTCTTTGAGGCGGGCGATACGGTGGAAAAGGGCGATATCATCTGCACGCTGGACCTCGGCTCGACGATGGCGAGCTACAACGCCGCGCGCATCAGCTACAACAGCTCCGCGGCGAGCTATGAGCAGCAAAAGGAAGTATTCGCCAGCCAGATCGCCCTGTACGACCAGCAGATTGCGCTGCAGGAAAAGACCCTTTCGGACACGAAGGCGCTCTTTGAGATCGGCGCGGCGTCCCAGCTTGAGGTCGACCAGGCGGCGCTGCAGCTGGAAAGCACGCGCCTGCAGCGCACCGGCGCGATTGCCCAGCGCGATTCGACGCTCGCCCAGCTTCGCGCGGGGATGGAGAACTACCGCTCCAATCTGGAGCAGCTGGGCCTTGTGATGGACGACGTGGACGCCGAGGGCAACGTCATCGCGCCGGCGAGCGGCACGCTCGCCTCGCTGAGCGCGGTGGAGGGCGGCTTCGTTTCGGCGGCCGTGCCGGTCGCCGTCATCAGCAACGCCGAGCTGCTGAAGATCTCCGTCTCCGTCTCCGAGGCGCTGGTGCCGAAGCTCGCCGTCGGCGACTCGGTGCGCGTCAGCGTCGCGTCCGTGCCGGTGGAGTTCACGGGCACGATCCGCACGATCGAGCAGACGGCAAACGAGCAGACGAAGCTCTACGGCGTGACCGTCAACGTGCCGGACAGCGTGCGGGGCCTTCTCTCCGGCATGTTCGCGGAGGTGACATTCTTTACCGAGGCCTCCGCGGGCACGATCGCGATCCCCTCCGAGGCGATCCTCAGCAAGGACGGCGAGCAGTTCGTCTACATCATCGAGAACGGCGCGGCGGTGCGCGTGCCGGTCAAGCCCGGCCTGATCGGCGACGGCGTGACGGAGATCCTCGAAGGGCTTTCCGCGGGGCAGGTGCTGGTCGTGATCGGCCAACAGTATCTCGCCGACGGGGACGTTGTGCGCATCGTTGGAGGAGCCTGAGCGATGAAAACCGTTTCTGAACTCTGTATCCGCCATCGGGTCACGACGATCCTCGCCGTCATTATGATCGTGGTCTTCGGCGTGGTGTTCACGACGCAGCTTCAGCTTTCGCTGATGCCGAACATCGAGCAGCCCATGGCGATGGTCACCTGCACATACCCGGGCGCAAGCCCCGCCGACATCGAGGAGCTGATCACCCGCCCGATGGAGGGCGCCGCGATGACGGTCTCCGGCGTGAAGAAGGTGACCTCCACCTCCTCGACCGGCGTCAGCTCCATCATGATCACGTATGTGGACGGCACGGATCTGGACATGGCCGCCACGCGCCTGCGCGAGCAGCTGGACGGGGCGAACCTGCCGAAGGACGCCTCCAAGCCGGTCATCATCAGCGCGGACCTTTCCAGCATGATGCCCACCGCGATCATCGCCATGGAGGGCGATGATCTGACGCGCCTGCAGCAGTTTGCCGAGGACGTGGTGCAGCCCGCCCTGGAGCGCATCGACGGCGTTGCCTCAGTGACGCTCTACGGCGGCGCGAAGCAGGAGATCAGCGTCCATCTGGACAGCGCGCGCGCCCTGGGCTACGGCCTGGGCAACAGCTATATCGCGCAGTGCCTCTCCGCGGAGAATCTGCTCCAGCCGGGCGGCGAGGTGGAGAACGGCACCAAGAAGTTCACGGTCTCGACCGACGCGAAATTCGGCTCGGTCAGCGACGTGGAGAATACGATCATCCCCCTGCCCGCCGGCGGGTCGGTCCGCCTGGGCGAGATCGCGCGGGTGGCGATCGAAACCAAGGAGCAGGAAACGATCGCGCGCATGAACGGAAAAGAGTGCGTGATCCTGTATGTCAAAAAGCAGTCCGGCGGCAACGAGCACGGCATCTCCACCAAGGTGGAAAAGCAGCTGGAGGCGCTGAAGGAAGAGCACGCGGAGCTGAACTACTATCTCGCCTACAGCGCGGCGAAATACATCAATATCGTCACCGAGTCCGCCGTCCAGAACATCATTCTGGGCGTGGCGCTCTCCGCGCTCGTGGTCTTTCTGTTCCTGCGCCGCTTCGGGCCGACGATCGCCATCGCCATCTCCATGCCCGTGTGCATCCTGTCGGTGTGCGTCGCGATGCACCTGTTCCACCTGACGCTGAACATGATGTCGCTGGGCGGCATTGCGATGGGCGTCGGCATGATCGTGGACAACTCCATCGTCGTGCTGGAAAACATCTACCGGTATTCGGCGCTGGGCAAGGACCGCATGGCCGCCTGCGTGGAGGGCACGAAGGAGGTCACGAACTCCGTTGTGGCGTCCACGCTGACCACGGCGGCGGTGTTCGTGCCGCTGGGCCTCAGCGGCGGCATCGCGGGCCAGCTGTTCAAGGACTTCTGCCTGACCATCGCGTTTCTGATCCTCGCGTCCCTCATCATCGCGCTGACGCTGGTGCCCCTGCTGTGCTACCTGATGCTCGACGAGGAGAAGGTGCGCAAGGCCGAGCTCCGGCGGAAAGAGAAAAAGCCGGGCGCGTTCGCGCGCTTTGCGGAGCGGATGTCCAAGCGGTATCTGGGCATCCTCGCGTTCTTCACCAAACACGTCTGGGCCGGTATGCTGGCGTCGCTCGCGCTGCTGGCGATCTTCGTGCTCGCCTGCGTCAACACCAAGATGGTGGCGCTGCCCACAATGGATCAGGGCGAGGTCGACGTCAACGCGTCCCTGCCCGTCGGCACCAGCACGAAGGAGTCGGTCGCCATCGCCGAGCAGATCGTTGACGTCGTGGCGCGGGACGTGCCGGAAAGCAAGGCCTACTACTACATGGTATCCGCAAGCGACAGCATGGTTTCCGACAGCGGCGTTTCCATGGGCATCGACCTGGTCGACCGCAGCGATCGCAAGCGCTCCTCCACCGAGATCGCGAACGATCTGCGCGCGCCGCTCGCCAACATCGCCGGCGGCAAGCTGACCGCATCCGCCACGGGTATGTTCTCCCTGGGCGACAGCGGCGGCAATGACATCAACGTGCTCATCAGGGGCAAGGATTTGGACGTCCTGACCAAGATCGCGACCGACCTGACCCGGCAAATCGAGGTGCTTCCCGACGCCGTGGAGGTGACCAGCTCGGTGTCCGAGCTGATCCCGCAGGTGAAGGTCACAATGAACCGCCAGGCCGCCGCGCAGTATGGGCTGACCGCCGCGCAGGTGGGCGCCGCCGTCCGTCAGGAGCTGTCCGGCGCGACGGCGACGAAGGTCACCGTCGACGGCGTGGAGCTGGACGTGTCCATCAAGGGCGAGGGCGTGGCGTCCCGCAGCATGGACGCGCTGCGCGCCCTGGCCGTCACCACCCCTGCCGGCGGCAGCGTGGCGCTGTCCGCCGTGGCGGACGTGGAGCTCGTGCAGGCGCCGCAAAGCATCAGCCGCTCCAACCAGACCCGCCAGGTGACGATCACCGGCAAAACGGTCAGCGGCGACGCCGCCGCCATGACCGAGCAGATCCACAAGCTGATCGACGCGTATCCCATGCCGCAGGGCTATACCGCAGCGACGGACGGCTCCTATGAAGATATGCTGGAAAACTACAGCGATCTGCTCCTTGCCCTGCTGGTCGCGGTCGGCCTGGTGTACTTCGTGCTCGCGGCGCAGTTCGAGAGCTTTGCGATGCCCGTCATCGTCATGCTGATCCTGCCCGTGGCGTTCGGCGGCGCGCTGTTTGCCCTGCCGATCACGGGACGCAGCATTTCGATGATCTCCCTGATGTCGCTCATCATGCTCGCCGGCACGGTCGTCAACAGCTCCATCATTCTGGTGGACTACATCAACGTGCGGCGGCGCGAGGGCGAGGAGCGCTCCGAGGCGATCCTTCACGCCTGCCCCCTGCGCGTCCGCCCGGTGCTGATGACGACCCTGACGACGGTGCTCGCGATGCTGCCGATGGCGCTCGCGATGGGCGACACGAACGAAATGATGTCGGACATGGGCGTGACGATGATCTCCGGCATGGTGGTCTCGACGATCATCACGCTGCTGTTCACCCCGGTGTACTACTGCCTGATCGACAACATCGGGAAAAAGAAGAAAAAGCCGGCGCTTGCCGCGAAGGCGGCGTAACCGCGCAAACAATCAGGAAGCCCCGCTCAGGCGAGCGGGGCTTCCTTGTTTTCGGGATTTTCGGGCGCGTGCTTCGCCCGCTTCCAACAAACCGCCAGCAGGATCGACGAAACGGCCACGAGCACGGCGGAGAGCAGCTGCGAGACCGGCACGCGCCTGCCGAACAGCGTCGCGCCGAAGAGATAGAGCTGATCGTCGCGGATGCCCTCGATCCAGAAGCGCCCCAGCCCGTACCACAGAAAGTAGCACAGCAGGTTTTCGCCGTCGAAGCGCCGCCGCTTCGTCAGCACCAGCCAGATCAGAAGAAAGCCCGCCAGGTTCCACAGGCTTTCGTAGAGAAACGTCGGGTGCACGTCGTACGCCGTACCGTCGTACGCCCAAAGGCGCATCCGCCACGGCAGCGCCGTCTCCCTGCCGAAGACCTCGCGGTTCATGAAGTTCCCCCAGCGGCCGATCGCCTGCCCGATCAAAACGCCCATCACGACGTCGTCCATCATCGCGAGATAGGGGAATTTTTCGACCCGGCTCACGAGAAAGGCGGTCAGGAAGCCCGCGATGATGCCGCCGTAAATGGCGAGCCCGCCGTCCCAGATGCGCACCATCGCGCCGAAATCCAGAGAGCCGTCGGCGCGGCGGTAGAGGTCGAGATAGAAGACGATATAGTAGAGCCGCGCGCCGAGGATGCCGACCGGCATCCCCCAGAGCACCGCGTCCATGACGTTGTCCTCGCTCAGACCGAAGCGGCCTGCCTGCCTGCGGCAGAACCAGAGCCCCAGCAAAAGCCCCGCGGCGATCAGCACGCCGTACCAGTAAATGCCGTTGCCGACGTCCAGCAGCTTTGCGCCGCCGGTGAAGCGCCAGTCGCCGAAAAGACCCGGAAACGCGATGGGCGAGGTGTCGGGAATGATGTCCTTGAGGCTCATGCGGGCGCCCCCTTTGCCGGAACGAGCAGAGACATGGCGCGGCGCTCCTCAACGATATTCTCCTGCAGGAACGCCTCCACGTCCTCCTTCTCGATCGAGTCGTAGACCTCGGGGAAGCGATAGGAGTCGAAGCCGCGGAAGCAGCCGTCCGCCATGCCGACGGCGATGTTCTCAAACGAGCCCAGCGAGCGCAGCGACGCGCCGAAGTTCGCGCGGCGGATCTGGCGGTAGAACGCCTCGTCCACGCCCTCGCGCCCCAGCCGCGCCGCCTCGTCGAGAATGGCGCGCGCGACGGTTTCCGGCTCCTTGCACTCGCCGCCCGCGTAGAGGTAGGAGACGCCGGGGAGCTGGTCGAAGTCGCCGCCGAAGCTGCCGTTGATCAGCCCCGCGTCGTAAAGGCGCATATAGAGCGGGGAGGAGTCGCCGAGCAGAACGTCGCAGGCAAGCTCGCCGATCAGGCTCTGGCGCAGCAGCTCCGGCCCCTCCGAAGGGGCGGGGCACTTGAAGCCGACGAGAAACTGCGGCGAGGCGATCTCCATGGCGAAGGTGACGGAGGGGCGGTAGACGCACGGGTCCTCCGCCGCGCCGTAGTCGCGCGCGATGTCCTCGCCGCCCTCCCCGGGCAGGATCTCGCGCGCGGCGGCAAGCACCGCCTCCGCGTTCACGTCGCCCACCACGCACAGCACCATGTTCGACGGGGCGTAGAACGCCCGGTGGCAGTCGTAGAGCGTCTCGGGCGTGATCTCCTGAATGCTTTCCACCGTTCCGGCGATGGGGACCCGCGCGGGATTCGTGCGATAGAGGCAGCTGAGCAGGTTTTTATATACGCGCCAGTCGGGGGAATCCTCGGTCATGCGGATCTCCTGCGCGATGATGCCGCGCTCCTTGTCGACGCTCTCCTGCGTGAAATAGGGCACGGAGACGAAGGAGAGCAGGATGCGCAGGTTTTCTTCAAAATGCTCGGTGCAGTCGAAGTAATACGCGGTCATGGCGTTGGCGGTGAAGGCGTTCGGCTCCGCGCCGTTGCGCGAGAGGCGCTGCAGCGCGTTGCCGTCCTCGGTGTCGAACATCTTGTGCTCCAGGTAGTGCGCGATGCCGGCGGGCGTGTCGCGCCAGGCGCCGCCGAGGCGGAAGCGCATATCCATGCCGCCGTAGCGCGTGGCGAAGAAGGCGTACTTCCGGCAATAGCCGGGCTTCGGGATCACGCGCACGCGCAGCCCGTTGGCAAGCGTTTCGGAGAGCACCGTTTCCCCGATGCGCGGGTATTTCGTCTCAAGCATGGGCGCTGCCCTCCCCTTCGAGAAAATAGACGGTGTCGAGCGTCATGCTCGCCGCCGCCGCCGCGATGCGCTCCGGCGTCACGGCGTTCAGGCGCTCGATCAGCTCGCCGGCGGTCTCCCACAGGCCCGTCGCCGCCTGGCCGAGCGTGTTTTCCTCCATGCGCGATGCGGAATCCTCGCGCGAGCGCACGGCGCTGACGAGGACGCTCCGCGCGCCCTCCAGCTCCCAGGCCTCAAAGTCGCCGAGGGCGACGTCGCGCAGCTGGGCGAGGATCTCGTCCCGCGCGCGCTCAAAATCCGCGAACTCGACGCCGGAGGACACCGTGACGATGCCCTTCGAGCGATGGTAGCCGCTGGAGGCGTAGTAGCACAGCGACAGCTTTTCCCGCACGTTGAGGAAGAGCTTGGAGTTGCTGTAGCCGCCGAAGAGCAGGTTGGCAAGCAGCATGGCGTGCGCGTCCTCCGTCGATGCGCGAAAGCCCATCGAAAGCTTGCCCTGCGTGACGTCCATGCGCTCGGTGCAAAGCCGCGGCTCGGCGGGGGCGGCGCGCCGCTCCGACGCGACGGGCGCGACGCGCTCGCCGTGCGGCAGGGCGGAGAGCGCGCGCAGCAGCGCGTCCTCGACACGGCGCTCCTCCGCGCTGCCGCAGTAGAACAGCTCTACGCGCGCGGTCGTGAGCAGCGTTTGATAGTATTCATACAGCGCGGCGCCGGAGAGCGCGGCGACCTGCGCCTCGGTGCCGAGGCGGGAGACGCCGTAGCGCTCGCCGCGGCACATCTCCTCCAGCAGACGCTTGTCGGCGTAGTCGCGCTTGTCGTCGAGAATGGCGCGGATGGCGTCGATCAGGTTGTCCTTCTCGCCGTCGACGTAGTCGGCGCGGAACACGCCGCCGTCCAGCGCGGGCGCGAGCAGCACCTCGCCCAGAAGGTCGGCGACGGGCTCAAGCAGCTTCTCGCCGCCGGGGACGTAGGCGTCGTCGATGAAGCCCGCGAGAAAGCCGAGGCACTGGTTCTCCCCCTTTTTGCGCACGGCGAAGCTCAGCCCCGAGCCGTAGAGCAGGTCGAGCGCGCCGGAGAGCGCGCGCATATCCGGGTGGCGCGGCGTGCCGCGGTGCAGCACGGCGGGCAGCAGCGCGCCGGCGGCCGCCGTCTCTTCGCCGAGCGGCGTGACAAGCTGCGCCGAAAGGAGGCCCGTTTTGAATTTCACGGCGTGGACGTAATTGAGGTATACGCCCGGCGCCAGCTCCTTGCGAATGGGATCCATGAAAAGCGATCACTTCCGTTTCTGTTTCTTTTCCGTGTTCCTTAGGATAACACGAAACGGGAAATATTACCACCGTTTTCGGGAAAAATGCCGGACGATGTTTTTCAACAAATTTTCCTTGACATTTCTGCTACGATGGGATAAACTGATTCCTGTTGTAAAGCAAAACGACTTTACAATAGACCATGCCAAGGAGGAGATCCCTGTGAAAAACCAGACCTTTCGGATGACCATGCTCTTCGATTTTTACGGGGAGCTTCTGACCGAGCGGCAGCGGGAATTTTACCAGCTCTATTACGACGAGGATCTGTCGCTGGGCGAGATCGCCGAGAATTACGGCATTTCCCGCCAGGGCGTGCGCGACGTTATCGTCCGCGCCGAGGCGTACATGACCGAGATCGAGGACAAGACAGGCATCGTCAAGCGTTTTATGCAGCTCCGCCCGCATGTGGACGCCATTGAAAAGGCGGTGGACGAGCTCAAGGAGATGAACCGCCGCCTTTTTGAGGACAAGCGTCTGGAGGAGCTTTGCGGCGTCATTGGGAAGGAAGCCGCCGCGCTGAAGGAATGACGCGCGGCAGGGGGAGAAGCTGAATGGCATTTGAGGGCCTTTCCGAAAAACTCAACAGCGTTTTCAAGAACCTGCGCGGCAAGGGCAGGCTGACCGAGGAGGACATCCGCCTCGCCATGCGGGAGGTGCGCCTCGCGCTGCTGGAGGCGGACGTGAGCTACAAGGTCGTCAAGGACTTTGTCGCCGCGGTCAGCGAAAAGGCGATAGGGCAGGACGTGCTGGAGAGCCTGACCCCGGCGCAGCAGGTCGTGAAGATCGTCAACGACGAGCTGACGGCGCTGATGGGCGGCGCGAACGCGCGCATCACCTACGCCTCCCAGCCGCCGAGCGTCGTCATGCTCGTCGGCTTGCAGGGCGCGGGCAAAACGACGAACGCCGCCAAGCTCGCGGGCCTTCTGCGCGCGCAGCAGGGCAAGCGCCCGCTGCTGGTCGCGTGCGACGTGTACCGTCCCGCGGCGATCACGCAGTTACAGGTCGTCGGCGGGCAGCTCGACCTCCCCGTCTTTGAGATGGGGCAGGGCGACCCGGTGAAGATCGCGCAGGAATCCGTCCGCTACGCGAAGGATCACGGCAACGACGTCGTGCTGCTCGATACCGCGGGCCGCCTGCACATCGACGAGACGCTGATGGACGAGCTCAAGCGCGTGAAGGCGGCGGTGCGCCCCAGCGAGATATTGCTGGTGGTGGACGCGATGACCGGCCAGGACGCGGTCAACGCCGCCACGGCGTTCGATTCGGCGCTCGGCATCGACGGCGTGGTGCTCACGAAGCTCGACGGCGACGCCCGCGGCGGCGCGGCGCTTTCGATCCGCGCGGCGACCGGCAAGCCCATCAAGTTCGTCGGCACGGGCGAAAAGCTCGACATGATCGAGCCGTTCCATCCCGACCGCATGGCGAGCCGCATCCTCGGCATGGGCGACGTGCTGTCCCTGATCGAAAAGGCGGAGCAGCACTTCGACGAGGAGCAGGCGAAGAAGCTGGAGGAGAAGATCCGCAAGAACCGCTTCACGCTGACGGACTACTACGAGCAGCTGGTGCAGCTCAAAAGCATGGGGGATCTGAACCAGCTGGTGAGCATGATGCCGGGGCAGCTCGGCAAGCAGCTCGCCGGCGCGGAGATCGACCCAAAGACGATGGCGCACACCGAGGCGATCATCCTCTCGATGACGCCGGAGGAGCGCGAGAACCCGAAGCTGCTCGGCGCGAGCCGGAAAAAGCGCGTCGCGGCGGGCTGCGGCCTGGAGGTCGTGGACGTCAACCGGCTTTTGAAGCAGTTCGAGATGATGCAGGAGCTGACGAAGCAGATGTCCCGCGGGAAGCTTCCCAAGGGCTTCGGCGGGATCCCCGGCATGGGCGGCGGAGGCGGCCGCATGCACGGGTTCGGCAGGAAAAAACGCCTGAAATGATTGATTCAATGCCAAGCATTTTATCAAAATAAAAAACAAAACTTTTTTGGAGGTACACAACCATGGTCAAAATTCGTCTTCGCAGAATGGGCGCCAAGAAAGCGCCGTTCTACCGCGTCGTCGTCGCCGACAGCCGCTATCCCCGCGACGGCCGCTTCATTGAGGAGCTGGGCACCTACAACCCCTGCGTCGAGCCCGCCGAGATCAAGATCGACACCGACCGCGCCCTCGAATGGATCAAGACCGGCGCCCAGCCGACGGAGACCGTCCGCGCGCTTCTGAAGAAGGCCGGCGCTCTGAACTGAGCGGAGGTCATGCTGTCATGAAGGACTTGCTGCTCTACATCGCCCGCAGCCTGGTCGAGCATCCCGACGACGTGACCGTCACGGAGGTGCGGGGCTCGGACGAGCTTACGTTGGAGCTGCGCGTCGCTCCCGACGACATGGGTAAGGTCATTGGCCGCCAGGGCCGCATCGCCAAGGAGATCCGGACGGTGATGCGCGCCTATGCCCAACGCACCGGCGTAAAGGTTTCCGTTGATATCGTGGATTGACGGGAGAAAAGCGGCTCGCGAGAGCCGCTTTTTCCGTCGAGGGGAGGATCGGCTATGGGCCTGTTCGACAAAGCCCCGGCGCCGCTTGCGGCGCCGGATTTCATCGAGGTGGGACAGATCGTGAACACGCACGGCGTGCGCGGCGAGGTCAAGGTGCAGCCCTGGGACGTCAGCGCCGAGCGGCTGTGTACGTTCAAAACCTTTTACATGGACGGTATGCCCTTCCGCCCGCTTTCCAAGCGCGTGCACGGCGAAATGGCGCTCATGACGCTGCCGGAGGTGGAGGATATGGACGCCGCGGCGGCGCTCAAGGGCAGGGTGCTGTCCATCAAGCGCGCGGAGGTGCGCCTTCCCAAGGGCGAGTACTTTGACGAGGAGCTGGTGGGCATGAACGTGTTCAACTACTTCCCGCACACCTACGTCGGCGCCGTGACCGAGGTGCTGACCTATCCCGCGCACAAGCTCTACCGCGTCAAGGGGCCGGAGAAGACCTACCTGATCCCAGCGGTGAAGGACATCTTCGTCACCGACATCGACACCACCGCGCGGGAGATCACCGTCCATATGATAGAGGGGCTGGAGACCGATGAGTGATATGCCTTCCATGCGGATCGACATTATGACGCTGTTCCCGGAGTCGGTGGACGCGGTGCTGGGCGTCAGCATTCTCGGCCGCGCGCAGGAGCGCGGCTGCATCGCCATCGCAACGCACCAGATCCGGGCGTTCACGACCAACAAGCAGATGCAGGTGGACGACTACCCCTACGGCGGGGGCCGCGGCGCGGTCATGCAGGCGGACCCGCTTTACCGCTGCCACGCGCACATCGTCGAGACCTGCGGCGCGGGGCACACGATCTATCTCTCGCCCTGCGGGCGCGTGTTCACGCAGGCGGTCGCGCGCGAGCTGAAGGAGCGTTATGACCACCTGATCCTCGTGTGCGGGCATTACGAGGGCGTGGACCAGCGCTTCCTCGACGAGTGTGTGGACGAAGAGATCTCCATGGGCGATTTCGTCGTCACCGGCGGCGAGATCCCCGCCATGGCGCTTGCCGACGCGGTGTGCCGCATGGTGCCCGGCGTGCTGCCGGGGGAGGAGTGCTTCACGGAGGAGTCCCACTGGGACGGGCTGCTGGAGTATCCGCAGTATTCCCGCCCCGACGAGTGGCATGGTCGCCGCGTGCCGGAGGTGCTGCTCTCCGGCCACCACGAAAACGTGGCGAAATGGCGGCGGAAGGAGAGCTGGAAGCGCACGATGGCGCGCCGCCCCGACCTGTGGGCGGCGTTCGACGAGAGCAAGCTGACGACGAAGCAGGAGAAAAAGCTGCTCGCCGAGGCGAAGGCGGAATACGAAGCGCAGCAAAAAGCCTGACGGCCATGCCGTCAGGCTTTTTCTCATGGGGCGCGGGTTTACGCGATGCGGATCGCGCCGACGTAGTTCTTTGCGTAGTAGCTTTCGGAGAGGTAGTTGCTGTGCACCTCGCCGACGCTGTAGCGCGCGTGGATGATCTCGCCGTTGCCGACGTAGACGGCGACGTGGTTGATGCGCCCGCCGCTGCCGGAGCTGGTGAAGAACACGAGGTCGCCCGGCTGCAGATCCGCCTTGGAGACCTTATAGCCGCAGTTGGCGTACTGGCCCGACGCGGTGTGCGGGAGCGAGTAGCCGAACTGCCTGTAGAGGTACATCGTAAGCCCCGAGCAGTCGAAGCCGCCCGGCGCGGCGCCGCCGTAAACGTAGCGTGTGCCCAGGAACTGGCGCACCATCTGCGCCACCTGCTCGCCCACGCTGGAGGCGGGGAGGCTGTCGCCCTCGTAGATGTAGTCGGCAAGGACGTAACCCGTGCCGCTGTCGTAGGAGACCTTGAACCAGCCGTCCTCCTCGCCGAGGATCGTGACGCGCTTGCCGGTGGAGAGCGTCGTGATGCGGTCATAGCCCGTGCCGGGACCGGTGCGGATGTTGATGGTGCCGCCGGTGATGAAGCCGCCGCGCGCGCTGCCTTCCGCGACCGAGGACGCCTCCGCCGCGGCGTAGGACTCGGTCGGCGTCTCCGCCCCTCCCAGCGACTGCGCCGCCTCGGCGGCCTCCGCCTCGGTCAGCGCGGCGAGCGCGCCGCTGTCGGGCGCGAGATACGTGCCGAGAATGTAACCGGTGGCGCCGTCGAACGAGACCTTGAACCAGCCGCCCTCCTCGGCGAGCAGCGTGACGCGCTTGTTCTGCGCGACCGTCGCGACGCGGTTATAGCCCGTGCCGGGGCCGGAGCGGACGTTGATGCTGCTGCCGCCGGTGACGGTGGCGTTGCCGACGGAAAGGTCGGGCGCGGCGCTTTGCTGCGGCTCGCTGTTTGCCGCCGCCGCGCCGTCCCGCGTCAGGAAGTCCGCGTAGATGTAGCCGGTGGCGCCGTCGACCGAGATGCGGCACCACGAGCCGCTTTGGTCGAGCACGGCGACGCGCTTGCCCTCGGCGAGGGTCGTGACGCGGTCGTAGTCCGTGCCGGGGCCGGTGCGGACGTTGATGGTGCTGCCGCCGGTGACGGTGGCGTTGGGCGTCTGCGCGGCGGCGCCGTCCCTGCGCAAGTAGTCCGCGAGGATATAGCCGGTGGTGCCGTCGAAGGAGACCTTGCACCACGAGCCGCTTTGGCCCAGCACGGCGACG
>CACZCL010000006.1 GCA_902779695.1 Oscillospiraceae bacterium | reverse complement strand
TTAAATTTCGCATGAGACGTGTTTTGCGCCTTTGGCGCAAAACCAGCGTGCGCAGCACGCGCCTTTCAAATTAAATCTTTTAATTTGAAAGTAGTATTAGTTGTCAAAAAAAGATGCTCTCCGGCGCTTCGGCTCCGGAGAGTATCTTTGTATATTGAGGCAGCCATATGAGGGGAATTATGCGTGCGCCCGTGCATATTTTGTATTGAGGTGACGCGCGTGGAAACCATAATTATTTTAACGGAAACCCACCTATCTGATCCGAACAACCTACAGCCGATCATTCAACAAACCATAAGCGGCTGGCTCACAAAGGAGTTGTCCAAATAGCGCCTGTTCCGTTCTATCGGCATAGGCGTTTCCAATAAAATCTTGCGGTGAGGCAGCTCGCGTGCCGGGATGGAAGCGAGCAGTTACGCCTCAAGGAGGAGGTGTAACAAATACTCTGTGCAATTTATACAAGACTGAGTAAAGAGGACGAAGATAAACAACAAAGCGAATCCGAAAGCATCCAGAACCAGAAGGCGCTGCTGACGCATTATGCCGCGGATCACGGATGGGATATCTATGACTTCTACAGCGACGAGGACTATTCCGGCGCGGACAGTATGCGGCCCGATTTCAACCGCATGATCGACGACGCCAGGCAGAAAAAGTTCCAAATCGTGCTCTGCAAGACCCAATCCCGATTCACCCGGGACATGGAGCTGGTAGAAAAGTACATCCACGGCATGTTCCCGATTTGGGGCATCCGCTTTGTGGCGGTGGCGGACAACGCCGACACCGACGTCAAAGGCAACAAAAAAGCCCGGCAGATTGCCGGACTCGTCAACGAGTGGTATTTGGAAGACCTCTCCGAGAACATCCGCATGGTCTTTGACATGAAGCGGAAGGAGGGGCAGTATATCGGCGGCTCGCCGGTCTACGGCTACCGCAAAGATCCGGCGAACAAGAACCATCTCATCATCGACCCGGAAGCCGCGGAGGTGGTGCGCCAGATATTTCAATGGTCGCTGGAGGGCCGCGGCAAGCAGAATATCGCCTACATGCTCAACGAGCGCGGCGTTGCCAGCCCGACACGGTACAAGGAGGTCAACGGTTTTGCGCGAAACCACTGCCGCAAACGGGACTTCGGCCTCTGGAACAAAACCACCGTTTGGCGTATTCTGCGAAACGAGATGTACGTCGGCGTGATGGTGCAAGGGCGGACGAAGAAGGTCAGCTACAAGTCCAAGGCCGTCGTCTGTATGCCGGAGGATAAGTGGTATCGCGTCGAGGGGACGCATGAGCCGATCATCGACCGCGCGACCTTTGACGCGGTGCAGAATGGGATGGATTTGCGCACGCGGACGGACGGAACGGGAAACATTCACCCGCTTTCCGGCCTCGTCAAGTGCATGGACTGCGGCAGCACCATGAGCAAGACGAAAAATCATTACAACCACGAGTATCTTCGCTGCCGCTTGTTCACCGACAGCGGAAAGCAGCGCCTTTGCAGCAACCACGCGATCCGGCTCGACCGGCTGATCGACTGCGTTTCCAAGCAGGTGCGCGCGTATGTGCGCAACGGTTTCGACCTTTCCAAAGCCGACTTGACGCCGAAGCGGGATACCCGAACGGCGGAGCTGGAGAGTGAGAGGGCAAAGCTGGAAGCGGATCTGAAGAAGCGCAGTGCGGCACTGCGATCGCTTTACGTCGACAAGGTGTCGGGCGCTATCAGCGATGGGCAATTTGCGGAAATGAATACCGCCTTCCTCGCAGAGAAATCCCGCTTGGAGCGGCGAATTGCCCAAATCGGCGGGAAGCTGGCTGAGTGGGCGGCGCCGAAGCGCGAGGAGGATCTGATGCGGCAGGCCGAGGAGCTTCTGAAGCTGGAGACGGTACCGAGAGAGCTTTTCGTCGCGTTGATTGAGGAAATCCGAGTAGGGCAGCGCAATCAGGAGACCGGCGAACAAAAAATCGAGATTTGTTGGAAATTTTAGAAATTCTGAATGTGTATTACCACAAATCGCAAGAAGCAGGCTGATTGGTCCGTTGAAAAAAGTTGACTTAGCGTACGCGCTCGCATGTGCTGGAGCCGACTTACACCGCGGCGTACGAGCGGTATCTCGACCTGACGCGCTTTTACGACGTGGCGGCGGCGCAGGCGGCGCGCGCGGAGATCGTCGCGCATTCGGACGCGTACCGCGCGGCGTATGCCGAGGCGTACCGCATCCTGCGCGCGGCGGAGGCGATTGCGGCCGAACGCCGCGCCGCCGTGCGCGCCGCCGTGGACGGCAGGCGGCTCGCCGCCCGGTTTGACGGCGTGATCCGCCGCGAGCTGCGCGGGAAAAAGGGAGCGCGCGGGCGGATCGACCGCGCCTTTCTGGGCGGGCTTACCCACAAGGGCGAGCTTTGCCGGTACGACACGGCGGACGCGCTCTGCCCGCGGGTCTACGAGCTGTGCGACAGCTTCGGCATCGCGTCCGGAGAGCTGGAGCGGCTTTGCGGCGCGGCGGCGGACGCGGGCTTTGACGTGCTCGCCTGCATGGACCCGGATTTCCCGCGCGAGATCGCCCATGCGCTGATCCCGCGCCTCGGCGTCGCGTTCGTGACCTCGCCGGAGCGCCTTCCGTATCCGGGCGAGGCGTACCGGCGGCTGCGCCTCGACGCGACGGCGCGCGCAAAGCTCTCGGGCGCGGAGAAGGCGAAGCTGCGCTTTACGGGGCGGATCGAACGCACGCTGCGCGACGAGGCGGCGGAGGCGCTGCGCCGCGCGAAGCGGGAGCACGACAGGCTGGAGGAGGTCTACAATCCCTGCGTCGACTTTTCCGGCGTGTACGCGCTGGCGGCGGAGGAGGCGCGCCGTCTCGCGGGCTGCGCGGAAGCGCGCGAGGGAGAGTAAGCGCGGAAAAACGCGCGCGGCTATTAATCTTTTCCGCATTTTGCCGATATTAGAAGTGCAATCAAGGACGATTGTCCGGTGAGGGCAAAATCATCGTGCGGAAAGGAAGGATACCATATGGAGCTGGACGTGAACAGCATGCGGATCGGCAGCAACACCTACACGCGGACGGAAAAGACGCAGGGTAAGGCGGAGAACACGGAGGCCGCCGAGGCCGAAACGGTCGAGAGCGGGGCAAAGGAAACGGAAGCGGCGACCTACCAGGCGGGCGGCGGCAAGCTTTATCAGATGGACACGGAGACTGTCGAGCGCCTCAAATCCGAGAGCGAGCAGCGCATGGTCAACCTCGTCAGGCAGATGCTTGGCCAGCAGATCGAAAAGAGCGAGCTTTCCAGTGTGATCACCAAGGACAACGTGCTCGACGCGATCAAGTCCGGCAAGTTTACGGAAGAGGACATCGCGCAGGCACAGAAGGACACCGCCGACGACGGCTACTGGGGCGTGGAGCAGACCAGCGACCGCTTTGTGAAGTATGCCACCGCGCTGACCGGCGGCGATCCCGACAAGCTGGATTCCATGATCGAGGCGTTCGAGAAGGGCTATGCCGAGGCGGAGAAGCAGTGGGGCGGCAAGCTGCCCGAGCTGACGCAGCGCACCCACGAGGCGACGCTCAAAAAATTCCAGGATCTCAAGGATCAGTACGCGAACGGCGGCGCCGCTGCGGCGTCGGCGGCGCAGAGCGCGCTGGAAGCCAAAGCCCAAAAGGCGATGGATTCGGCCAGGTAATCAATGCTTGCGCGGGGCGCGCGAGGGCGGATACGAAAAAACGCGGAGGAGCCGGACGGCTCCTCCGCGTTTTTCAGTTCAGAAAGTCCTTGAGCTTCTTCGAGCGCGAGGGGTGGCGCAGCTTGCGCAGCGCCTTCGCCTCGATCTGGCGGATGCGCTCGCGCGTGACGTTGAACTCCTTGCCGACCTCCTCCAGCGTGCGCGGGCGGCCGTCCTCGATGCCGAAGCGGAGCTTGAGCACCTTTTCCTCGCGCGGGGTCAGGGTCGAGAGCACGTCGACCAGCTGCTCCTGCAGCAGCGTGAACGACGCCGCCTCGCTCGGCTCGCTCGCGCCCTCGTCGGGAATGAAGTCGCCGAGGTGGCTGTCCTCCTCCTCGCCGATGGGCGTTTCGAGGGAGACCGGCTCCTGCGCGATCTTCAGGATTTCGCGCACCTTGTCGACCGACATACCCATCTCGTCGGAGATCTCCTCCGGCGACGGGTCGTGGCCCAGCTCCTGCAAAAGCTGGCGCGAAACGCGGATGGCCTTGTTGATCGTCTCGACCATATGCACGGGAATGCGGATCGTACGCGCCTGATCGGCAATGGCGCGCGTGATCGCCTGCCGGATCCACCACGTCGCGTAGGTGGAGAACTTGTAGCCCTTGGTGTAGTCGAACTTCTCCACCGCCTTGATCAGACCCAGATTGCCCTCCTGAATGAGATCGAGGAACAGCATCCCGCGCCCGACGTAGCGCTTTGCGATCGAAACGACCAGGCGCAGGTTCGCCTCGGCGAGCTTCTGCTTCGACTCCTCGCCCTTGGCGACGGCGGCCTCCAGCGCCGCGCGCTCGTCGTCGGAGAGCGCGTCGGCGGGATGGTCGAGCTTTTCCTGCGCCTCTATCCCCTGCGTCATCTCGCTGGCGAGCGCGATCTCCTCGTCGGCGGAGAGCAGGGCGACCTTGCCGATCTCCTTGAGGTACATGCGAACGGGGTCGTCGATGGAAAAGCTGTCGACCAGCTCGTTCGGGTCGATCAGCTCCTCCTCCTCGATCTCGGCGATGGCCTCCATCGGCGGCTCGTCGTCGCTGTCGTCCAGATCGGACAGGTCGGAGCTGGATACGTCGACGCCGAGCTGCTCCAACGATTCGTAGACCTGGTCGACCTGGGCGGGCGAGAGCGTCAGCTCGTCCAGCTGCTCCAGAAGCTCCGAAGAGTCGAGCTTGCCGTTGCGCTTCGCCTTGGCGAACAGATCGCGCAGCTTTTCGTTCGCGCTGAGGATCGCGGCGGCGGGCAGAGCGGCGATCACGCGCTCCTCCAGCGGCGGCGCCTTCTTTTCCGCGTCCGCCTTTTTGCTCCGGGACGGCGTTTTCCCGACCGCCAGCGGGATCTCCTCGAATTCGCCCGCCTCGGCGAGGATGCTGTCCGCCTGCGCCTCCAGATCCTGCGTGTCGAATTCCTTGTCCATATCCATCTCATTCGCCATGTGTCGGCCCTCCGTCTCTGTTTTCTGTATGCTTCGTGTATTTTTTGTAAGCGGAAAGAAGAACATCCTCATCGCCGTTGGCGATGCTCCGTTTCCGGACCGCTTCGCGGATCGTCGCGAGGCAGTCCTGCAGCATTTTTTCGCGGTTGCTTTGCAGCCTTGCGCTTTGCGTGATGGAAACGAGATGGCTGATCTCATCCGTGGTAAAGCGTTCCGACAAGGCGTTGACGTCGATTTTTCCGCCCTCCTGCCGCTGGGCCCACAGCGCGGCGAAAAAGCGCCCTAACAGCGGCGAGGAAAAGTCGTCCTCGCGCAGAGGAGGATCGGCTCCGAAGAGCGAATCGTCATAGACGAGCAATCGGATGATATCCTGCTCCGCCATGGCGGACTTTGTGTTCTCGTAGCGCATCGAGCGGTCCCGCGGCTGCGCCGCGGCGGCGGGCCGCAGGTCGCGTCTGCGCTGCTCGCGCCTGTCCTTGCGCGCCTTGCGCGACGCCGCGCGGCTCACCTCCTGCTTGAGCGCGTCGGGCGAGATGCCCGCCGCCTCCGCCGCGCGCACGGTGTAGATCTCCCGCTCGACCGCGCCGGGAACGCCCGCGAGCAATTCCGCCGCCGCCGCCGCGTATTCGACGCGGCCGCGGTCGCCCGTCAGGTCAAACTGCCGCGCGAGCTGCGCCATTTGAAAGTCCATGCCGCTCCCGCTGCCCGAGAGCAGATGCTCGAACGCTTCGGCGCCCTGATACTTGATGAAGTCGTCCGCGTCCTGCTTGACGTACTGCCCGTCGACGAGGCGCTTCGGCAGCTCCAGCACGCGGACGTTAAAATCGGTGTTCTTGAGGAGGCTGAGCGCCTTTTGCGTCGCCGCCTTGCCCGCCTCGTCGTTGTCGTAGCAGAGGATCAGCTCCTTGGTGTAGCGCGAGAGCAGCTGGACCTGCTCCTGCGTCAGCGCCGTGCCCATGGAGGCGCAGGCGTTGTCGAAGCCCGCCTGGTGGAGCATCACGACGTCGATGTTGCCCTCCACGAGAAGAATGGCGCCGCGCTTGCTTTTCTTTGCGAGGTTGAGCCCGTAGAGCACGCGCCGCTTGCTGTAAATCACGGTCTCGGGCGTGTTCATGTACTTCGCGCCCGGGTCGTTTTTGTCGATGATGCGCCCGCCGAAGCCCAGCACGTCCCCGCGCACGTCGATGATCGGAAAGATGAGGCGGTTGCGAAACTTGTCGTAGGCGGCGCCGCTCTTCCCGTTGACCGCGAGTCCCGCCGCGATCAGCTCCGCGCGGGTGTACCCCTTTTCCAGCATCGCGGTCAAAAGGCCGTCCCACTCCGCGCTCGCCGCGCCGAGCCCGAAATTCGTCGCGTTCCGCTGCGAGATCTTCCGCTCGCGCAGATACGCGAGCACCGCCTCGCCGCGCGGCGAGTGGAGCTGTTCATAGTAAAACCGCGCCGCGTCGCGGTTGAGCGAGAGCAGGCGGGAGCGCAGGCGCGACGCGCCGTCGTCCTGCGTTTCCTCCGGCACGGGCAGGTTTGCCCGCCGGGCGAGAAAGCGCACCGCGTCGGGAAAGGAGAGGTTTTCGATCTCCATCGTGAAGTTGATGACGCCGCCGCCCTTTTTGCAGCCGAAGCAGTAGTACATCTGCTGGTCGGGGCGGACGTGGAAGGAGGGGGTCTTTTCGCTGTGGAACGGGCAGCAGCCCCAGTATTCCGAGCCGCGGCGCGTGAGGGTCACATAGCTGCCGACGACGTCCACGATGTCGCTGCGCGCGGCAAGCTCGTCCAAAAACCGCTGCTCGAAGGGCATCCGCCCCGCCTCCTTTCCCAGCGATCAATCCGTAAATCATATACGCCAAAAGGAACGCGTTTCCTCTTTTTTTCTCCAAAAATTTTTATGGGCGGTCGGTTTTTGCCTGTCGAAAATTGACAGCGACGATTTTGTGCGCTATAATCCAAATATCTATAGGCATTTTGGGAAAGGAGGGCGGACCGTGGATATCCAGCTCTTTGCCGCGAAACTGGACCGCCCCCTGACGGACGAGGAGACGGACACCTTCCTGCGCATCATGCCCGAGGAGCGGCGCGAGCGGCTGCTGCGTATGCCGAGGGAGGAGCTGCGGCACGAGCCGCTGTGCGCCTACGCGATCCTCTATATGGCGACGCGGGCAATCTACGGCTGGAAGGCGCTGCCGAAGATGAGCTACAACAAGTACGGCAAGCCGGAGTTCGAGGGCTATCCCAACGTGCAGTTCAATTTGAGCCACACGCGGCGCGCGGTGCTGGTCGGCATCCACGACGAGCCGCTCGGCGTCGACATCGAGAAGCTGCGCCCCGTGAGCGAGCGGTCGATGCAGCGCATCGCGGGCACGGCGTCGCGGCAGGAGTTTTTTGAAAGCTGGGTCCGCCGCGAGAGCCGCAGCAAATGGAACGGCGCGGGCCTCGGCTCCATCCGCGAGAACGAGAGCCCGGCGATGTGCGGCGAGCGGATCGTCTATCTCGACACCTTCCCGGACTACGTCGCCTGCGTCTGCACGCACTCGACCGCGCATCTTGCGCCGCTGCGAAAGTTTACGATCAAATGAAAAGCCATCCGAAGCGCTGTTCGGATGGCTTTTCATTTTTGCGTCATTTGCGCCCTTTTGGGAGTGTCCAGGCTCTTACAGCTCCACCACGTCGTATGGATGCCCCAAGGCGGGCAGCACCTTTTCCAACAGGTCCCGCGTCGCGAGGGCGAGGCTGCCCGTGTTGTCGCAGGGGTGGCAGGCGAAGCGCTCCGCCTCCGCCACGTCGCGCTCGAGCAGCAGCCGCACGCGGCGCTCCGCGTCGCTGGCAAGCCCCAGCACGCTTGCCGAGCCGGGAGAGCAGCCGAGCAGCTCCTCCATCTTCTCCGCCGGCGCGAACGACAGGCGGGACGAGCCGATCTGGCGGCTCAGATCCTTGGTATAAAAGGGCTTGTCCTCCGGCATCGCCAGCAGATAAAACGCGGTCTGCTGCCGATTGCAGAGGAACAGGTTCTTGCAGATGCGCGCGCCCAGCGCGTCGCTGATCGCAGCGCAAAGCTCCATCGTCTCCGCCGCCTCGTGCTCGACGCGGCGATAGGGCACGCCCAGCGAGTCCAGCAGCGCAAAGGCGCGCTTTGCGCGTTCGGAGGCATGCTCCGGCGCGGTCTCGTAGATTCGGGAGATCAGCATATCAGGCGTCCCCCTTGAGCAGATTTTCGCCCGCCTTGTAGATGTCGCCCGCGCCGACGGTCAGGATCAGGTCGCCCGGGCGGGCGAGGGCGCGCAGCGTCTCCGTGACCTTCGCGAGCGTGGGGCAGTAGATGGCGCCGGGGATCTTCGCGGCGAGGTCGGCGGAGGAGATGCCGATGTCGTTCTGCTCGCGCGCGGCGTAGATCTCGGCAAGCACCACGACGTCGGGCCGCTTCAGCTCGCGCACGAACTCGTCGAACAGCGCGTGCGTGCGCGTGTAGGTATGGGGCTGAAAGGCGCAGACGATGCGCCGGTAGGGCAGCTCGCGCGCCATTGCCAGCAGCGCGTGCAGCTCGCCGGGGTGATGGGCGTAGTCGTCGTAGACCATGGCGCCGTTGTATTCGCCCTTCTTTTCAAAACGGCGGCCCGCGCCGTGGAAGGTGGCGAGCCCCTGCTCGACCGCGGCGCCGGGAAGCCCCAGAAGATACGCGCCCGACGCGGCGGCAAGCGCGTTCATGACGTTGTGCTCGCCGCCGACGCGCAGCGCGGCGCGGGCGTAGCGCTCGCCGCGCACGACGACGTCGAAGGAGGGCAGGCCGTCCGTCCACACGAGATTTTCCGCGCGGCAGTCGGCGTCGGCGTCACGCAGGCTGAACCAGAACACGTCCCGCCCGATGCCGGCGAGCGTTTCCCGCGCGCCCGCGTCGTCGCGGTTGGCGACGACGAAGCCGCGCTCCGGCACCAGCTCCGCGAATTTCCGGAACGAGCGCTCCACGTCGGCGAGGTCCTTGAAGAAATCCAGATGGTCCGCCTCGACGTTGAGAATGACCGCGACGGTGGGGAAGAAGCTCAAAAACGAGTTGCAGTATTCGCAGCTTTCGGCGATGATCGTGTCGCCCTTTCCGACGCGGTAGCCCGCGTGCAGCAGTTCCAGCGTGCCGCCGATCATCACGGTGGGGTCCTTCTGCGCCGCCATGAAGATATGCGTCGCCATGGAGGTGGTGGTCGTCTTGCCGTGGGTGCCGGAGATGCACAGGGCGTTTTGGTAATTGCGCATGATCGCGCCCCACGCCTGCGCCCGCTCGAACACCGGGATGCCGCGCGTGACCGCGCCGGAAATCTCGGGGTTGTCGTCGTGGATGGCGGCGGTGCGGATCACCAGGTCGCAGTCGCCCAGGTTTTCGGCGGAGTGGCCGATGGCGACGGGAATGCCCAGCGAGCGGAGATGCTCGACGGCGGGGCTTTCGTTCATGTCGCTGCCCTGCACCGCGAGGCCCATGCCGTGCAGCACCTCGGCGAGCGGGCTCATCGACACGCCGCCGATGCCCGCGAGGTGGGCGCGCCGCCCGGGAACGAGATAGGTGGAAATATCCATATTTCAGACCCTTTCGGAAGGATTTGGCGGATTTGCTTGACGCTTGATAGTATAGTATACCCGCCCGGAAAGTGCAATAGGACAAAAATACCATATGTTGTAGACAAAGGCGGATTTTTCTGCTATGCTGTACAAAATGGGTTTTTGGGCGAAAGCGCCCGGAGCGGGGAGCCGGTATGCGGGAAAACGAGCGAAAAAAGAATATCCGCACGGTCGGCACGGTCATGGCGCTGGCGCTGCTGGGCAAGGCGCTGGGCCTTGCGCGCGACGTGCTGCTGGGGCAGTATTTCGCAACCGGCATGGAGGCGGACGCCTTCATGGCGGCGAGCCGCATTCCCCGCAACTTCTTCGACGCGATCTTTGCCTCCGCGATCTCGGCGAGCTTCATTCCCGTGTTCAACGAGTATCTGGAGAAAAAGGGCAGGGAGGAGGCGTTCCGCCTCTCCGACGCGTTCATCACGCTCATGGCGCTGCTGACCGCGGCGCTCAGCGCGCTGGGGATGCTCTTCGCCCGTCCGCTCACGGCGCTGCTCGCCGACGGGTTCGACGCGCCCACCGCCGCGCTGTGCGCGTCGCTGCTGCGCGTGCTGTTCCCGACGGTGCTTTTCACCGGGCTGGCGTTTTCCCTCGTCGGCATTTTGCAGTCGCTCGGCGAGTTCAACGTCCCCGCGCTGCTCTCCGCCGCGTCGAACGCCGTCATTTTGCTCTACTACCTCTTTTTTGTCGGGCGCTTCGGCATCGCGGGGCTCGCCGCGGCGTTTTTGCTCGGCTGGTCGGTGCAGGTGCTCGTGCAGCTGCCATCGCTGCGGCGGTTCGGCTATCGCTACCGCCCGTCCCTGCGGCACGAGGGTTTACATAAAATATTCCTGCTGGCGGGGCCGGTGCTGGTGAGCACCTGGGTGCAGCCGCTGAACCTGACGGTGGCGACGCGCTACGCCTCGCACATCGACGGCGGCGCGAGCGCGCTGGAATACGCCAACACGCTCTATACGATCGTGGCGGGCGTGTTCGTGCTGTCGATCGCGAACGTCGTGTTCCCCGCGCTTTCGCGCTACGCCGCGCGGGAGGACGCGGAGGCGCTGGGCGGCAGCGTCGCCTCCACGCTGGGCGCGATGCTCTTTCTGCTCACGCCGATGGCGGTGGGGCTGGCGGTGCTCGCGCGCCCCATCGTGCGGCTTTTGTATGAGTGGCGCGCGTGGGGCGCGGCGTCGACGGACCTGACCGCCGGCGCGCTCGCCTTCCTTTCGCTCGGTATGCTGGGCTACGGCGTGCAGATCATCTTGAGCCGCGCGTTCTACGCCGAGCAGAAGGGCGGCGTGCCGCTGCTCGCGGGCGCCGTGTCCGTGCTGGCGAATGTCGCGTTATGTCAACTTCTTGCGCCGCGCTTCGGCCTGCGCGGTCTGGCGCTCGCCTCGGCGGCGAGCCTCACGCTGCCGGCGCTGGTGCTGCTCGCCGCGGCGGCGCGGCGTTACCGCGGCGCGGTCAGCGGCGCGGCGCTGCTGGATTTTGCGAAGATGCTCGCGGCGTCGGCGCTGATGGGCGCCGCGGTATGGCTGGCGCAGGGCGCGCTGCGTCCGCGCCTCGGCGACGGGCTTGCCGCGCGGCTGCTGCTGGTGCTTGCGCCGACGGTGCTCGGCGTTATAGTTTACATAATGCTTGCTCTGCTGCTGCGCGTCGACGCGCTGGCGACGGGGCGGGAGCTTTTGAAAGGGAGGAAAGGGTCTTGATACGGGAGAGCTTGATCCTGGGAACGGTTCTGCACGTTTTGCGCGCGCTGTGGGGCGCGCTTGCCGCCTCGCCGCCCGGGCGGTGGTTCGAGGCGGTTTGCCGCCGGATCGGCGGCTGGTGGCGCGAGAGCTTGATCGTAAGCGCGTTCTGCGCGCCGCGCTATCTGGACGCGGAGGCGGCGGCGCCCGGGCGCGTGCGCGCGCGCCTTTGCGCGCTGTACGGGCGACTGCGGCTGGAGAAGCTGTTTTCCGGCAGCATTTTTCTGCAAAGCTACGTCTGGTGCGCGCTGGGCGTGGCGGTCGCGCCTTTCGCGCCGACGATGGCGGTGCTGGGACTGGCGCTGGTGGGCTGCGCGTCGCTGGCGCTGCGGCTGCTGCACGAGGGGGAGCGGCGCCTCGTCCGCTGCCCGCTGGCGCTGCCGGTGCTTGCCTACGCGGCGCTGTATCTGCTGGGGCTGCTGACCTCCGTGGACCGGCGCGGCAGCCTTCTCGTCACGGTGCTGACGGTCGTGTTCGTGCTGTTTTCTCCGGCGCTTTATCACGCGGTGGAGACGCGCGCGCAGCTCGACGTGCTGACGGCGCTGATGGTGGCGGCGGGCGCGGCGGTGTCCTGCTACGGCATTTTGCAGTACCGCTACGGCTGGGGCTATCAGTCGGCGGCGTGGGTGGACGCGGATATGTTCACGGACATCCGCTTCCGCGTCGGCGCGACGATGGAAAACCCGAACATGCTGGGCCAGTACCTCACGATGATCATTCCGCTGGGCGGCGCGAAGCTGCTCGCGGCGAAGGACTGGCGGCGCAGGCTCTGGTATCTTGCCTGCTGCGGCGTGATGTGCGTTTGCATGATCCTGACGTTCTCCCGCGGCGCGTGGCTGGGGCTGCTGTTCGCCGGCGCGATCTTTTTTATCGCGTTTGAGCCGCGGCTTCTCGTGCTGGTGCCAGTGGGGCTCGCCGCGCTTTACGTCGTCCTGCCGGACACGGTCGTGAGCCGCTTTACGAGCATCGGCAACATGACCGACCGCTCGACCTCCTACCGCGTGAGCATCTGGCTCGGCACGCTCGCCATGCTGCGCGACGGCTACTGGCTCACGGGCATCGGCCCGGGAGAGGACGCGTTCAACTCCGTCTACCCGTTCTACTGCTACCACGAGAGCGTGGCGCACCACTCGCACAACCTGTTTTTGCAGATCGTCTGCGACGCGGGGATCGCGGAGCTCGCCGTGTTTTTATGGGTGCTGCTGCGGTATTTCCGCACGCTCGGCGGCGCGCTGCTGCGCGGTATGGAGGACAGGGCGTCGCGCCTTCTGACGATCGCGTTCGCCTCCGGCGCGGTGGGCTTCCTCGTGCAGGCGATGACGGACTATTCGTTCTATAACTACCGGGTGATGTTCCTCTTCTGGTCGTATCTCGCGCTGGGGCTTGCCTCCGCGCGGCGCGACCGGCTCGCGGAGGGGGGGATCCTCGCATGAGGCGCGTGCTGAACGTCATCAGCGACAGCAACATCGGCGGCGCGGGGCGCGTGGTGCTCAACTACCTCGCCGCGGCGGACCGCGCCCGCTTCGAGACGCTGGTCGCCATGCCGCGAGGCAGCCGCCTCAAGGAGCCGGCGGAGGCGCTGGGCGGCACGGTTTTCGAGCTGGACGGTCTTGCGGAGCGCTCCTACCACCCGGACGACGTGCGCGCGCTGGCGCGGCTGCTGCGCGAGCTGAAGCCGGATGTCGTGCATACGCACGGGGCGCTCTCGGCGCGCATCGCCGCAAGGCGCTGCGGCGTGGGCGCGGTGGTGATGACGAAGCACTGCGCGGCGGCGCCGGGAAACGCGGCGACGCGCGCGGCGCACCGGCTGCTCGACCCGCGGCTTACCGACCGCATGATCGCGGTCACGCGGGCGGTCGGGCGGCAGATGGCGGCGGCGGGCACGCCGGAGGGAATGATCCGCGTCGTCTATAACGGCATCCGTCCCGCGGAGCCGTACGCGCCCGCGGAGCGCGAGGCGCTGCGCGCGCGGCTTGGCATGGACGCGGCGCACACATGGATCGGCGTCGCGGCGCGGCTGGAGCCGGTCAAGGGCGTGGACCGCTTCATCGAGGCGGCGAAGCTGCTGGCGGAGCGGGAGGAGCTGCGCTTCATCGTGTTCGGCGCGGGGAGCGAGGAGGAGCGCCTGCGCGCGCTCGCCGCGCCGCTGGGCGGCAGGCTCCGCTTCGCGGGCTTTACAAACGAGATCGAGCAGGCGCTCGGGCTTCTGGATCTGACCGTCGTCCCCTCGCGCAGCGAGGCGTGCAGCCTGACGGTGATCGAGTCGCTTTCCATGGGAACGCCCGTGTGCGCCTTTGCCATCGACGGCATGGACGAGTTGGTGCGCGACGGCACGGACGGGCTGCTGGCGGCGCGGGACGACGTCCCGGCCTTGGCGGCGGCGGCCGGCAGGCTGGCGGACGACGCGGCGCTGCGCGCGCGCATGGGAGAGAACGGCAGCGCCCGCGCGCGGGAGCTGTTCACCGCGCAGACAATGGCGCGGCAAATCGAGGAGATCTACGGGCAGGTGCTCGGGGAAAAGGAGCGAGAGAGATGAAAAGAAGATTCAATATCGTGGACGCGGTCCTCATCGCGCTGGTGCTGCTGGCGGGCGTGGGCGCTTACGCCCTGCGGGACCGCTCCACCGGCGCGGACGTGGCGCGGGAGACTTATCCCATGCGCTTTACGGTGGAGTTTACCAGGGCGCCGCACGCCATGGTGGACGCGATGCACGCCGGCGACGACGTCTACCGCTCCACCGACGGGGCGCACCTCGGCAAGCTGGCGGACTTCTACGCCGTGCCGCACGTGGAGAACGTCTATTCCGAGCGCCTCGGCAGGTTTGTGGAGTACGAGTGCGAGGAGAGCGACGACGTCTATATGGTCATCGAGGGCGACGCGCACTCCACGGCGAAGGACATCGTGTTCGGCACGGTGCCGGTCAAGATCGGAGCGGAGCTGAACGTCAAGGGCAGGGGCTTTGCGAAGATCGGCTATATCATCGGGATCGACCCGATGGGCGCGCCCGTCGCGGCGAACACGGATACCGGCGTGGGCTCCTCCGAGGCGGTGTACGAGCTGTGCTTCGAGGACGCGCGGCCGTTCTACCGGGAGAATATCCACGTCGGCGACCGCTTCTATGAGAGCATTACGGGCGCGCTGCTCGGCACGGTGGAGGACATCCGCGTCGAGCCCTACGGCGTGACCTACATCGGCGCGGACGGCGAGCCGCGTTGGATGGAGCGCCCGGGACGCGCGAGCGTCATCGTCACGATGCGCGGGAACCTGGTCGACAAGGCGGACGGGTATTACCTGGACGGCGGCACGGAGTTGAAGATCGGCGCGAGCATCATCGCCCAGTCGCAGTATATTTCCCGCACCGTCCTCTTTTACGCGCTCAAGGAGATACAATGAGCAAAAAGGTTCTGATGGTGCTCATGGGGCTTGAGATCGGCGGGGCGGAGACCCACGTCGTCGAGCTTTCCAAGGAGCTTCGGCGCGAGGGCTGGGACGTCGCGGTCGTATCCAACGGCGGCGTGTACGAGCGCGAGCTGACGGACGCCGGCATCCGCTGCCACCGCGCCCCGCTGCACAAGCGCAACGTCTTTTTGATGCTGCGCTCGCTGCGCCTGCTGCGGCGCATTATCCGCGAGGAAAAGCCCGACGTCGTGCACGCGCACGCGCGCATCCCCGCGTTTTTGTGCGGGCTTTTGCAGCGCTCGATGGATTTCCCGTTCGTGACCTCGGCGCATTGGGTTTTTTATGTAAACGGAATCCTCAAGCGGATCGCCAACTGGGGCGAGCGCACGGTCGCGGTCAGCGACGATATCAAGGCGTATCTGATCGAGAACTACGGCGTGCCGGCGGAGCGGATCTCCGTCACGATCAACGGCATCGACATTGAAAAATTCTCCCCCGCGGTTTCGGGGGAGCGGGTGCTGCGGGAATTTGCTCTTTCGCCGCAGCGCCCCGTCATCTCCTACGTCAGCCGCATGGACGAGAGCCGCGCGCTGGTGGCGCGGCAGCTGGTCGCCATTGCGCCGCGCCTGCGCGAGGCGATCCCCGGCGTGCAGCTTTTGATTGCGGGCGGCGGGGACGTGTTCGACGAGATCAAGGCGAAGGCGGACGCCTCCAACGCCGCGGCGGGCGAGCGGTACATCGTGATGACCGGCGCGCGCACCGACGTCAACGAGATCGTCGCCGCGGGCGATCTGTTCGTCGGCGTGAGCCGCGCGGCGCTGGAGGCGATGGCGGCGGAAAAGCCGGTCATCGTCGCGGGCAATGAGGGCTATATCGGGCTGTTCGACGCGGAGAAGCTGGCGTTGGCGCAGGAGAACAACTTCTGCTGCCGCGGCTGCGAGGCGTCGAGAGAGGAGCTGCTCTATCGCGATGTGACGGAAGCGTTATGTAAACTTACCGCCGAGGAGCGCGCGGCGCTCGGACGGTACGGACGGGAGGTCATCCGCGCGCATTATTCCGTCGAGCGGATGGCGCGGGACTGCGAAAACGCCTACCGCGAGGTGCTCTCGGAGCACACACGCGTGGTGCTTTCGGGCTACTACGGCTTTCGCAACCTCGGCGACGACGCGATATTGCTCGCGCTGCGCGACCGCCTTGCCGAAACGGTCCCCGGCGCGCGGCTGGTGGCGCTTTCCAAGCGCCCGGCGGAGACGCGGGAGAAGTGCGGCGTCGAGGCGGTGCACCGGTTCGACCCCTTTGCCGTGCGCCGCGCGATCCGGCGCGGCAGCTGCTTCGTCAGCGGCGGCGGAAGCCTGCTGCAGGACCACACGAGCACGCGCTCGCTGCTGTACTACACCTGGCTGATCCGGCTGGCAAAGCACTATGGGAAGCCGATCATGTTCTACGCCAACGGCATCGGCCCGGTGGAGACCGCGCGCGACCGCGCGCGGGTGCGGGACGTGGCGGAGCTGGCGGACGTCATCACGCTGCGCGACGGGGAATCGCTCGCGGCGCTGCGCGACATGGGCGTGCGGAACGAAAACATCCGCGTCACCGCCGACCCGGTGTTCACGATGCCCGGCGGCGACCGGGAGCGGGGGCGGGAGCGCCTCGCGGCGCTGGGCGTCCCGGCGGAGCGCCCCGTCGTGGGCGTTTCGGTGCGCTTCGCGGCGGGCATGGAGACGAATGTGGCGGAATTCGCGCGCTTTTGCGACGCGGTGAGCGCGTCGCACGCCGTCGTGTTCCTCGATATGCAGCAGCCCGGCGACACGGCGGCGAGCGCGGCGGTGCGCGCGCGGATGTCGGCGGAGGCGTACGAGGCCTCCGCGCCCTACGACCCGCAGGCGATGGCGGATATGCTCTCCTGCATGGACGCGGTGGTCAGCACGCGGCTGCACAGCATGATTTTCGCCGCCTGCTCGCTGGTGCCGGTGCTGGGCGTCGTGTACGACCCGAAGGTCGGCGCCTGCGCCCGCGCCCTCGATATGCCGGAGGCGGGGACGCTGGAGGGCTTCGACGCGGAGCGGGCGCTGGACGCGCTGCGCGCCGTGCTGGACGGACGCGGCGCCTGCGTGGAGCGGCTGCGGCGCGCGACGGAGAAGCTGCGCGAGCGCGCCGGCGGCAACGAGGCGGCGTTCGTATCCCTGTTGGAGCGCGGCAGGTGATACGGCTTGTCTTCCTTGCGGAACCGCATGAGAAAAAGCAAAAAAACGGAACGGCTGAACCTCAGCCGTTCCGTTTTTTGTACGTCAGATACCCTTCGAGCATCAGCGACGCGGCGACCGCGTCGACGGTCTTTTTGCGCTCCTTCGCGCGCTTGCCGTTTGCGAGCAGGATGTTGTGCGCGTCGACGGTGGTGCGCCGTTCGTCCCAGAGCGTGACGGGAAGCCCCGTTTCGGCGCGCAGCAGCTCGGCGAACGCCTCCGCCTTTTCGGCGCGCGGGCCGCGCGTGCCGTCCATGTTGATCGGGTGCCCGAGCACCAGCTCCGTGACCTCGTGCTCCGCGATAAGCGCCTTGAGCCGCTCCGCGAGCGCGTCGGGCCGGTACGCGGTGACGACCGTGCTGAAGCCGCAGAGCGTGCCCGTCCGGTCGGAGACGGCGACGCCGGTGTGCGCGTCCCCGTAATCGACAGCCATGATCTTCATGCCTCGTCCTCCGCGGGCGGCTCCGCCGCGTCCGGCAGGCTTTGCCCCTTCATCTTCAGCTCCTGCCACTGCTCCTTCGTGATGAGGAGCTGGCGCGGCTTCGAGCCTTCAAACGGGCCGACGATGCCGCGCTCCTCCATCTGGTCGACGATGCGCGCGGCGCGGGAATAGCCCAGCTTCAGCCGCCGCTGGAGCAGCGAGGTGGACGCCTGCCCGGTCTCCATGACGACCTCGATGGCGGCGTCGAGCATCTCGTCCGCGTCGTCCGCGGGCGCCTCGTCCGCCGCCGGAGCCGCGCCCTTGCCGCCGGAGCCGCGCTCCTTCTCGGCGACGTTCTGCTCGATCTTGTCGATCACGTCCTTGTCGTAGCTCGCCTCGCCGTTCGCCTTGACGAATTCCACGACGCGGTCGATCTCCTCGGCGGAGATGAAGCAGCCCTGCACGCGGCGGGGCTTGCCCTCGCCCAGCGGCGCGTAGAGCATATCGCCTTTGCCGACGAGCTTTTCCGCGCCGGCGGTGTCAAGAATGATGCGCGATTCCAGCGAGGACGCCACCGCGAAGGCGATGCGGCTGGGGATGTTCGCCTTCATGAGGCCAGTGATCACGTCGGCGCTGGGACGCTGCGTCGCGATGACGAGGTGCATCCCGGCGGCGCGGCCCATCTGCGCGACGCGGCAGATCGACTCCTCGACCTCCTTGGCGGCGACGAGCATCAGGTCCGCCAGCTCGTCGATCACGACGACGACGGTGGGGTACCTGCGCAGCTCCGGATCCTTCTCGGCGAGCGCGTTGTAGGCCTTCAGCTCCTTGACACCGTGGTTGGAGAAGATCTGATAGCGCTTCATCATCTCGTACACCGCCCATTGCAGCGCGCCCGCCGCCTTCTTCGGGTCGGTGACCACGGGGATGAGCAGGTGAGGAATGCCGTTGTAGGGCGCAAGCTCGACCATCTTCGGGTCGACCATGATGAAGCGCACGTCCTCGGGCGTCGATTTGTAGAGCATCGAGACGATCAGCGAGTTCGTGCACACCGACTTGCCGGAGCCGGTCGTGCCCGCGATCAGGACGTGGGGGAATTTCGCGATGTCGCCCACGATGGGGCTGCCGTTGATGTCCTTGCCGACGGCGAAGCAGACGCCGGACTTGTGATTCGTAAAGGCGGGGGATTCCAGCACGCTGCGGATGTTCACGGGCGTGACGAGCTTGTTCGGCACCTCCACGCCGACGACGGAGATCTTGTCGGGGATCGGCGCGATGCGCACGCCGGTCGCGCCCAGCGCCAGCGCGATGTCGTCCTGCAGATTCGTGATCTTGGAGAGCTTGACGCCCTGCTCCAGCGTGAACTCGTAGCGCGTGACGCTCGGCCCGCGCACGACGTCGCCCGCGGACGCCTCGACGCCGAAGCTCTTGAGCGTTTCAGCGAGGCGGCGGGAATTGTTGCGCAGCTCCGCGCCCGCCGCCTCGGCGTTGCCGCCGGCCCCCTCGCTCAGCAGCGTGATGGGCGGATAGCGGTATTCGGGCGTTTCGCCCGCCGCGGCGTTTTCGATCTCGGCGGTGACCTCGGCGGTCGCCTGCCGCACGTCGCTGCCGGCAAGCTTCTCCGCCTTCGGCTCGGCGGGCGGAGGCGGCGCGATGGGGTCGAGCTTGGGAACGGGCTTCGGCGCCTCGACCGGGGCGGGCGCGAAGACCGGGACGGGCGTGGGAGCGGGCGCGGCCGTGGGTACGGAGACCGGCGCCGGGTCGAAAACGGGCGCGGCGGCAGGCTCGGCAGTCGCAGCGGCCGGAGCTTCCGCCTCGGCGGGCTGGGCGCCCTGCTTGAGCAGCTCGTCCGGCGTGCGGATATACGCGGGCTTTTTCGCAAAGAAGCCCTTGCCGGAGAGCGGGAAGCCGGACGCCTTCGGCTCGGGACGCTCCTCCCCGTCGAGCGGGATGTCGATGCTCGGGCGCTGGGAAGCCCTGACGGAGCGCGGCTCCTTCCGGGCGGGCAGGGGTTCGTCCTCCTCCGGCTCGTAGGGAACGAATTCGTGGCTGCGCACCGCGTCGATAATGGCGGCGGGCGTGAGCCGCAGCGCCCCCATCAGGCAGGCGACGAGGGCGAGGACGAAGACAATCAGCGTGGCGACCTTGCCGAGCACGGCGTGGAAGCCCACCGCCAGCGCGCCGGAGAGCGAGCCGCCCGATTCCAGCGCGAGGCCGGAGACCCAAAGCGCCTTAAGCAGCCCCTCGGAATCGGGCACCGCCTCCATGCTGGCAATGTGGACCACGGCGCCCAGCAGCACCGGCAGCAGCAGCGCGCAGAGCACGTGCGAGAGCACGGGGCGCCCGCGGTGCAGCAGCAGGATCCACGCCGCCAGCAGCAGCGCCGGCACCGCGGCGTAGTAGCCGAAGCCGGTCAGCCCGCGGCAGAGCGCGGAGAGCTTGTCGATCAGCAGCGCGCCGGTCTGGAAATAGCTCACGCCGAGGAACAGGGCGAGCAGCAGGCACACGCCGCCGCCGATCTCGCGGCGGATCGGGCGCTTTTTCGGCGCCGCCCTGCGCTTGCCGCCGCGCGCGGCGCCGCCGCGGGAGGACGCGCGCGACGGGGCGGATCTTGTCGTTTTCTTCTGTGAGGCTGCCATGAATCGTTTTTCTCCTTATCCGACGAGGGTGAATATCAAAACCAGAATGCCGACCGCCCAGCAGTAGTAGGCGAAGACGCCGAAGCGCCCCCGGTCGGCGATATAGCGCAGCAGGCGGATGCAGGCGTAACCCACCAGGGCGGCGACCAGCACGCCCGCGAGATAGACGGGCACCTCCGTCCACGCGACGCCCGCCTTGCACGCGTCCGCGAGCGCGAGCAGATTCGCGCCGAGGATCGCGGGGATCGACAGCAGGAACGAATAGCGCACGGCAAAGGGCCGCTCAAAGCCGCGGAAGCAGCCGGCGGCGATCGTCATGCCCGAGCGCGAGACGCCGGGGCAGGTGGCGAGCGCCTGCGCCGCGCCGACCAGAAGGGCGTCGCTGACAAGGGCGTTTTTCTCGCTTTTGCGCCCCTTGCGCACGGCGTCGCTGAACCAGAGCATACAGCCCGTGAACAGCAGCGCGCCGCCGACGAAATACATATTGTCCGACAGCGCCTCGATCTTGCCCTTGACCGGCAGCACCAGCAGCAGCGGCAGCGTGCCGACGATGAGGAGAAGGACCATGCGCCGCGCGGGCGGGACGCGCCGCGGCGTCGTGCCGCGGGCGAGGTCTCCGACGCCGCGGAAGAACTCCGAAACGATGGCGCGGATATCGTCCCAGTAGGCGACGAACACGGCAATCAGCGTGCCGAGGTGCAGCAGCACGTCGAAAAAGGCGGGGATATCGGACGCGCCCGTCATGCCGAAAAGATGCTCCGCGATGGCGAGGTGGCCCGAGCTGGAGACCGGCAGAAACTCCGTCACGCCCTGAATGACGCCGAGCAGAACGGAATGCAGCAGGTTCATAGGCATGCTCCCTTTTCTTGCACATATTCTTACAAATATTATTGTATCACAATGAAATCGAAATTACCACTATGTTTTTGCACGCGCCGCGCCGCCGCGGCATAGAATGCGCAGGGAGAAACAAGGGAGGGGTGATGCAATGGCCTTTTCCGAGCGGGAGCTGCTCGCGCGCCTGATCGAGTGCGAGGCGGGCGGCGAGGGCGAAAACGGGATGAAGGCCGTGGCGGGGGTCGTGATGAACCGCGTGGAGGCGGCGGGCGGCGAGTACGCCCGCATCGGGCAGGGAAGCATCCGCAGGATCATCATGCAGCCGGGGCAGTTCGTCTGTGCCAGCGACATGGTGCGCGGCGTGTACAATCCGCAGAACATATACAATATGCGGCCAACGGAGGTACATTACGAGATCGCCGACTGGGCGATCGCGGGGAACCGGCTGCCGGAGGTCGGCGAGGCGCTGTGGTTTTTCAACCCCTATTCGCCGGAGTGCCGCGCCAATTTCCCGACCGCGGTCGGAGAGTTTCGCGCCCGCATCGGCGACCACTGCTTTTATACGCCGACGCCGGCCTATTATTCCACCTGAGGGGGAGAGCAAGCATGAGCAACGGAGAGATTTGCGTACCGATGCACCGCAGCCATTTCCACGGAAACGGGAACTGCGACGCGATGCGGGAGGAGAACAAGCGGGAGGACCGCCTTTCCGGCGCGGCGGCCGCCCTGCCGTCCCATCAAGCGGCGCGGCAGGACGCGGCGCGGCAGAGCGGCGCGGCGTCGCCTTACGGCGGCACGAACGCCGCCGCGGGCTACGACGACCCGGAATACGGGCCGGAGCACGAGTGGACGCGGGCGGAGGAGGCGGGGATGAACAGCGCCCCGCAGGACAGCTTCACCGAGGTTTTGAGCGCGGACGAGGCGGCGCGCAGCTCGTGGCGGGCGCTGCTGGCGCGCAACGTCGGGCGCAACGTGCTGGTGCGCTTTTTGATGGGGACGCAGAATTTCATCACCGTCGAGGGCGAGCTGTACGAGGTCGGCACGGACTACCTCGTGATCTACCAGCCGCTGTGGGACAGCCACATCACGGCGGATCTGTACGCGGTGAAGTTCGTGGAGTTCCGCGAGCCGCCCGGACAGCCGCTGGGCTGAAAAAATGCCTTTGCCCGAACGGGCAAAGGCATTTTTTATCGGGTTCGATCCGCTTTTTTCGTACCTCACGCCTTCTGCGCGAGCTCGACCAGCTTGGCGAAGGCGGCGGGATCGCCGATCGCCATTTCGCTGAGCATCTTGCGGTTGATCGTGACATTCGCCTGCTTGAGACCGTGCATGAACGTGGAATAGTTCATGCCGTTCGCCTTGCACGCCGCGCTGATGCGGGTGATCCACAGGGAACGGAAGTCGCGCTTTTTGAGGCGGCGGCCGACGTAAGCGTAGGTCAGGGACTTCATGACCTGCTCGTTCGCCATCTTGAAGTGGCGGGATTTGTTGCCCCAGTAGCCCTTGGCGAGGCGGAGGGTCTTGTTCCTTCTCTTGCGCGTCATCATCGCGCCTTTGATACGTGCCATATCGTTAAGCTCCTTTCAGCGTACGTTTTGTCTTATTTGTAGGGGATCATCTTGTGGATGGTCTTCTCCGTGGTGACGTCGGCATAGCCGCCGTGACGGAGCCTGCGGGTACGCTTGGTGGGCTTTTTCGTAAGGATGTGGCTCTTGAACGCCTTGGCGACCTTGACCTTGCCGGTCTTGGTCAGGTTGAAGCGCTTCTTGGCGCCGCTGTGGCTTTTCAGCTTGGGCATGGTGTTGACTCCTTTACATCGTTTTTTCGTTGGTTATTTTCCCGCCTTCGGGGAAAGAAAGATGGACATGCTGCGTCCTTCCATTTTCGGCTCCTTCTCCAGCGAGGCGAGCTCGCCCGTCTGCTCGGCGAAGCGGAGCAGCAGGTCGCGGCCGATCTCGGTGTGCGCCATCTCGCGCCCGCGGAAGCGGACGGAGACCTTGACCCGGTTGCCTTCGGAGAGGAATTTTTGGGCGTTTTTGAGCTTGGTATTGAAATCGCCGACGTCGATGCCGGGAGACATACGTACTTCCTTGATCTCGACGGTATGCTGGTTCTTGCGCGCTTCCTTCTCCCGCTTGCTCTGCTCAAAGCGGAACTTGCCGTAGTCCATGAGCTTGCACACGGGCGGTTTTGCCTGCGGAGAGATCTTGACAAGGTCCAGACCCTGCTCGTCGGCGATCCGCTGCGCCTGCGCGGCGGACATGATGCCGAGCTGCTCGCCCGTGGCGCCGATCAGGCGGATTTCGCTGTCGCGGATCTCCTCGTTGAGCTGATGCACGTTGCTGCTAATACCAAAGCACCCCCAAAAATGGATTTTTGCAAACAAAAAACGGGCGCGGAGCCGCACCCGAACGACAAGCGCAAGGACGCCCCGAACCGGGCGGCCCTGCTCCTGATTGACCCCTTCGCTTCGCTGGGGGTGAGAACGGATGCGCCGTTCTTCTTTGTTTTGCGGGGGTATCCTACCACGCCCGCGCGCCGTTGTCAAGCGTTTTTTGCGCCGCGCGCAAATCTCGGCGCGAAATTTTTTGAAAAGACTGGCCGATCGGCGGGGGACAACGCCGGCGCGGCACTGTAAAATGATGTCAAACTTGGGTCATTCTGCCCGCCGGCAGGCGGCGGAGGCCGAAAGGAGGCATTTTGCATGAAGCGTTCGGAGGAAAGAAGGGGCCTTTCGCTCCTGCTGACCCTCGCGCTGCTCGTCACGCTCGCGCCCGCGCTGGGCGGCACGGCGAAGGCGACAGCCGGCAACGCGGAGACGCTGTACATCGCGGGAAAGACCGGCGCGGATTACGGACATGAAGAGCAGGGTACTTATGAGTGGGGCAACTGGGTCTATGACAAGGAGTATACCGCGCTTACGAACGGCGGCAGCGTTTCCTACGGCAACGAATGGGAGAACGGCGCGCGGGCGACCTTTACCCGCGCCGAGTCCGGCAGCAGCACGCTTGTGCTCAGCGGCTATCTGACGTGGGGCAAAGCCGGATATGTGGATCCGAACAGACCGGAAAAGCTCTACGGGATCTATTATGACGGCGATCTGACCATTCAGGTGTACAGCGAGTGCCAGATCCGGGCGAACCGCTCCGACGCCTTCGAGGAGGTCTACGGCATTTACGTCACCGGCGATCTGACCATCGAGACGATGACGGGCGGCAGCCTGCGCGTCGATATGGGCGGAAACGCGGCGATGCAGGCGCAGCTGGACGCTTACGGCATCTACTGCGGCGGCACGCTGACGGTCGGCGGCGCCGGCGCCGTGACCGCGAACGCCGTGACGGTCAGCGGGATGACCGGCAACTCGGGAGACCGCCGGAGCTGCGGCGTCTATGCGGAGAATTACGTCCAGACCGGCGGGACGATGAACGCGAAGGGCGGCTCCGGCGTCGCGCCCGAGTCCGGCACGCATAGTAACGCGCTGGAGACCTACGGCGTGTACAGCGCGAGCGCCGTGACGGTCAGCGGCGGCACGCTGAAGGCGACCGGCGGCACGGTGCCGATGTCCGGCGTCTCACACGGCGGGCGCAGCGTCGGCATCCTCGCCGGGAACCTTGACACGTACGCCGCGCCCTCCACCAACGCCGCCTATGCGCTGACCGTCAGCGGCACGGCGAGTGTCACGGCGGCGGGCGGCGCGGTGAACAGCTCCGCGTCCAACGGAAATATCGCGTGGAACCGCTCGATGAGCTGCGGCGCGGCGGCGGGCAAGGTCGACGTGCGCGGCGGCACGCTGATCGCGACGGGCGCGGATATCACCGCATCCGGAAGCAACTACGGCGGCAACGCGGAGTTCAGCGGCGGCGAGAGCTTCGGCGTCCGCTGCGGCGCGTATGTCCAAAGCGGCGGCGCCGTCACCGCGACGGCGGGCAGGTCGGACATCAAGCCGCAGAAGAGGTACAGCGACAGCTACGGCGTGTTTACCTACAAGTACGACGTATCGGGCGGCACGCTGACCGCGTCGGCGGACCAGGCGTGGCGCGAGAGCGTGGGCGTCATGGTCCACAACGAGTTGAGCAGCGGAGGCGACGGAACCGTCGCGACGCAGAGCGGCGGCACGGTCAGCGGCACGGCGGGCGTCGTGGCGGGGCAGGTCACCCCGCCAACGGAGCCCTGCCAGTCCACCGGCGTCTGGTTCGGCGGCGGCTATGAGGCGACGGGCGGCAGCCTGCGCGGCACGGCGGCGAACATCGGCTATCGGCGGCAGAGCGTGGGCGTGCTGTTCAACGGGGACGTCAGCCTCTCCGGCGGCGCGTCCGTCACGGGAACCGGCGGCGATACCGCAAAAGCTGTCGGATGCGAGCTGGATAGCTTCCATGGCAACGGCGGCGGCGTTTCCGACTCCTGCGGCGTGGCGCTCGGCGGGACGAAGCTGACGCTGGGCGAGGGCTGCGAGCTCTCCGGCACGGGCGGCACCGTCTCCGGTGTAAACGGCGCGGGCTATCAGAACGTCAGCGCAGGCGTCTGGTTCATGAGCAAGGAGACGGTCTCCGTTTCCGGCGGCGGCACGCTCTCCGGCACGGGCGGCGCGGGCACGCGCGGGCACGTCAATGGTTACGTCGACAACAGCTATGGCGTGCTCGCCGCGGGCGGCTTTGCCGCGAGCGGCGTCACGATCTGCGCGGCGGGCGGCGACGTGTCGAAAGAACCCGCGTACAATGGCGAGGCCGGACAGCATGACGCGGGCCGCACCTACGGCGTCTACGTCACGGACGGCGCGTCGTTCGCAGATTGCGCCGTCACCGCCTCCGGCGGCACGGTGGGCTATACGGGCCTCTATGCCGAGCAGGGCTACATGAGCTACAGCGTCGGTCTCCACAGCAAGGCGCTTGCGCTGGACGGAGCCAACACGATGACGCTTGCCGGCGGCGCATGGAGCGGGAGCGGGCTGGAGCGCTACTTCAAATCTTACGGACTGGAATTCACCGGCAACATGACGGTGCGCGGCAGGCTTGAGGCGCGGGGGCATACATACAGCATCGACAACGCAAGCACCATTACAGCGCCCGCGTACCTTCTGGGCAAGAGCGTCGACGGCTCCGACGCCGTCGCGAAAAGCGGCCCCACGGTGTACGGTTATCAGCTCAGAAACGGCCGCTGCGCCGTTCTGGACACGGAGCTGGTCGCCGTGACGATGATCGGCGCCACCTACAGAGGAAGCCCGGTGCAGACCAGCCTTTCCAACGCCCCGGAGGGCAAGACCCCAACGTATCACTATTCCGGGCGGAACGACACCGAGTATGACAGCGCGGACGCGCCCACGGACGCGGGCGACTATACCGTGACCGTGGACTTTGAAGGCAGCGCCCGTTACGGAAGGACGGCGTTCACCATCAAACCGATGACGCTGACGGTCACCGGGCTTTCGGCGGAGGACAGGGCGTACGACGGCACGACCGGCGCGACGCTGACCGGCGAGGCCGCGCTCTCCGGCGTGCTTGACGCCGACGCGGGAAAGGTGAGCCTTTCCGGCACGCCCGCCGCCGTGTTCGCGGACGCGGAGGTCGGAGAGAACAAGACCGTGACGGTCACGGGCCTTGCGCTGACCGGCGAACGGGCGTTCAATTATCAGCTGGGCACGCTGGAGCTGACCGCGAGTATTACGCCGGCGGCACTCTCCGTCACGGGCAGCGTCAGCGGAGGCGCGCTTACCTACGCCGTCACGAGCGCCCCGGCGGGCGCGAAGCTGATCGCGGCGCGCTACGACGGAGGCAGAATGACGGCGATGCAGACCGTCACGATCGACGCCGGCAACGCGACCGGCACGCTGACGATGCAGGGCAGCGGCACGGCGTACAAGCTGATGCTCCTCGACGGCGCGACCCTCGCCCCGCTGTGCCCCGCGTGGAGCAACGGATAATATAATAAGCGAATTTCATAAATCCGCGCAAAAAAATTTCGCGCCGCGCATACTTTCCCGCTCCGGCGGCAACACTAGCCGTTGAGCAGAACGCCGGAAAGGAGGTTTGCGCCATGAAGAACAACAACCAGAACAACCAGAATACGAACAACAACCAGAACAACCAGAACCAGAACAACAACCAGAACACCAAGAACAACAAGTGAGGCAAAGCGCGGCGAAAGGGCTTGTACTTTCGCCGCGCTTCCTGTATAATACCCCGTGATACTGTAGAACAGCGGGGTATTGCGAGGGTTATGCTGCAAGGGATCTCATTTTGGTTCCACAATACCGCCGCGGGGGAGTTCCTGCTGACCATGCTGATCTCCATGATCCCCGTCGCCGAGCTGCGCGCCGGCGTTCCGGCGGGCGTGGCGATGGGCCTGCCGATCCCGGCGGCGCTGCTGGCGGGCGTGATGGGGAATATGCTGCCCGTGCCGTTCGTGATCCTGTTCATCCGCAGGGTCTTCAAATGGGTGCGCGTCCATCTCCCCCGCCTCGGCGGCGTGGTGGACCGGCTGGAACGGCGCGCGTACGAGCGCATGAACAGCAAAAGCATCGTGCGCTGGCAGGCGTGGGGGCTGCTGCTGTTCGTGGCGATCCCGCTGCCCGGCACGGGCGCGTGGACCGGCTCGCTGATCGCGGCGCTGATGGACCTGCGGCTCAAAAACGCCGTGCCGGTCATCTTCCTCGGCGTGGTGATCGCGGGGCTGATCATGACGGCGCTTACTTACGGGGTGACGGCGGTATTATGAGCGTTTTGGTCGTATCCGATTCCCACGGCAGCGTGGAAAACCTGCGCCGCGCCGTGGAGCTGACGGCGCCGTCTCTGGTGCTGCACCTGGGCGACGGCTGGCGCGACGCGGAGCAGCTTGCGTCGCGGTTTCCGGGGCTGCCGGTCGAAAAGGTGCCGGGCAACTGCGACTTCTGCCGCGGCGAGGGCGCGGTGAGGCTTTTGACGATCGAGGAAAAGCGCGTGATGCTCTGCCACGGGCACACGCTGGACGTCAAGACCGGCCTCGGCATACTGCTGCGTGAGGCGCTGCAGCGCGGGGCGGACGCCGTCCTCTTCGGGCACACGCACAGGCCCTTCGTCGATATCCGCCGGGGCGTCGTGATGCTCAACCCCGGCAGCATCGGCGACCGCTTCCGCCCGACCTACGCCACGCTGGACTTTTCGGACGGGAAGTGCCTGCCCGCGACCCATCTTCTGGAACGCTGAAAATAACGCGCCGCGCGGCGCGTTTTTTCATATTTCCGCGCCCGCCGGGGAAAGCTTTCCGAAAAGGAGGTTTGCCATGGCGACCGCATTCGTGCGAACGATCCTGCTGTACGTGATCCTAATCGTCGGCATCCGCGCGATGGGCAAGCGGCAGATCGGCGAGCTGGAGCCGGCGGAGCTGGTGCTGATGCTGCTGATCTCCGACCTTGCCGCCGTGCCGATGCAGGATTTCGGCATCCCGCTTTTGAACGGCGTGGTTCCCATCGTCACGCTGCTGGCGCTGTCGATGCTGCTCTCGTTCTTCTCGATGCGCAGCGTGCGCTTTCACCGGCTGGTGTGCGGCAACCCGACGCTGCTGGTCGAAAACGGCGCGATCCGGCAGGACGCGCTGCGCCGCAACCGCTTCACGCTCGACGAGCTGCTCGACGAGCTGCGCGCGCAGGGCGTGACCGACCTCACGGCGGTCAAATACGCCGTGCTGGAGACGAACGGACGGCTTTCGGTGCTGCTGCGCCCCGAGGAGGCGCCCGCGACGCCGAAGCAGCTCGGCGTTTCCGCCCGGGACGACGTGTGGCTCCCCACCGTCGTCGTCAACGACGGGCGCGTGCTCAGGCGGGGGCTGGCGGAGCGCGGGCTGGACGAGGCGTGGCTGGAGCGGACGCTGCGCGCGCACGGCTTTCGCAGCAGCGCGGAGGTGCTGCTGCTGACCGTGGACGAAACGGGGCGGGTGCTCTGCGTCGGAAAGGAGGGCGGCGGATGAAATACTTCTGGATCCCCGCCGCCGTGCTGGCGCTGCTGCTGGCCCTCTCGCTGGCGAACGCGCGGGCGGTGGACGCGGACGCCGCGCGCTGGCGCGCCGCGCTGGGAGAGGCGTCGGCGGCGGCGGAGCGGGCGGACTGGGACGCGGCGTCGGACGCGCTGCGCGCGGCGAAGGCGGATTGGGACGCGCGCAGGCAATGGCTGCACGTCGTCACCGCCCACGACGAGCTGGAGGCGGCGGACGCCCTGTTCACCACGGCGGCGCTCTTTGCCCGCCGAAGGGAGGCGACGGAGTTCTGCGCGGCGCTGGCGGAGCTGGACGCGCAGCTTCGCGTCGTGTCGGAGATGCAGCGTCTCACGCTGCGCAACACGCTGTAAAAAATATCCCGCCGGTCGACGGACCGGCGGGATGTTTTTTGGCTATTTATCCGTTTTGCAGCGGCTCCACCGCAAAACGGCGGCCCTTGCAATGGGGGCAGACGCAATAGCGCGCCGCGCCGCGCTCGACGAGGCGCACGACCTTCGCCTTCCGCTTGTAGCGCCACGTCGCGCCGCAGCCGAGGCAGCGCAGCAGATAGCGGTACGGCTCCTCGCGGCGGGGGGCGCGAAAGGGCGCGGGGTCGGCGCAGCGCTCCGGCGCGCAGCCCACCTCCCGGCACGCCGCCTTCCAAACCGCGTCGTGCCCGTGCCGCTCGCGCGGGCGGCGCAGCCGGACGAGCGCGTGGGCGTATTCGTGGCGGATCGTGTCGAGAAACGCCGCGTCGTCCTCCGCGTCCATCACGAAGTCGGAGATGGTGATGCACGAAACGCCGGCGGCGGAGTATTGGCAGCTTCCCAGCCGCTTCGACGCGCGCGTCGAAACGCGCAGGGGGATCGACGACGTGTCCACGCCGCACAGCGCGTCGAGCCGGTCGTACTCGCGCCGGACGTCTGCGAGGGTGCGCTTCACTTCTCGTCGATCAGCTTGTTCAGCTCGTGCATGAAGTCGTCGATGTTGCGGAAGTGGCGGTGCACCGAGGCAAAGCGGACGTAAGCGACCTCGTCGATCGGGCGCAGCTTGGACATGACAAGCTCGCCGACGTAGTCGCTGGAGATCTCGCGCTCCAGCGAGTTCTGGAGCGTCTGCTCGATCTCCTCGCTGAGCTTTTCGATCTCCTCGATGGAGACGCGCCGCTTCTCGCAGGCGCGGATCATGCTCGCCGTGACCTTCTCGCGGTCGAAGCTCTGGCGGCTGCCGTCCTTCTTGACGACGATCATCGGCAGGCTCTCGACCGTTTCATAGGTCGTGAAGCGCTTGGCGCAGGACAGGCACTCGCGGCGGCGGCGGATGCTGCTGCCCTCTTCGGCGGGACGGGAATCGACGACCTTGCTCTCGCTGTTGCCGCAGTAGGGGCACTTCATGGGGCGACACCTCTTTTTATAGTCTGTATTGCAACATACTATAACACACTTTTTTGGAAAATGGTAGACATAATTTGAAATTTTTTCAAAAAAACGCAAGATAGGGTGTTTGCGCCGCCGGCGGGACACAAGCGGGAGACGATATGACGGTAATCTTGCAAAAAAGGCAAATGACACAAAAGAAATGCAGAAAAATTGTTAAAAAGAATAAAATCGAAAATTGACAAAGGTTTCCCTTGCTTAACGGAAAAAGCGCGATTATAATATACGCGGTGTGAGTCCGGTTTGTTAAAAAAAAGACAACCAACCAAATTTACAGTGAAGGAGCAATTAGAGTATGGATTTTCATCTGTCCAAAGAGCATGAGCTGGCTCGAAAGATGTACCGCGAATTCGCGGAGACCGAAGTCAAGCCCTTGGCCGAGGAAATTGATGAGGAAGAGCGCTTCCCCATGGAGACCGTCGAAAAGATGGCGAAGCTCGGCATGATGGGCATTTACTTCCCCAAGGAGTACGGCGGCGCCGGCGGCGACGTCCTGTCCTACGCCATGTGCGTCGAGGAGCTGGCGAAGGTCTGCGGCACCACCGCGGTCATCGTTTCCGCCCATACCTCCCTCTGCTGCGCGCCGATTTTTGAAAACGGCACCGAGGAGCAGAAGAAGAAGTACCTGCCCGACCTGCTGTCCGGCAAGAAGATCGGCGCTTTCGGACTGACCGAGCCGAACGCCGGTACCGACGCCTCCGGCCAGCAGACGATCGCCGTGCTCGACGGCGACCACTATGTGCTCAACGGCTCGAAGTGCTTCATCACCAACGGCTCCGTCGCCGACACGCTGGTCGTGTTCGCGATGACCGACCCCAAGAAGGGCAACCACGGCATCTCCGCGTTCATCGTGGAGCGCAGCTTCCCCGGCTTCTCCAGCGGCAAGCACGAGAAGAAAATGGGTATCCGCGGCTCCTCCACCACCGACCTGGTCTTCGAGGACTGCATCGTCCCGAAGGAGAACCTGCTCGGCAAGGAGGGCGAGGGCTTCAAGATCGCCATGAAGACGCTTGACGGCGGCCGTATCGGCATCGCCTCCCAGGCGCTGGGCCTCGGCGAGGGCGCCGTTGACGAGGCGGTCAAGTACACGAAGGAGCGCGTGCAGTTCAAGCGCCGCCTCTCCCAGTTCCAGAACACGCAGTTCCAGCTCGCCGACATGGCGTGCCGCATGAAGGCCGCGCAGTATCTGGTCTACGCCGCGGCGATGAAGAAGCAGAACCACGAGGACTACTCCTGCGACGCTTCCATGGCGAAGCTGTTCGCGGCGGAGGCGGCGTCCGACGTGACGCGCCGCGCCGTGCAGCTGTTCGGCGGCTACGGCTACACCCGTGAGTATCCTGTCGAGCGCATGATGCGCGACGCGAAGATCACGGAGATCTACGAGGGCACCAGCGAGGTCCAGCGCATGGTCATCGCCAAGTACCTCGGTGTGAACTAAGATAGGAGGTAAGTAACGATGAAGATTCTTGTTTGCGTCAAGCAGGTGCCCGATACCTCCGGCAGGCTCGCCGTGAATCCGGACGGCACCCTGAACCGTGCCCTCATGCAGACCATCATCAACCCCGACGACATGAACGCCGTCGAGGCGGCGCTCAAGCTCAAGGACGAGACCGGCTGCAAGGTCGTCGCCGTCACGATGGGCCCGCCGCCGGCAGAGGGTATGCTCCGCGAGCTGATGGCGATGGGCGTCGATGAGAGCTATCTCATTTCCGGCCGCGAGTTCGGCGGCTCCGATACTTACGCCACCTCCCAGATCATCGCCGCCGGCCTCGACACCATCGGCATCGACGATGACGACGTCGTCTTCTGCGGCCGCCAGGCCATCGACGGCGACACCGCCCAGGTCGGCCCGCAGATCGCTGAGAAGCTGCACCTGCCGCAGATCACCTACGCCGCCGAGATCCACAAGGACGGCGACACGCTGACCGTCAAGCGCGTGCTTGAGGACGGCTACATGATGATCAAGGAAAAGACCCCCTGCATGGTCACCTGCATCAAGGAGCTCAACACCCCGCGCTATATGTCCGTCTCCGGCATCTTCGAGGCGTATTCCAAGCCCATGACGGTCCTCGACTACAACGCCCTGAAGGACAATCCCCTGATCGACAAGACCACCATCGGCCTCAACGGCTCGCCGACGAACATCCTGACCTCCTTCACGCCCCCGCAGAAGGAGCCGGGCAAGATGCTCGAGGGCAACGACATGAAGACCTGCGAGCAGCTCGCCGATATTCTTGCCGAGAA
>CACZCL010000005.1 GCA_902779695.1 Oscillospiraceae bacterium | reverse complement strand
CGCTGCTTCGTCGTGACGGGGGATCTGATCTATCTTCAGCACTATTTTGAGGAAGCGAACGTGACCCGGCGCTGGGAAAGCGCCATGGACACGCTGCTTGCCACCCTGAACGGCACGGAGGCGTCCGTGCGCCTCAAATTCGCCACAAAGCAGCGCGCCGCGCTGATGGAGCGGGAGTATTACGCCATGCGCCTCGCCGTGAGCGTCTTTGGCTACGACGTCTCGGCGCTTCCGCAGGAGATCCAGGAGATACACCTCGACGCGCGCGACGCCGCCGCGTCCAAGCAGGCGCGCTCGGCGCTCGCAAACAGCATGGTGCTCGGCGAGACCTATCTGCGCAAGAAGGCGGCCATCGACGAGAATCTTCAGCTCTGCTTCCAGGATATGGCAATGCGGACCGAAAAACAGCAAAGCCGCGCCGCGGACGAGCTCGATATGCTGATGAACCGGCAGGAGCTGCTGGTCGCCGCGCTGATCCTTCTGATCCTCGCCGTCGCGCTGCTGACCTCGCTGCTGGTCATCAAGCCGCTGCTGCGCGGCGTACAGCACATTCGCAGGGAACAGCCCATCCCCATCTCGGGCGCGTATGAGTTCCGCTTCATGGCGCGCACCTACAACCTCATGTACGAGGCGAATCGTGAGAAGAAAGAGCGCCTTGCTTACGAGGCGCGGCACGACAAGCTCACGGGGCTGTTCAACCGCAGCGGCTACGATTTCCTCATGCAGAATCTGGAGCTTGCCAACGCCGCGCTGCTGCTGATCGACATCGACAAGTTCAAGGACGTCAACGACACCTACGGTCACCAGACGGGCGACCGCGTGCTGGTGCGCGTCGCGTCCGTGCTGCGTGAAAACTTCCGCGCCGAGGACTATCTCTGCCGCGTCGGCGGCGACGAATTTGCCGCCGTTATGCTGCACAGCGGCCCCGAGGTCCGCGACCTCATCGCCGGGAAGGTCAAAACCATCAACGACCAGCTCCTGCATCCGGCGGACGATCTGCCGCCCGTGTCGCTCAGCGTGGGCGTCGCTTTCGGCGGCGCCCGGGGCGGCTCCGGTTCCATCGCAAAGGAGGCGGATCGCGCGCTCTATCAGGTGAAGGAGAACGGGCGCTGCGGCTGCGCGTTCGCCGCCTGACGGTTTCCCCCGCTCGCAAAGGCCCGCGCGCCGGAAAAACCTATTCCCCCGGTTGGCGAAAGGCCGGTAAACGGTTGGCAACGGTTGGCAAAACGGATATCGAACTTGCTTTTTCCGTACGATCGGCATAGAATGGAGAGTATGAGTTTTCTGAGCCTTTTTCCCTTTGCACTTGCAGCGCTCTTGCGAAGAATGAGGAGGGGGTCTTTTGAAAAGCATACTTCTGGTTTGCGAATCGGGAAGTCCCTGCGTCAAGGCCGTTGAGGACGCCGTAGGGGATTCCTTTTCGCTGCTTGTCGCAAAAAGCGCGGCGGAATGCGCGGGTATCCTGAACGGCAGCGGAAGCGTCGCGCTTCTGCTGATCGACAAGCCCTCGCGCACCGCCGGCATCCGCGAGCTGATCGACGATATCAACCGCGAAAACACCGTGCTCTACGGCCTGCCGATCCTGATTTTCACCGACAGGGACGCGCAGGAGGAGGATCTTGCGTATCTGGGCGGCGCCGTGGTGGACTGCGTGGAAAAGCCGATCCATCCCGCAGTGTTGAAGCGGCGCATCGACAACGCCATCCGCTTTATCAACTCCGTGTCGTTTTCCGAATTCGCGCAAATGCTCAAGGTCCTGCCGGCAAACATCTTCGTCAAGGATTCCGAGGCGAAATACGTCTTCTCCTCGCAGATTTGGCGGCATTTGGACACCGGCGGCGATCCCGACTGGACCATCCGCGGGAAAACCGACATGGATATCCGCTTCGACAAGGACAACGCGCGCAAGGCGCTCGCCGCCGATCTTGAGATCATCCGCACCGGAAAGGGCGCCTCGTACATCATCGAGGAAAACGAGGACGGCGTTCAGGAGTATCTCCAGCTCATCAAGGAGCCGCTCAAGGATGCGGACGGGACCGTGCGCGGCATCGTGGCGCTGATCAACAACGTGACCGAGCAGGAGCGCCTGCGCAAGGAGCTCAAGCGCCAGTCGATCACGGATCGGCTGACCGGGCTCTACAACCGCGAGTATTTCGACGAGTATGTGGAAAAGCTTCCCGCGGAGGCTGCGTTCCCCGTCAGCATCCTGACGCTGGACTGCGACAATCTCAAGCAGATCAACGACTCTTACGGGCACATGGCAGGCGACGAATACATCCGCTCCTGCGCCGCGCTGATGCGCGCCGTGCTTCCCGAGAGCAGCATCATGTGCCGCACCGGCGGAGACGAGTTTGTCGTCTTTCTTCCCTCCGCCTCGCCGCAGAAGGCTTCCGCGCTCGCCAAAAAGCTGAACAAGGCATCCGCCGGCTTCGTTGTGCACGGTCTCCCGCTGAGCGTCTCCATCGGGCGCAGCACGATCCAAACCGCCGCCGATTCGATCGAGGCGGCCATCAAAATGTCGGACGACGATATGTATCTGACAAAGCAGCAGAAAAAAGCCGCGCCCAATCAGCCCGCGCGCCGGAGCGCGATCAGATGACGCCGACGAAAAAGGCTTCGATCCTTCGGGACCGAAGCCTTTTTGCGCTGTGCGACGCGGGATCAGCGATCGTCCGTGAACGTGCCGATCGGGTGATCGACGCTGTGCATATAGGTCATCAGGTCGATCAGCTTGTTCGTGTAGCCCCACTCGTTGTCATACCACGCAATAAGCTTGACGAAGTTGTCGTCCAGCATGATGCCCGCCTTCTCATCGAAGATGCAGGTCTGCGGGAAGCCGGTCAGGTCGCTGGAGACCACGGGGTCCTCCGTGCAGGTGATGATGCCCTTCATGCTGTTCTGCGCCGCGTTTTCCATCGCGATGCAGACGTCGTGATACGTTGCCGAGGTCTTGAGCCGCGCCGTCAGGTCGACGACGGAAACGTCGGCGGTCGGAACGCGGAAGCTCATGCCGGTCATGCGGCCCTTGAGCTCCGGAATGACCTCGCCCACCGCCTTCGCCGCGCCGGTGGTGGAGGGGATGATGTTGCCCAGCACGCTGCGGCCCGTGCGCCAGTCCTTGCCGCCGCGGGAGTCGACGGGCTTCTGCTTCGCCGTCGCGGAGTGGATCGTTGACATCAGCGCCTGCTCGATGCCGAAGGTGTCGTTGATGACCTTCGCCATCGGGGCGAGGCAGTTGGTCGTGCAGGACGCGTTGGAGACGATGTTCATCTCCGGCTTGTACCATTCGTGGTTGACGCCCATGACAAAGGTCGGCGTTTCCGTATCCTTTGACGGAGCGGAGAGAATGACCTTCTTCGCGCCGTTTTTCAGGTGGACGGTCGCTTTTTCCTTCGTCAGATACGCGCCCGTGGATTCGATGATGTATTCGGCATAGCAGTCGTCCCACGGGATCTCCGACGCGTCGGAATAGCTGTAGACTCGGATCTTCTGCCCGTTGACGATCAGGTTCTTGCCGTCGTGCTCCACACTGCCGTAGAAGGTGCGGAACACCGAGTCGTACTTGACCTGATAGACCATGAAGTCCAGATCCGCGTTGCGCAGATTGATGCCGCAGATGTGATAGCTGTGGCTGCCGCGTTCGATCATGCTGCGCAGCGCGATGCGTCCGATGCGTCCGAAGCCGTTGATGCCAACTTGAATCGCCATGTTGCGTCTCCTTCCTTTCCTGTCCGATACCCGTGTTTATCTGTCCTCGCGCAAGCGGAACATCAGGATGTACTCGACGTTGCTGTAGGTGTCGTGGACGTAGTCCATCTTGAGGTAAAGCTTGATCTGCTCCTCGTCGTCCCGGCGCATCCGGAAGGTGATCCCCGGGCTGGAGCCCGACAGTCCGCCGTCCAGCATGATGTCGCCAAGCTCGTCTCCCTCCCCGTCGCCGAGCCGCTCGTGGAAGCTTCCCTCGTTCAGCTCCCGCTGAAACTCCGTCTCGGACAGGCCCATCACGTTTCGCAGCCCGTGCACGACGACCTGATACGCCCAGTCGTTTCCGGTCTTGCGCAAAAACACAATGCTTTCGGAGGAAAAACGGGAGAGCAGCTTCATCTGGTTTTGCAGGCTCGTGATCTCCGTCACGTCCTGCATGGCGCCGTAAAAGATCTTGCCCTCCTCGTTCTCCTCCAGGAAATAGAAGTTCTCCAGAAACTGCCCCAGCGAGCCGTCCGTCCGGTAAAAGCCCAGAACGCCGCTCGACCCGTTCAGCCGGTCCTTCTCCGCCGCCGCCAGCAGATTGAAAAAATGCTCCTTGTCGCTGGGGTGGATGAAACGCTTGATATCCGCCAGCCGCTCATGGAAATCCGGCACGTTGACCACGCGGTAAAACTGCTCGTTAAAGCGCACGATGTCCACGTTCTCCCCGCCGTCCCAGCAGTAGAACGCCGCCGCGCCCAGAATGTTGTTGAGCATGGAGTCGCTGTAAATGTTCCGGTCCATAAACTCGCGGACGCTGAACTGCTGCGTGGCGACGAATCGAAACCCGCTCGTTTCGATGTTGGCTTCGTCGCTGACCAGCTCCTCGAACTCCGCCACCTGCAGCGGCTTATAGTAGAAATAGCCCTGAATGTACCGGCAGCCCAGCTTTTCGAGGAAGTTGATCTGCTCTATGTTTTCCACGCCCTCGACGATTACGGGCACCGCCATGGTCTTCGTCATGTTGACGATGGTCTCCAGGATATGGATGCCCTTTTTCGTGTCAAGGTCGTCCATGCGCAGAAACTGCGCGTCGAGCTTGATCACGTCGACCTTGATCCTGCTGAGCATGTTGAGCGAGGAATAGCCGCTGCCGAAGTCGTCCATCAGGATGACGAAGCCCTTGTCGCGCAGGCGCTGGATCGCATCCTTGATGCGGGTGGAGTCGTTCACATAGGCGGACTCCGTGATCTCGATCTTGAGCGTATCGCGCGGCAGCTCGTATTTGTGGATGAGCTGCTCCAGATACTCCGGAACGTCGATCGCCAAAAAGTCGATCTGCGATATGTTGACCGAAATGGGGACCGGCTTGTGCCCGTCCCGGATCCACCGGTGCAGCCAAGCGCACACGCCTTCCCATATATATTCGTCCAGATCGGTGACGAAGCCGTATTTTTCCAGGACCGGGACAAAGGTGTCCGGCGGGACCATCTTCCCGTCCGGCGTCCGCCAGCGGGCAAGCGACTCCGCGCCGACGATGCGTCCCGTCGTCACCTCGCATTGCGGCTGGAGGCAGAAAAACAGCTCGTGGTTCTTTAGTCCTCTCTGAAAATCCGAAAGGATGCTGTATTCCCGCTCCGTCTGGTCGCTCATCGCGGGGGTATAGATCTGGATGCGGGTGTGAAAATCCCCCTTGACCTGACTCGCCGCGAGGGATGCGTGATCCAGCGCCGCCGCGATCGAATCGCCCTTGGCGACGGGGCAGATCCCGACGGCGGGCAAAAAGCCCATGGAGGTCCCCCGCGACATGATGAGGCGGTGTATCTCCTCGTACAGCCCCTCGACGCGTTTCCCCTCCAGCGGAAGCAGCACGCAAAAATCGTCCTGCCCCATATAGCCCGCAAGCCCGCCGGAGCGCGCCTCCTCCTGCTTGAGGATTCCGCCGATCTGCGCCAGCAGGAAATCGCCCGACTCATGCCCGTACCACTCGTTGAACAGCTTGAAATGCTCGATGTCGATGGACACAAGGCCCCACTCGCCCGGCTTGCTGCGCAGCAGCTCCCGGCAGGCGGTGAAAAACGGCTTCTTTTGCAGCAGCCCCGTCGTTTCGTCCCGGTTCCCGGCGGCGCTCTGCGCCGTGGCAACGCTCTGCTGGCGATCCTTCTGGTTTTGGACGTCGAACACGTATACGCGCGCCATCCCCTCGCCGAAGCCGTGCTGCGTCCCGCCGAGCACGGTCTGCTCGACCCAGCGCCAACCGCCGTCGAGCAGCTTATAGCGCAGCTGCGCGCGCAGCACGCCCGCCGTGGGCTTCGCGTGCGCCAACCGCTCCAGCAGCGTTTCCGGCTGCATCAGCTCACGGTAGGTCTTCCGGTCGTCCGGATGGACCATGTGCTCCAGGCAATGGCGGAACACCGTGGAAAACGGCCCGTCGAGCACGGGAACGAAATATTTACCCTCCACATGGAAGAGATTGTTGCAACGGTCGCGGATCAGGTCGATCTCGCCCAGCATCTCAAACTCCGAGCGGTTCAGCTCGTCGAGAAGCTGCGATCCTTCCTTCTCCGCGGACGCTTTGACTGCGTTCCTACTCATGCCACACCTCTTGTCCGGCGCCGGGTCGATTTGCACGAAACGGGGCAGATTACCCCATTTGATAATGTAGCCATTATATATAATTTTTCAGGAAAATACAACAGTCTTTTTTCCATTTCCGTAAAGGCGGCGAAAAGGAATCGTCCGTCGGAACGCGGCTTCTCTTCCACGCGCCCCGGTTGACAAGCCGCTTCCCGTCTGATACTATTCTTCCGTAAAAACGCCGCCGCGCGGCGCGCAGAAAAACGTACATCGCGACTTCCACATCTTGAAAAGGAGAGCTACGCAATGAAGCAGATCATCGGCACAGACAAGGCGCCCGCCGCGATCGGCCCGTATTCCCAGGGCGTGGAGGCGGGCGGGCTGGTCATCACCTCCGGCCAGATCCCGCTCGACCCCGCCACCGGCAAATTCCCCGATGGGATCCGGGAGCAGACCCGGCAGTCCCTCGCCAACGTGCAGGCGATCCTCGCCGCGGCGGGCACGGATCTGGCGCACGTGCTCAAGACCACCGTGTTTTTGAAGGACATGAACGATTTCGCCGCGATGAACGAGGTCTACGCCACGTTCTTCCCCGAGGGCGCCTACCCCGCCCGCTCCGCCGTCGAGGTGGCGCGTCTGCCCAAGGACGCGCTGGTGGAGATCGAGGTCATCGCCGCAAAATGATCCGAGCCGGCGGCAGCAAAAAGCAGCCCCGCGGCGTTCCCCGCCGCGGGGCTGCTTCCATTCTTCGGTGTCAGGATACGGGCCGCGGCGCGGAAAGCCCGTCGAGATACCCCACCGCCGCCAGCGCGGCGACCGCGCCGTCCGATACCGCCGTGGTCAGCTGCCGCACCGCCTTGGCGCGGCAGTCGCCCGCGACGAACACGCCCGCCGTCGGGGTCGTGCAGTCCTCCCCCGCAGCGGCGTAGCCCGCGCCGTCGAGGCGCAGCTGCTCCGCAAACGCGGCGTTGTCGGGCTGCGCGCCCACGGCGACGAACAGGCCGTCCACCGCAAGCGCGCGCCGCGCGCCGCGCCGCTCCACGACGACGCCCTGCAGCGCTTCGCCGCCCAGCAGCTCACGCACCTGCGCCTCCAGCACGAGCTCGACGTTCGGGCGCTTCCGCAGCGCCTCCTCCAGCGCCCGCTCGCCGCGGAAGCGGTCCCGCCGGTGGATCAGGTACACCCGCTCGCAGGTCTCGCTGAGCAGCAGGGCGTCCTGCAGCGCGCTGCTGCCGCCGCCGACGACCACGACGGGACGTCCCTTGTAGAACGCTCCGTCGCACAGTGCGCAGTAGCTCACGCCGCTGCCGGTGAGCTCCTCCTCCCGCGCAAGCCCCAGCGCGCGGGGCTTCGCGCCGGTGGCGAGAATGACCGCGCGCGCCGCGAACGACGCGCCGGAGGCGCACAGCACGGTCATGCCTGCCGCGTCCCGCCGCAGGCCGGACGCCTCCTCCAGCTCCGCCTCCGCGCCCAGCGCCATTGCCTGCTCCAGCAGCCTGTCGCCCAGCTCCGCGCCCGAAATGGAGAAAAAGCCCGGAAAATTCTCCACCCGCGCCGCGTGCGTGATCTGCCCGCCGAAGCCGTCTTTTTCCAGCACCAGAACGCTTCTGCCGGCGCGGCGGGCGTAAACGGCGGCCGTCAGCCCCGCGGGCCCGCCGCCGATGATGGCGATGTCGTACATAGTCTCCCCCAAAGCAACCGGCAGCAGCCCCACGAGCCGCTGCCGGTCAGATTTTCCCGCCTTATACTGAAATTGATTAAAACGATTGAAAATCGTTTTATAGCCGCGTTAGCGGCGTTCAATTTCGCATGAGACGCGGTGACGCGCTTTCAGCGTGTCACCACCATGCGAAGCATGGTAAATTTGATTAAAGAATTTAATCAAATTTTAGTATTACGCGATGGCGGTCACATACTGCTTGATGGCGCCCGCGCCCGCGATCTTCTCAAAGCTCTCCCCGTCGGCGAGCACCAGCGTCGGCGCCTGCTTGACGCCGTAACGACGCGCCAGCTCCGCGTTCTCGTCCGCCAGCAGCTTCTCATAGGCAAAGCCCGCCTTGTCGAGATACTGGCACGCGATCCGGCAGTTGGGGCAGGTCGCGGTGGTAAACAGGATCGCGCGCTGCGCCTTGCCCGGCGCGGGCACAGCGGCACGCGCGGCGCTCTTTTCCTCCCGCGGGCCCGTGTGCGTCAGTTTCGACGCGGCGATCACGTATTCCCGCCGCTCCTTGTACTCCTGCGTCTTGCCGGCGTTCCAGTTCTGGATGGGGCGATAATAGCCCGTGATGCGGCTGTAGACCTCGGTGGGCTTGCCGCAGTGCGGGCAGGTGAACTGCTCGCCGGTCAGATAGCCGTGCTCACGGCAGACCGAGTAGGTCGGGGATATGGTGTAATACGGCAGGCGGTAGTTTTCCGCGATCTTGCGCACCAGCTTTGCCGCCGCCTCCCAGTCGGGCAGCTTCTCGCCGAGGAAGGCGTGGAACACGGTGCCGGAGGTGTAGCGGGTCTGCAGCTCGTCCTGAATGTCCAGCGCGGCGAAGATATCCTCGCCGTAGCCGACGGGCAGATGGGAGCTGTTGGTGTAGTAGGGCGTGCCGCCCGGCTCCGCCGCCGTGACGATATCGGGATAGATCTCCACGTCGTGCTTGGCGAGGCGGTACGCCGTGGACTCGGCGGGCGTCGCCTCCAGATTGTACAGGTCGCCGTACTGCTCCTGATAGTCGCTCAGCCGCTCGCGCATATGGTCGAGCACCTGCTTGGCGAAGGTCTGGCACTTCGGGTCGGTCATGTCCGCGCGGATCCACTTCGCGTTCAGCCCCGCCTCGTTCATGCCCACCAGCCCGATGGTCGAGAAGTGGTTGTCAAAGTGCCCGAGGTAGCGCTTGGTGTAGGGATACAGCCCCGCGTCGAGCAGCTTGGTGATGACCGTGCGCTTGACCTTGAGCGAGCGCGCGGCAATATCCATCATGTGGTCGAGGCGCCTGTAGAAATCCGCCTCGTCCTTGGCAAGATACGCGATGCGCGGCATATTGATCGTCACGACGCCGACGGAGCCGGTGCTCTCGCCGGAGCCGAAGAAGCCGCCGGTCTTCTTGCGCAGTTCCCGCAGGTCAAGGCGCAGGCGGCAGCACATCGAGCGCACGTCGCTCGGCTCCATGTCCGAGTTGATGTAGTTGGAGAAATAGGGCGTGCCGTACTTGGCGGTCATCTCGAAGAGCAGCTTGTTGTTCTCCGTGGGCGACCAGTCGAAGTCCTTCGTGATCGAATAGGTCGGGATCGGGTATTGGAAGCCGCGGCCGTTGGCGTCGCCCTCGATCATAGTCTCGATAAACGCCTTGTTGACCATGTCCATCTCGCGCTGACAGTCGCCGTAGGTGAAGTCCATGTATTTCCCGCCCACCAGCGCGTTCATGTCCTTGAGGTCCTGCGGCACCACCCAGTCCAGCGTGATGTTGGAAAACGGCGCCTGCGTGCCCCAGCGGGACGGCGTGTTCACGCCGTAGATGAACGACTGGATGCACTGCTTGGTCTCCTTATAGGATAGGTCGTCCGCCTTGACAAAGGGGGCGAGATACGTGTCGAACGAGGAGAACGCCTGCGCGCCCGCCCACTCGTTCTGCATGATGCCGAGGAAGTTGACCATCTGGTTGCACAGCGTGGACAGATGGCTTGCCGGCGCGGAGGTGATCTTGCCGGGCACGCCGCCCAGCCCCTCCTGAATGAGCTGGCGCAGGCTCCACCCGGCGCAGTAGCCGGTGAGCATGCTCAGGTCGTGCAGATGGAGGTCGCAGTTGCGGTGCGCGTCCGCGATCTCCTGATCGTAGACCTCGCTGAGCCAGTAATTCGCCGTAATGGCGCCGGAGTTGGAGAGGATCAGCCCGCCGACGGAATAGGTGACGGTGGAATTCTCCTTCACGCGCCAGTCGCTGATGTTGAGGTACTTGTCCACCGTCTCCTTGTAGTCGAGGAAGGTGTCGCGGGTGTTGCGCAGCTTTTCGCGCTGCTTGCGGTAGAGGATGTACGCCTTCGCCACCGTCTCGTAGCCCGCCTTGGACAGCACCGCCTCGACGCTGTCTTGGATGTCCTCCATCGCGATCAGGGCGTCTTTGATCTTCGGCTGGAACTCCGCCGTGACCTTGAGCGCCAAAAAGTCGATCACGCTGTCGTTATACTGGGTATCCGTCGCGTCGAACGCCTTTTTGATCGCCGCGGCGATCCTCGTGATGTCGAAATCGACGACTCTTCCGTCCCGCTTCACAACCTGATACATAATCTATCTTTCTCCCTCCAAAGGTTTCTCGCTAGTCAACGCCGCGCAGCCGGACCGACGGCACGATCGGGCGCACGGCGTCCGCCAGAGCGCGCATCTCCTCGTCCGTGAACGCGCCGAGGCCCGACGCGGCGAGCAGGTCGCCCGAATCCCGGAACTGCTGCAAATAATACTCCGCCGCGCCGGAAATCCACGCCGCCGCTTCCCGCAGGCTCTCCGCCGTGTGCAGGCCGCGCACCGCCGTCGTACGGAATTCATAGGCGACGTGCCCCTCCAGCAGATAGTTCTTGCTGCGCTCCACGGCGGCGATGTCCAGCAGGCGCAGCCCCGCCGTGCGCGCGTAGAGGTCGGGGGCGTTCTTGATATCCATTGCCACCCGGTCCGCCAGCCCCTCCTCCACGACGGCGCGCAGCCGCTCGGGGAAGGAGCCGTTGGTGTCCAGCTTGATCTTGTAGCCCATCGCGCGCACTGCGCGCAGAAAATCCGGCAGATCGTCGTGCAGCAGCGGCTCGCCGCCGGTGACGGCGACGCCGTCCAGAACGCCGCGCCGCTTCTCCAGAAACGCCAGCGCCGCGTCCGTGCCGTCCTGCGCCCCCAGCCGCTCCGGCAGGACGAGCGAGGCGTTGTGGCAATATGGGCAGCGGAAATTGCAGCCGCCGGTGAAAACGGTACACGCCACCTGTCCGGGATAATCCAGCAGCGTCAGCTTTTGCAGGCCTGAAACAAGCATGGCGTCCCCTGTCCTTTCATTTAAGTTACATAATATCGCTATCTCGCCGCCTTGTCAATAGTAAACCACAAAATATTGCGAAGCATTCTGCTCGCTTTCGTTTCCCGCCCCTAAATATAGTGTTCCACTCGGAGATCGCGGCGCGGAAAAAGCCTCCCCGAAGGCTTCGGGGAGGCCCTGAACTCAAAAAGCGGCTTTTGGGGACGGCCCGCGGCGCGTTGCGGGAGCGGCGGGTCAGCCCCCTTTTTTCAGCATTCTGCCGAGGATCACGCAAAACGCGGCGGAGAGGAAGCTCTCCCGCTCGCTGGCGGAGCGGCTCGTGAGCGCGATGGGCACCTTCGCGCCGATCACCGCGCCGCACACCTCGCTGCGCGCGTGGATCAGCCAGCTCTTGAGCAGCGTGTTCGCCGTGGTCAGCTCGGGAGCGATGATCCCGTCGAACCCGCCGCCGCACCAGGGGCACTCATACCGCTTGAGGCGCGCCGCCTCCTTGCTCATGATGAGGTCGTAGGAGATCGGCCCCCACAGCTCGCAGTCCGCGATGGGGCGGCGCTGCTGCTCAAAGACGAGGCTCTGCGCCTCGACCGTGTCCTGCATGTGGAACGTGCCCTTTTCCACCAGCGCGAGCATGGCGAGCCTGGGCTTTTCATAGCCGAGCGCGTTGAGCGCCGTGACCGTGTTCTGGATGATGGCGCGTTTCTTGCTGATGTCGGGGCGGATGATGACCGCCATGTCCGCCAGCGCCAGCAGCTTGGGATAGTCCTGCATCGAGGCGAGGGACACGTGGCTCAGGATGCCCTTGCCCTCCCGCAGCCCGGTGTTGGAATCCATGACCGGCATCAGGAAGTCCCGCGCGAGCATATTGCCGCGCATGAGGATGTCGCCCTCGCCGTAGCGGATCACGTCGATAGCGGCGGAGGCGATGTTCTGCCCCGGCATGATATCCACCATCGTGTAGGGCTCCTTGTCAAGGCCCAGCTCCTCCAGCTTCGTCATCGTGCGGGCGCGGTCGCCCACGAGCACCGGCTGGGCAAAGCCCGCCTCCTGCGCGGCAAACAGGCCCTTGAGCATATTCTCCCCGTCGGAGCCGGCAAGCACCACGCGGCGCGGCGGCATATCCTTCGGGATCATGGCGAGCATCTCGTCAAAGTTTTTCAGTTCCATGTTTCTCTCCCCCTAATTTACAGCAGACTGAGCAGATTCCAGGAAAGCACGAGGCCGGAAAACACGATCGACACCGTCGAGCACAGCTTGATGAGGATGTTCAGCGACGGGCCGGAGGTATCCTTGAACGGGTCGCCCACCGTGTCGCCCACGACCGCCGCCTTGTGCTGGTCGGAGCCCTTGCCGCCGTGGTGCCCGGACTCGATGTACTTCTTCGCGTTGTCCCACGCGCCGCCGGCGTTCGACATGAACACCGCCATGGCGAAGCCCGTCACCGAGACGCCGCCCAGCAGCCCAACGACGCCCGTGGGCCCAAGGATCAGCCCGGTCACGAGCGGGACGACAATGGCGATCAGCGCGGGCAGGACCATCTCGTGCAGCGCGCCCTTCGTGCAAAGCGCCACGCAGGAGGCGTAATCCGGGTCCGCCTTGAACTCCATGATCCCATCGATCTCGCGGAACTGCCGCCGCACCTCGACGACGATCGCCTGCGCCGCGGTCTGCACCGCCTCCATCGTCAGCGCCGAGAACACGAACGTCAGCATCGCGCCGATAAACAGTCCCACCAGCACCGTCGGCGACGTGAGCGTGAAGTTGAGCGTTTCCGTCGTGCGCTCCTGCACGATGTTGACGTAGGAGACCAGCAGCGCCAGCGCGGTGAGCGACGCCGAGCCGATGGCGAAGCCCTTGCCGGTGGCGGCGGTGGTGTTGCCCAGCGAATCCAGCGCGTCGGTGCGCTCGCGCACCTGCTCGGGCATGAGGCTCATCTCCGCGATGCCGCCCGCGTTGTCCGCCACGGGGCCGTAGGCGTCCGTCGCCAGCGTGATGCCCAGCGTCGAGAGCATGCCGACGCCCGCGATGCCGATGCCGTAGAGGCCTTGGTTGAACGCCGCGGTAAACGCGCCGGAGGCGTCCACGATCGTCACGCTGCCGCCGGCGGAGAAGTACGACACCAGCACCGCCGCCGCGACGATCAGGATGGAGGTCATCGTCGAGCGAAGGCCCAGCGCGATGCCGCCGATGATGATGGTCGCCGCGCCGGTCTCCGACGCGTCGGCAAGCTTCTGCGTGGGCTTATAGGTATCGGAGGTGTAATACTCGGTGAAGTAGCCGATGGCGCAGCCGCCGACGAGGCCGCAGAGGATCGCGACGTACACGCCCCAGGACCCGACGATGAAATACGTCAGCGGCGCGGCGAGCACGGCGGAAAGCCCCGCCGCGGTATAAGTGCCGGTGCGCAGCGAACGCAGCAGCGACTCCTGCGTCGCGTCCTCCTTCGTCTTCACGAGGAAGGAGCCGAGGATGGAGCAAAGAATGCCGCACACCGCCAGCGCCACGGGCAGCAGCATGCCGGAAAAGCCGTAGCCGCCCGCCGCGCCGAGGGCGAAGGTGGCAAGGATGGAGCCGACGTAGCTCTCGTAAAGGTCGGCGCCCATGCCGGCGACGTCGCCCACGTTGTCGCCGACGTTATCCGCGATGGTGGCGGGGTTGCGCGGGTCGTCCTCGGGAATGCCCGCCTCGACCTTGCCGACAAGGTCGGCGCCCACGTCCGCCGCCTTGGTGTAGATACCGCCGCCGACGCGGGCGAACAGCGCCATAAAGCTCGCGCCCATGCCGTTCATGACCATGATGTTGCCCAGCGCCGAGGCGTCGGCCACACCGAAAACAAAGCGCAGCAGGAAGAACCAGAGCGTGATGTCCAGCAGGCCCAGCCCGACCACGGTGAAGCCCATGACGGAGCCCGAGGAGAACGCGACGCGCAGCCCGCGGTTGAGGCTCTCGCTCGCCGCCTGCGCGGTGCGGGCGTTGGAGTTGGTGGCGATCTTCATGCCGATATAGCCCGCCAGCATCGAGAACACGCCGCCGGTGACGAAGGCGAACGGGGTGAATTTGGAAAGGATCCGTCCGTCCGAAATAAAAGCCAGGAAAAACAAAATGACGAACACGACCGCAAACACCTTGAACACAGTCTCATACTGGTGCTTGAGGTAAGCGTTCGCCCCCTCGCGGATAGACGCCGCGATCTTCCGCATCACATCGCTGCCCTCGGAATACGAGAGCACCTTCCTGCGCTGCATCGCCGCGAACAGCAGCGCGATCGCAGCGCCGACGAAGCCGACGGCAAAATACTGTTCCATAAACGCATCCTCTCTTTCCTGATTTCGGCGGCGCCGAAGGTTCCGTTCGGCGCCGCCGGCAAGCAATATCTATAGTTTAATCAAACGTCCCCCGCCTGTCAAGGGAGACGCTGAAGAAATCCGCGCGCTGCCGCTCTTGTCCAGTTTGGTGAGGGAGGCGAAACTATTTGCCCGTTTGGATAGGCAAAGCGTAGAAAGTTGGGCAAAAGCTGAAAAACCGTTGACAACCGCTCCTCTTCTTGGCATTATAATTATTATATTTTACAGAGAACAAGGGGGCGAGGCGGTCTTTCATCCCCTTTTTGTGATGTGTTTTGTTGTGATGTATGCAGGAACGGGAGGATTCTCCGAATGGCAAACAAGGTTTTGCTGATCAACGAGGGCGCGGCCTTTCTGACCGAGTCCCTGATTGCGAATCTCAAAAAAGCCGGGATCACCACCGTGCAGACCGAGCCCGTAATCTCCAAAATTGAGCGGGAAAAGGACGACACGAACCTTTTTTTTCTGCTCGCCGGCGAATACATTTACGAGCTGCCGGAGCTTCTGGTCTATCTGAAGGATATGTGCGGCGATGAGGAACGCGTCCTCTGCGTCGCCGGTTACGACAAGGAGATCGCGGAGATCGAGGAAACGATCCCCGAGGGCATCATTTCGCGCATCTTCCACCGCCCCTTCGACGTAAAGGTCCTCACCGCGGAGCTGCTTTCGATCATCACCGAGGACGAGGAGCGCAAAAAGGACAAGCACATCCTGCTCGTGGACGACGACGTCACCTTCCTGCGGATGATGCAGAGCTGGCTTTCCTCAAAATACGTCATCACGGCGGTAAAATCGGGGATGCAGGCGCTCACCTATATCGCCTCCCACAATCCCGACCTGATCCTGCTGGACTACGATATGCCGGTCAGCCCCGGGCCGCAGATCTTTGAGATGATCAAAAGCGAGCCCGCCTCCGCGCGCATCCCCGTGATCTTTCTCACGGGCAAGGCGGACCGCGAGAGCGTGATGGCGGTCATGCGCCTCAAGCCCGACGGCTATCTGCTCAAAACGGCAAGCCGCGAAAAGATCATGGAATCCGTGGATCATTTCTTTGCCTCGCAGAAGTGGGAAAACCTGTATGTGGACTCCTGACGCGCGCGGCGCGCCCGTTCCGAAAAGAAGCAAGGGATCGCGAGCCGAAACGGCCCGCGATCCCTTTTCTGTTTTTCTGTTTTTGAAAGGGCGTCAAAAGTCGATTTCCCTGCCCTGGCGGCGGTACATGGTCTTCTTGACCGCGCGAAAGATATTCTCGTAGCCCGTGCAGCGGCACAGATGGCCGGAGAGCAGCTTGCGCAGCTCGTCGTCGGGATAGAGCCGGTTCGTGTTCAGGATCTCCACCGCCGTCATAATAAAGCCCGGCGTGCAGAAGCCGCACTGGATCGCCGTCTCGTCCACGAACGCCTGCTGGATGTCGCTCAGCCTGCCGTCGGGCGAAAGCAGCCCCTCCAGCGTCTCGATGTGCTTGCCCTCCGCCCAGACCGCGAGGTAGATGCAGGAGTTGAACGCCTCCCCGTCGATGAGCACGTTGCACGCGCCGCACTCGCCGACCTCGCAGCCCTTCTTGACGGACGTGAGATGGTATTCGTTGCGCAGCATATCGGTCAGCGACGCGCGCACGTCGACCATCTTTTCGACCGCCTTGCCGTTGATCGTGCAGTGGATCAGCCTGTATTGACTCATGCCATTTCACCTCCCGCAAGCTCCACCGCCCGCGTCAGCGCGCGCTTCGCCATTTCGACGGCGATATGCTGGCGGAACGCCTTGCTCGCGCGCCACGAATCGCGGGGGTTGATATCGTCGATCACCGCGCGGGAGAACGCCTCGGCAAGCTCCTTCGACGGCGCGGTGCCGTTCGCCGCCGCCTCGGCGCTCGGGCAGCGCATCGGCACCGGGCCCGCCACGCCGTAGGCGATGCGGCAGCGCTCGATGGTCTTTTTGTCCGCCGAAAGGCGCACGTTCACGCTGCATCCCAGCGTCGCGATCTCCATTGCGTTACGTAAACCATATTTGATGTAATGGCCAAAGGTATTTTCATAGCTTTCCTTCGGGATCAGGATCGCGGTCTGGATCTCGTCAGGTTTTATGTCTACTTGTCCCGCCTTGATGTAGAACTCCCTGATGGGCACGCGCCGCACACCGCCCGCGCCCGTCAGCTCGACGATCGCCTCCCACGCGTGGAGCGTGGAGGCGGAGTCGGCGGAGGTGACGCCGTTGCAGGTGTTGCCGCCGATGGTGCCGATGTTGCGGATCTGCGGCGAGCCGACCTGATCCACCGCCTCGCCCAGCACGTTGCAGTATTTCCGCACCAGCGGGTCGCGGGTGATGTGGGAGAAGCTGGTGAGCGAGCCGATGCGGAGATTCTCCTGCGCGTCGAGCGTCACGCCGCGCAGCGCGTCGATGCCGTAAATGGAGATCAGCTCCTTGCCGGCGCGCCGCCCCTCGCGCATCTGCACAAGGACGTCCGAGCCGCCGGCAATGATCTGCGCCTCGGGATGCTCAACGCGCAGGCGGACCGCGTCCTCCACGCTCTGCGCCTCATAGAGCGCCTTCATGTCATACATAGTTCAATCCTCCGTATTTCACGGCTGCCGCGCAAGCGGCGAGTGAAATGGAATGAAGCAAATCGTGAGACGTCACGATTTACGCCTCCTCTCGCCAGTCGTCGCGGATCAGCCCCGCCTTGGTGAATTCCGCGAACAGGACGTGGGGGTTGATCGGGTTGTGGTCGATGGCGACCCCCGTCGCGTCCAGGATCGCGTTGCGGATCGCCGGCGCGCCGGAGCAGGCGGGCGGCTCGCCCAGCGCCTTGGTGCCGAAGGGCGAGGTAGGCTCCGCGTTCTCGACGAACTCCGCCTCCAGATGCGGATGATCCAGGAAGGTCGAAAGCTTGTAGTCCAGCAGGTTCCCGTTGAGGGGCTTGCCGGTCTTTTCATCGAAGATCAGCTGCTCGGAAAGTCCGAAGCCGATCGCCATGGACATACCGCCGTGTACCTGCGCCGCGGCGAGCGCGGGGTTGATGAGCGTGCCGCAGTCGTGGACGTTGACGATGTTCTTGAGCGTCACCTTGCAAAGCGGGATATCGACCTCGACCTCGGCGAAGGTGCAGCCGAAGGAATAGGCGTTGTTGCGGATGGTGTAGGTGCTCTCCGCCGTGATGTGTTCGCTGTGGACGGGGTTGTACTGCGCGGTCATCGCCAGCTCGGAGAGCGTCATCAGCACCGCGCCGTCCCCCCGGCGGACGATGTTGCCGTCCACGATGTCCATGTTCGCGACCGCCTGGCGCGTGACCTCGTTGGCGTATTTGAGGATCTTCTCGCGCAGAAGATCCGCCGTCTGCTTGATGGAAAAGCCCGCCACGTAGGTCTGGCGCGAGGCGTAGGCGCCGAGGCCCGTGGGCGTGATGTCGGTGTCCTGACAGGATTTGACGTGCACGTCGCGGTAGCTCGCAAGGCCTACCGCCTCGGCGACCATTTGGGCGTAGGCGGTGTCCGCGCCCTGTCCGATCTCCGTCTCGCCGCACTGGAAGGTCACCGTGCCGTCGAGGTTCAGCAGCATCCGGTTGGACGAGGTCTCCAGCGAGATGGGATACACCGCCGTGTTGTACCAGAACGTCGCCATGCCGACGCCGCGGCGGATATCGCCGGCGTCGCCGGCGTATTCCTTCTTCTTGCGCTCGTAGTCGATGTATGCCGCGCCCTTCGCCATGCACTCGCGGAAGCTGTCGTAATAGTTCGTGTTGCCGGAGAACGCGTCGTGGAAGCCCTGCGGCATGACGTTCTTTTTGCGGAACTCGTAGGAGTCCATGCCCAGCGCCTTCGCGCAGTCCTCGATGTTGCTCTCGTCGGCGAAGCTCGCCTGCGGCATACCGTAGCCGCGCATCGCGCCGGCAGCGGGGCGGTTCGTGAACACCGTCCACGCGTCGCACTCCATGTTCTCGCAGGGGTAGTGCTGCGGGAAGGAGCCCATCGCCTTTGCGACGATGGAATGCCCGTGCGAGGCGTAGGCGCCCTGGTTGGAGAAGCACTCGACCTTGCGCGCGGCGATCGTGCCGTCCCTGCGCAGCCACGAGACGATGTGGAAACGGATCGCGTGGCGCACGCGGTTGGAGACGAAGGTCTCCTCCCGCGCGCAGTCGATGCGGACGCAGCGACCGCCGACCTGCGTGGAGCACCACGCGCAAAGCGGCTCATAGAGCACGTCCTGCTTGTTGCCGAAGCCGCCGCCGATGTAGGGCTTGATGATCTCGATGTCGCCCCAGGGACGTCCCAGCGCCTGCCCGACGGCGCGGCGGATGATGTGCGGGATCTGCGTGGAGGTCACGACCACCAGCCGGTCCCCCTCCTGCCACGCAAAGCAGCCGTGGTTCTCGATGTGGCAGTGCTGCACGGTGGGCGTATCGTACCACTTGTCGACGCAGACGAGCCCCGGCTCCCGGATCGCCGCCTGATAGTCGCCCTTTTTCATGTCCGTGTGCTTTAAGACGTTGTTCGGGAAACGATCGTGAAGCTGCGGCGCGCCGGGCTCCATCGCCTTTTGCACGTCCAGCACGAAGGGCAGCTCGTCATATTCGACCTTCAGCGCGCGCACGCCCTGATTCGCCGCCACCTCGTTCTCCGCGATGACGACCGCGACGTCGTCTCCCCAGTGGCGGACGTGGCGGTTGAGCAGGTGCCGGTCCGCGACGTCCTGGTGCCCCGGGTCCATCGACCACGGGTGCCCCGCCGTCGGGAACGGAAGATCCGGCACGTCGAAGCAGGTGAGCACCTTCACGACGCCGGGGATCGCCTCCGCCGCGGCGGCGTCGACCGCGCGGACTATGCCGTGCGCGACCTCCGCGTGCTTGATGCGGACGTAGAGCGCGTCCGCGGGAACGCGGTCCTCGTAATATTTCGTCCGCCCGCTCGCCTTGTCGAAGGCGTCGACGCGGACCTCGCTTCTGCCAACCTTATTCATGGCGATGCCCTCCTGATAAATGAGGATTGACTTGTCCATACTAAGTTTATTACAATATTACAATATTAAAATACGAAATCAGGTGATCAAAATGTCGAAAGAAAAGCGGATATCCGTCGGCTGCGTCGTCATGGCGGCGGGAAACGCCGCGCGCTTCGGGGACAACAAGCTCGCCGCCGCCGTGGACGGAAAAACGCTCATCGAGCGCGCGCTGGACGCCGTGCCCGCGGAAGCGCTCGCCGCCGTCTGCGTCGTGACGCAGTACGACGAGGTGGAAGCGCTCGCCGCGCGCCGCGGCTTCCGCTGCGTCCGAAACGACCGCCCAGAGGACGGGCTGAGCCGCACGGTGCGCCTCGGCACCGAGGCGTTGCGGAAGGAGTGCGCCGCCATTTTGTATCTGGTCTCCGACCAGCCGCTGCTGCGGCGCGAAAGCGTCGCGGCGCTGCTCGGCTGCTACCGCGCGCATCCCGATCGGATCGTCGCCGCGTCCCACGGCGGGAAGCGCGGCAACCCCTGCGTGTTCCCGGCGAAATATTTCCCGGCGCTGTGCGCCCTGACGGGCGACGTCGGCGGCAGCGCGGTGATCCGCGCTCACGAGGACGACCTTCTCCTTTTCGAGATCGGCAGGGAGGAGCTCGCCGACGTGGACACCAGGGAGGCTCTGGAGGAGCTGAGGAAATAGCGCGGGACAGAGCGCGTTATTTCTTTTTCGCGTACGGCGTGTTCTCCAGCGGCAGGCGGAAGCGCCGCTCCCCGTCGAGACGGAAGTACGCGTCCGCAATGGCGGGCGCGGTGGGGATCGACGTGATCTCGCCGATGCCGATGGCGCCGTTCGCCAGATCGAGTCCCGGCTTGTCGACCACGATCGCCTTGACCGGCGGCACGTCCGGCGCGCGGAACAGCCCCAGCGTACCGTATTTCGCGGTGGGCCTGCAGTTGTCGTCGATGGGATATCGCTCGGTGAGCGCAAAGCCCATCGACATCACGACGCCGCCCTCGATCTGCCCCTCGCAGGAGAGCGGGTTGATTGCCTTGCCCACGTCGTGCGCGGCGACCATGCGCTTGATCCGTCCGCTCTCCCGGTCCAAAACGCAAAGCTGCGTCGCGTAGCCGTAGGCGACGTGGGAGACGGGGTTCGGCACGTCCGCGCCCAGCGGATCGGTGGCGGCGAGGTACTCGCCGTAGAACTCCCGTCCCTTCAGATCGGCGAGCGTCCCGCCCCGCATCGCCTCGGCCAGCTTCTCGCAGGCGCGGCGCACCGCCTCGCCGGTGATGAGCGTCTGGCGCGAGCCGGAGGTGTCGCCGGAGTCGGGCGCGATCCAGGTGTTGCTTCGCTCGTAGACCACGTCCGCCGGCGAAACGCCCGCGTTGGTGACCACCATCTGCGTCAGCACCGTGCCGAGTCCCTGCCCGATGCAGGACGCGCCGGAATAGATATGTACCTTCGCGTCGTCCTCGACGATCAGCTTCGCGCGCCCCCAGTCGGGCAGCCCCACGCCGACGCCGGAGTTTTTCATCGCGCAGGCGAGGCCGACGGGGTCGCCGTTTTTGACCGCCTCGTCGTAGTAGGGCTTCACCGCCTCCAGCGTTTCGACCAGCCCCGTCTCGGGGCCGACGATCTGCCCGTTCGGCAGCACGCCGCCGGGGCGGATCGCGTTGCGGTACCGGATCTCCCACGGGCTGATGCCGACCTTGTCCGCCATCATGTTGAGCAGCGTTTCGGTGGCAAAGCAGGTCTGCGTCACGCCGAAGCCGCGGAACGCGCCCGCGGGCGGGTTGTTCGTGTAATACGCGGTGCCCTCGATCTCGAAGTCCTCATAGGCGTACGGCCCCGCGGCGTGGGTGCAGGCGCGCTCCAGCACCGGCCCGCCGAGGGAGGCGAACGCTCCCGTGTCGGACACGACGCTCGCCTTGACGCCCTGAATGACGCCGTTTTCGTCACAGCCCATCGTAAAGTCCATCCACATCGGGTGGCGCTTGGGGTGGATCAGGATGGACTCCGCGCGCGTCAGCTTCACCTTGACCGGCACCCGCGCCACATAGGCGATCAGCGCCGCGTGGTGCTGCACCGTCATATCCTCCTTGCCGCCGAAGCCGCCGCCGACGAGCTGGTTCTCCACAAGGCAGTGGTCGAAGTCCACGCCCAGCATCGCCGCGCACTCGTGCAGCGTGGTGTGGGCGCTCTGGTCGGTGGTAAGCAGCTTGACGCCGCCGTTTTCAAGCGGCAGCGCCACGCAGCACTCCGGCTCCAGGAACGCGTGCTCCGTCCACGGCGTTTCAAACCGCTCGTGCAGCACGTATTTGCTCCGCGCGATCGCGCCCGCCGCGTCGCCGCGGGCGACGTGCTTGTGCGCCTGCACGTTGCTCTCGTCGGTCTCGAATACGAGCGGCGCGTCTTTCTTCGCCGCCTCCGCCGGATCGTGGACGGCGGGCAGCACCTCGTATTCGACCCTGACGAGCTTCTTCGCCGCCTCCAGCGTCTCCATGTCCCGCGCGCACACCAGCGCCACCGAGTCGCCGAGGTAGTGCGTGATCTCGCCCACGGGGATCAGGGTCGGCTGGTCTTTTTTGATGTGCCCGACGTTGACCTTGCCGGGAATGTCCTTCGCCGTCAGCACGCACACGACGCCCGGCAGCGCCTCCGCCTCGCCCGTGTCGATCGACAGCACGCGGGCGCGGGGATACTGCGCGCGCACGGCGCTGCCGTAGCACATCCCGTCGACGTAAACGTCGTCGGGGTATTTTCCGTAGCCCTGCACCTTCTCCGCCACGTCGATGCGGCGGACGCGGGAGCCGACCTGAAAATCGTCCGCGCCCGCCGCGGGAAGCCTGCCGTCGCGAAAGATCCGCGCCGCCAGCAGAATGCCGTCGATGATCTTGACGTAGCCCGTGCAGCGGCAGATATTGCCGCGAATGGCAAACGCCGCCTCCTCGCGCGTGGGATCGGGGTTCTGGTCGATGAGCGCCTTGGCGCACATCACCATGCCGGGGATACAGAAGCCGCACTGCACCGCCCCCGCCTCGCCGAAGGCGAAGGTGAACACGTCCTTTTCCCAGTCGGAAAGGCCCTCCACCGTGACGACGCTTCTGCCCTCCAGCTTGTCGGTCTGGGGGACGCACGCCTTGGTCGCCTTGCCGTCGAGAAGCACCGTGCAGGTGCCGCACGCGCCCTCGCTGCACCCGTCTTTAACGCTCGTCAGGCGCAGCGTGTCGCGCAGATAGCGCAAAAGCTTCTGGTTCTTCTCAACGGTGACGGTTTTCCCGTTGACGGTAAAGGTCGACATGGCGTCCTCCCCTTCACAAAACACCCAAAAATTTGTTTGGCTGCCTCATAATTTTTTATCATTATATCATACCCGCCCCAAAATGCAATCGGAAATCCCGTCCAGCGTAATACTTTTGCAAAAATCACGAAAAGCCGCGCCCGGCGGGCGCGGCTTTTCATGGTTCGTTCCCATCGAACGCGTTATTTTTTGAGCGTGAGCGTGTACTCGCCGTCCGCCTCGTCGACCGTGACGGCGTAGCCCTGCGAGGCGGCATAGCGCGTAATGTTCTCCACGCAGACCATGGCGTCGACCTTCACCTGAAGCTCGGCGGGGCTATTTCCTTTTTTGACAGCCTCCTGCACCATCACGACCGGGATGGGGCAGCTTTGTCCTCTTGCGTCGATCATGTTATTTTGCCTCCTTTTTCAGCAGGGCGCTGTTGAGCAGAGAGATCGCCAGCAGCACGGCAAAGCCGATGAAAACGGCGATCTTGCCGGAAGCGGCGACGCCGCCGACCTTGTATACGCCGTCGGCGACGCTGTCCGCGCTGCCGGCGAGCTTAAAGTTATGCGCGAACGCCGCGCCCACGAGCATACCGAGCACGGTCACGGCGGAATCGCCGTTCCCCTCGCCCGCGAGGATGAGCTGGCGCAGCGGGCAGCCGCCGAGCAGCACGCTGCCCCAGCCGACGAGCGTCATGCCCAGCAGGTTCCACAGCTCGCTGGAGTGGGAGATGGGCTGGGAGAGCGTCGAAAAGCCGGTGAACTTGCTCAGCACGACGTTGCCGAGCAGCACGACCGCAAAGATCGCGCCGAAGCCGGAGAGCAGGTTGAAATCGCGGAACATCACCGCGTCGCGCATCCCGCCGACCATGCACAGGCGGGACTTCTGCGCGAGCGCGCCGACGACCATCGCGACGAGCAGGGACAAGGCCGCGGGCGCGTATTTCGAGCCGGGGCCGCTTTCCGAGAACGCGAAAAACGAGGGCGCGGCGAGGAAAATGACAAACAGCAGCGCCAGAACGGCGGGCAGCGCGAAGCCCTCGGTCTTCGTGACCTCATACGTACGCTTGAGCGTGAAGCCTTTTTTGAGAAAGAACACGCCGATGAGGATGCCGAGGAAAAAGCCGGCGAGCCCGACAAAGGCGTTCAGATCGCCGCCGCCCATGCGGATGACCATGCGCAGCGGGCAGCCGAGGAACACCAGCGCGCCGATCATCACGAACGCGCCGATGACGAAGCGCGTCGCGGGCGAGGAGCCGGCGCGCGCCTTGAATTCCTTCGAGACAAGCGCCATCACGGTCGAGCCGAGCACGAGCCCGACGATCTCGGGGCGGAAATACTGCACGGGCGCCGCCGTGTGCAGCTTGGTCGCGCCCGCGATGTCGCGGACGAAGCAGGCGATGCAAAAGCCCATGTTGGCGGGGTTCCCCAGCGCCGTGAGCAGCACGGCGGCGGCGCCGACGACCGCGCCGGCGATCAGGACAAGCGGGTTGATTCGTTTGGACATGGTTTTCTCTTCTCCTTCCGAACGGCTTACCGCACGTTCGTTGTTTATTCTAAAATATCACGCAGGCCCTGTCAATAGACAAATGCGACCGCGCCGCGCTCAGCGCAGAAAAATCCGTTTGCCGCCGCGGTACGCCTCCGCCGTGCCGATGCGCTGCGCCGAGGGCACGGCGCCCTTCAGCTCCGCGTACAGCGCGTCCGCGTCCGCGGGGTCGACGGCGATCAGCAGCCCGCCCGCCGTCTGCGGGTCGTACAGCACGTCCTGCCGCGCCAGCGCGACGTCTCCCGCGTCGACATACGGCTCGGCAAACGCGCGGTTGCGGTACATCCCCTCGGGCAGGATGCCGATGCGCGCCAGCTCCACCGCCTCCGGCAGAAGGTCAATGGCGTCCACGTTCAAATGCAGCTCCGTATCGCTGCCCTGCGCCAGCTCAAGCCCGTGCCCCAGCAGCGAAAAGCCCGTCACGTCCGTGCAGGCGTGGACGCGGTATTTCACCATCGCGTCCCGCGCCGCGCGGTTGAGCGTCGTCATCAGGCGCAGAGCGAGCGCCGTCCCCTCCGCCGACGCCAGATCGACCTTGGCGGCGGTCGTGAGGACGCCGATACCCAGCGGCTTTGTGAGCAGCAGCACGTCGCCGGGCCTCGCCCCGCTGTTGGTAAGCACCCTGTCCGGATGGACGAAGCCCGTCACGGCGAGGCCGTACTTCGGCTCGTCGTCGAGGATGCTGTGTCCGCCGGTGATGATCGCGCCCGCCTCGTACGCCTTGTCGTAGCCGCCGCGCAGAATCTCGTGCACCGCCTCGGGCGGCATATCCTTCGGCACCGCCATGACGTTGAGCGCCAGCTTCGGCTCGCCGCCCATGGCGTACACGTCGGACAGCGCGTTGGTCGCGGCGATCTGCCCGAAGGTATACGGGTCGTCGCAGATGGGCGGGAAAAAATCCACCGTCTGCACCAGCGCAAGGTCGTCCGACACCTTGTAGACGCTGGCATCGTCGCTCTTGTCAAAGCCGACCAGCAGGTTCGGGTCGCGCCGCACCTTCATGTCGCCGAGCAGCCGCGCCAGCACGCCCGCGCCGACCTTTGCCCCGCAGCCCGCGCACTTGGCGAGCTTGGTGAGCTTCACTTCGTTTTCCATATTGAGCCTCCGCGCAAAATGATGGGATTGGGTCGCCCGGCGCGTTATTCCGCCCGATCCGCGGAAAAATGCAGGATCGCTTCCAGAACGCCCCCGCCGATCGCCAGCGCCTTGTCGGAGGCGAGGGCGCAGTAGCCCGCCTCGCCGCGGGGGTCGACGTCGCCGGATTTCATGCCTTTTTTCACCGGCACGCCGTTCGCAAGAAGGCCGCGCAGCACGCCGGAGATGGTCGCCTTCATCGGCTGCCCCGCGACGAAGCCGACCGTATCGCCCGCCTCGACGCGCTCGCCGATGCGGCGCGTGCTTTCAAACGCGCCGTCCGCCGGGGCGCGCAGCACGCGCTCGCCCGCGAAGCCGCCGATCAGGCCGGGGATATTGGTGTTCGGCAGGGCGCTTCCCTCGTAATACACGCGCCCGAGCGTGTGCCCGCGCATGGTCTCGACCACCGCGTGGCAGTCCACGCCCGCCGTAAAGCCCGGCCCCACGCCGACGACGATCGGCGCGTCGGTGATTGTGGTGCCGAGGTTGCGCTTGGCGAGAATGGCGTCCACGAGCGCGTCGGGCTTCAAAAACGCGCGGCAGGCGCAGTCCGGATCGTTCAAGACCGGAATGTATCCCTGCTCCAGATAGAGGCACGCCTCCTCCCACGTCTCGGCGCGCAGCGCGGTAAAGCCCTCCACGGTCTGCTCGCCCTGCGTCATCGCGTCGGAAAACGCGACGGTGCGGCGGATGGTCGTCGGCTGCGCCAGCTCCGTCATCGCCACGCCGAAGCCCGCGCGGCGCAGCCGAAGCGCGATCCCGCTGGCGAGATCGCCCGCGCCGCGGATCAAAACCGTCATTGCCATGCGGTATACACCCCCTGATACAGGCTGCCGACCGTAACCGGGCAGGCGAGCCGCTTTGCCAGCTCCTCCGCCGCGGCGTACGCCTCGGCAGATTCGACCTTGTTGACGAACACGCGGTCTCCGAAGCCTTCGGCGGCGGCGACGCGCGCCTCCGTTTCCGGCGTGGCGGGCGCGTCGGGAGAGACGCCCGCGCGCTCCGCGTACAGCGCCGGTCGGTGGCACGCCTCGGAAATCGGCTTCCCGAAGCCGTCCGCGCCGACGACCAGCACCACGCGCTGCGCGTTCGCCGGGATGACCGGCTCATGGGCGGCGTGCGCCTTGAGCGGGAGGCCGCGCGCGCCGTCCGCCTCGACGAGCACATAGTCCGCCAGGGCGGCAAGCTCCCCGAACGAGAGCGGCGGCGCGGTCAGCTTTCCGTTTTCGGCGCCCGTGCCCGCGCAGACGGCGCCGTGCGCCGCGAGCGCCGCGCGCAGCTCCTCCGCCCCGCCGGACACAAGCGGATACCGCTCCGGCACGCGGATGTGCGTCGAGGTGCACAGCACGACGCTCCCTCTGCCGCGCAGCTCCTCCGCGAGCGTATAGAGCAGCGTCGTCTTGCCGCCGCCGCCGATCAGCGCGCTCACGCCGCGCCCGATCTTCAGAAAAGAGGATATCTGCATCTATACCACCAGCTCATAGATCCCGGCGGTCTCCACCCCCGCCGCCGCCAGCGCGGCTTCCAGCGCGGCGCGGGTCTCCGCGGCGCCGCGCCACGCGATGCCGCAGTCCGCGGAAAGCGCGCGCGGCGCGGAGATCAGCTTCCCCGCGACGCCGCCCGCGCGGCACGCCTGTTCCGCCGCCATTGCCTCCGCCGTCGTGTGGAACGTGACGACGACGCACGGCTCCTTTTGTCTCATCGCAGCGCCTCCGCGTTATTCATCAAAAAATATCAAGCCGATTATAGCAGGCTTCTCCGCACTTTACAAGAGGGGAAAAAGCGGGTATACTTGGATCGGGCGCCGCGCAAATCGGGCGAGCCGGCGCTTTCTTCAAAAGAAAAAGGGGGCTTTCCGATGAAGCAGGAGCTTCGCGCCGTGCTCTCCGCGCGGCTTTTTACCGACCGCAAGTGCTTCGGTCCCGGCGTCGCGGAGCTGCTGCGCCGCGTGGACGAGCACCACTCCCTGCGCGCCGCGGCGCAGTCGATGGAAATGGCGTACTCCAAGGCGTGGACGATCACGAAAAACGCCGAGGCGGGCCTCGGCGTCAAGCTGCTCTCGTCCAGCACGGGCGGAAAGGGCGGCGGCGGCGCGGTGCTGACCGACGACGCGCGGCGCTTCCTCTCGGCGTACGAGCGCTACTGCGAAAGGCTTCGCGCGTACAGCGACAAGCTGCTTGCGGAAGAATTCGCCTTTTACCGGGAAGAGGCTTAATCGCCCCAACGGCGCGAAAAGGCCGCCCTATCCCAGAAGCTCCCGCATCTTGTCCCAGTCGAAATCCTCCGCCGCGCGGATAAGCTGCCCGCAGCGCGCGCGTTCGCTCTCCGGGACATTCCATGCGGCGAGGCGCGCCGTCACGGACGGGACGGTGTCGTAATCCATGGCGTCCAGCAGCTCGCGCAGGGCGTCGTACGCCTCGTGCAGCAGCTCCGCCGAAACCGGCGGCAGCTCCCCGTCCTCCGCCGCGGCGGCGCACAGGGGCGCGAGGCGTTCTCCCAGCGCGCGGAGCCGCACGAGCAGGCCGGCGACACCGTCGAACAGCGCGCGGGCGTCGCCCGCCTTGCCCGCCAGCTCCAGCCGTTCGGCAAGCGTGCCGAGCTTCTCCGCGCCGATCACGCGCGACGTGCTCTTGAGCGCGTGCACCAGCGTCGTCGCGCCGGAGAGGTCGGACACGCGCTGGAACGCTTCGAGCCGGTCCGCGTTCTCCGCCGCGCTTTCGGCGTAGATCCGCAGCGTTTCGAGGTAGGTTTCCGCCGTGCCGCAGCGCGCGACGCCGGACGCCACGTCCAGCTCGCCGATCTCGTACAGCCACGCGGGAACGTCCTCCGAACGGGCGGGTGCGCTTTCCGGTGCCTCCTCCACCACGCTCACCTTGTCCGCCGGCAGATAGCGCAGCAGCATTTCCTCCAGCCGCGCGCCGTCAACCGGCTTGGAAAGGTAGTCCGAAAAGCCGGCCTCTATATACTTCTCCCGGGAACCGGAGATCGCGTTTGCCGTCAGCGCAATAAACGCGGTATGCTCCGTCTCCGGGAGCTTTTTCATCTCCCGCAGGGTCTCGACGCCGTCCATGCCCGGCATCATATGGTCGATAAACGCGACGTCATACCGCTGCCGGGCGGCGAGCGCCAGCGCCTCCCGTCCGGACTCCGCCGCGTCGAGCCGCACCCGCGTCTCCTTGAGAAGCCCGCGCATGACGGTCAGGTTGACCGGCATATCGTCCACGACGAGCACCGCCGCCTCCGGCGCGTGGAACGACTCCAGATACGCGCGGTGCGCGTTCTCCGTCCGATAGTGCCCCGCAAAGGCGCCGATCGGCTCCCATTTGACGACCGGCTGGCGCACCGCGAAGGAGAAGGTCGAGCCCTCGCCGTAAACGCTTTCGACCTCCAGCGTGCTGTCCATCAGCGCGAGCAGCCGCGTCGTGATGCTCATGCCGAGACCCGTGCCCTCGATGGAGCGGTTGCGCTTTTCCTCGATGCGGTCGAAGGGGGAGAACAGCTTGTCCATATCCTCCCGCTTCATACCGATGCCGGTGTCCGTCACGCAAAATCGGAGCAGGATCGCGTCCGCGTCCGCCTTTTCATAGCCGACCGTGAGCTTCACCGAGCCCTTTTCCGTGTACTTCACGGCGTTGGTGAGGATATTGAGCGCGCACTGCCGGATACGCACCTCGTCGCCGAACAGCAGATGCGGCGTCGCGTCGTCCACCTGCACGACGAGGCGCAGGCCCTTGTCCTCCGCGCGCAGGCGCACCATGTTCACAAGGTCGTTGACGACGGAGCCGAGATCGTACTGCGTGGGCAATATCTCCATTTTGCCCTCTTCGATCTTGGAGAAGTCCAGAATATCGTTGATCAGCGAAAGCAGCGTCCTGCCCGCGTCCCGGATGTCCTCGGCGCAGGCGAGCGTGCGCCGGTCGCCGCTCTCGCGCAGGATGATCTCGTCCATGCCGAGGATGGCGTTGATGGGCGTGCGGATCTCGTGGGACATATTGGCGAGGAAGGACGATTTCGCGCGGTTCGCCTGCTCCGCGACGCGCGTCTGCTCCATGCGGTGCTGTCCGTCGCGCACCGCCTGCACCGCCGTCGCCGCGAGCAGCAGGACCAGCCCCAGCCCCAGATACGCCCCGAAGGCGGGGGAGTTCGTGAACCAGAAATTGAGGATCTCCAGCACGCCGGAGAGCAGCAGGGCAAGCATTCCCGCCGCCGTGTGGGCATACTCCCTGATCCGGCCCGTGCGAATATCCCGTACCAGCGTGACCGCCGTCCACAGGATCGCCAGCGCCGCCCACGCGTGAGAGTAGACGAGCGTGGAATAATAGTCGGCGATGCCCGCCGCGTTGAGCGCGGAGTTCACCAGCACCTGCGCCAGAATCCCCGTTTCCAGAAGGATATACGCGCGTTCATAGCGGCGCCCCTGGATCTCGTTGAAATACATCATCAGGAACGCCGTGATGCTCTCGATGAGGACGAAGGAAAAAATGTTGCTCAGCGACGGCGCGCGGAACAAAAGCTGGCGGATCCCCGATTCGCTGAGGATCCACATGCCCGCTATGAGCATCGTTTCCGCCAGATAAAGAAGCGTTTTGAAAAAGCGCATCCGCTTGTGGTTGACGCAATAGACGCCGATCGTCGCCAGCCCGAGGAGGATCAGCAGCAGCGCCGCCGGCACCACCGCGGCGTTCGCCGCGATGCGCGGGAACCACGCGTTGTTGCCGCAGCCGTACGTCACCGCGTGGTATCGGTCAAGCTCCGACACCTGCGGCACGATGACGAGCTCGATCGTGCCGCCCGCATCCTCGTCGCGCAGATCGACGGCGAAATAGGCGCTCTCCGAGATGAGCCGCCCGTTTCCGTGCTGCCCCGCGCGGTAACTGCCGCGCTCGACGCCGTTGATATAGATCGTGATATCCTGCCGCTGGGAGCGGGCGTGCAGGGTCATACCGCTGCGGATCTCCGCGGGCAGCGTGTTGCGCAGCAGGACCGCGGCGCCCTTCTTCTGCTCCACGTCCAGCGGCAGGCGCACGTTTTCCCGCGCCGTCCCGTCCGCGTCCACAAGCGTCCAGCCCTCAGAGAGCGTATGCGCCTCGAACGAGCCGATGTACGCCTCGTTGCGCGCGCCGCCCCAAGCCGCCGCATAGAGGAACAGGCACCCCGTCAGCGCCAGAATGAGGACAAATATGCTCTTGACGATCTTTTCGAGCCTTTGCATCCGCCGTTTCCCCGCTCAGTCGTTGGTCCGCGCACGCAGCCGCCGGGCGGCGCGTCAGCGCCGCCTGTCGTTCCGCCCCTGGTAATAACGCCGCTTGTCCTCGTACATCAGCTGATCCGCCTCCGCCTTGGCGGCCTCGTAGTCCGCCGCGCCGCCAGGGCGGAACACCGCGCCGATCGCCGCGCTGCGCCCCTTTCCGACGATCAGGGCGCGCGCCCGTTCCAGATCGGCGCGGAACGCCGCCTCGTCCGCCCGATAGGCGCACACGGCGAATTCGTCGCCTCCCATGCGGTAGACGTTTTCCAGCCCGAACACCTCCGCGAGGCTGCCCGAAACGTCGATGATCATGGCGTCGCCGGCGTCGTGCCCGTAGGTGTCGTTCGCCGCCTTCAGCCCGTTGATGTCGCACATGATAAAGCCGTACGGGCGCGTGGGGTCGAAATGGTTCTTCTCGTATTCGCCAAGCGCCCGGCGGTTCTTGCAGCCCGTCATGGCGTCGTAATAGCTGTAGCGCACGAGGCGCTTCTGCTCCTCCCGCTGCAGCAGGAGCTGGGAGAGGAAGTACGACAAAAGGCCGATGATCTCCGCGATCTCCATCATGCTCTCGACGGGCGGATTGTCCACGCCGAAAAAGCCCATGAATTTGCCGTTCATCTCCAGCGGACCCGTGACCAGCGAGCGGATGCCCTGCGGCTTGAGCACCTGATACATATTCTCGCTCACGCCGCGGTACGCCTCCAGATCGTAGATAAGCACATGCTTGGAGCGCTTGTACTCGTCGTACCAGACGTCCACGGTTCCCTCGTAAGGCAGCCCCTTGAGGTTTTCGATCTCGGCGCTCACGCCCGCGCGGCACCACTCATAGGTGTTGTCGAAGGTGCCGTCTCCCATGTCCTCAAAGACATACGCGCGGTCCGCGTGCAGATCGGTGCCGAGGGACTCCAGCACCGCGTTGATGCCCGCCTCCGGATCGTTTGCCGAAACCGCGTATTGCAGGATGCGGTTGATGAAGCGGTCGCGGTTGATGGCGGTATGCTCGCCGGACCACCAGCGCAGAAATTGCAGCATCACCGACACGACGAAGGCGCAAAGCCCCAACCGCAGAAAATTTCCGTCGGAATTGAGGAAGTGGAAGCCCAGCAGATAGCTCACCACGTCCAGCAGCCCGCCCAGCGCGAGACATACGCCGCCGACAAACAGATCGTCGATCCCGACGCGCAGGCCGCGGCTGCGGCAATAGCGGAAATCGTCCGCCTCCAGCGCCCCGATCACCACGATGCAGGAAAAATAAGACGCGTAGATCACGGGCTTGAGCAGATGCATGTCGATGCCGGCGAAGCAGCGCAGGCCCAGCAGCAGCGAGATGAAAAACGCCGAGAGCGCAAACATCACGTACTGGTAAATGCGGCGCTTTTGCTGCGTGGTCGAAACCAGGAAGCAGACGATCGGGTATTCCGCCAGATGCAGCAGCAGGTAATCCATCACGCGGTAGACGTGGATATCGCCCGTCATCAGCTGCGGCACGCCGGTATCCGCCAGGCACCACACGCCGAACAGCACGATGCACACGCCCAGCGCGGCGACGTTGTACGGCATGGCGGTCTTTTTCGGGATACAAAAGAAAGCGGCGACCAGCAGCAGCCCGAAAAACAGCACCAGCAGGGACAGGAAAAACGGCAGCAGCCGCTCGCCAATCAAAAGGCGGATATAGTTTTCCGCGCTGCAAAGAAAGGTCTCCTCCACGCCCCCGCCGTCGTTGGTCGCAAACACGGTCTCCAGTTCGACGCGGACGGTCTTCCACGAATCCTTCGGCGAAAGGCCGACGGTGTGGTAGGCGTACTCGTAGCCCGCGCCGGTCAGGTTCGTCCCCGGCTCGAAGCAGTAGATCGTTTGATCACCGATCCACACGGTAACGCGCGCGTTGTTGGTGATAAAGCAGAGCGCTTCGCCGTACGCGATCTGATCCGGCAGCTGCTTTCGCAGCAGGACGCGCCCGCCGAAATCGCCCGCCTCGATCCCGTCGATGTTCACCGGCACGTTGGAGCCCGTCAGCCAGTCCTGTGAAAAATCCACGGCGTCGCCGGCAGCCTTCCTGTCCCACATATCCGTGAAAAAGACGAGATACGCGGCAAGCAGCAGGAAGGCGGTCATATAAACGCCGAAGAGGATCAAGCGCGCGCCGCTCATTCCCCATAATTTCCTATGCATGCGCACGCCTCCTCTCCGCAGTCGAATCACGCCGGCGAAATCTATAGTAAGCGAATTTGATCATGGAAACAAATACCGCGCGCGCCGTCGGTTCAGCGCATATACATCCGTATACATTATATCGCTTTCCCACGTTTTGTCAACAAAGCCGGACAGCGGCGGAAAATGCCGCTGTTTCCGCAGATGAGAAAACGCCGCGGGAGCGTTTGCCCCCGCGGCGTTCAGAACCAAAAGCCCTGCGGCGTATCGCGTCACCACCGAAAAACGGCGAGCCTGTTGTTCATGTTCTTCGCGATCAGCGCGAAGAGCTTGCCCCGCAGCGTGTACTTCTTCATCTCCTCGTTGTAGCTCGTTTCGGACACCAGCGTCATGCGCGGCTCCAGCGCCAGATACTCCTTTCCCGACTTCGTCCCCCAGCCGAACGTCGCGTTCGTGTGCTTGACGGCGTCGTGGTGCTTCGTGTTCTTCTCCAGCACGGGCGAATGCAGCTCCGCCAAAAGGTAGCCGTGCGCAAAGCAGTCGCAGAGCATATTGAGGCAGGTTTTCACCTGTTCCCTGGAAAAGTACTCCAGCACGCCCTCCATCACGATCAGGTTCATCTCCGCGCGCGGCAGCTCCTTCGTCCACGCTCCGTCCAGCGCGCTCCCGCCCAGCATGACGCAGCGCTCGCGGTCCTCGAACACCTTGCGCCTGACCGCGATCTGATCCGGCAGGTCCACGTCGTACCACCGGATCCGCCCGTTGTCCACCTGCTGAAATTTATCGTCGAACCCGCAGCCCAGATTGACGCACACCGCGTCCGGGTAGCGCCCGATCAGCTCCCGCAGCTGCTCGCGGAACAGGATGGTCCGCGCCACCACGCCCTCGTGGGAGAGAAAGGGATCGAATTTGCTCACGTCCACGCCCAGCGTGTCGATGATCTCCTTCGCCTTTTCATCGCGGATGCGCGCGTTGGGCCGCGCCGTCTCGCTGGCGCGGATCGCCAGCGTGATCAGCGCCGTCTCCTGCACGTCGCCGAATTGCAGCTTTTCCTTTTCCATGTCGCCTCGTGCCTCCTCTTTCTTTCGTCCCTTTTTCACGCGCTCTCCGTCAGCCCCATGTGCCGCTTGAGCGCGGCGAAGGACGCGTCGCTGATCACGTGCTCGATCTTGCAGGCGTCGTTCGCCGCCGTCTCCCCGTCCACGCCGAGGCGGGTAAACCAGTCCGTAAGCACCGTGTGCCGCTCGTAGATCTTCTCCGCGTACTCGCATCCCGCGTCCGTCAGCGTCAGCGCGCCGTCGCCCCCGATGCGAAGAAACCCGCCGTCCTCCAGCAGATGCACGGAGCGGCTCACGCTCGGGCGCGAAAAGCCCATCGCCGCGCAGATGTCGATGGCGCGGACATAACCCTGCTGCCGCAGCAGCACAAGGATCGTCTCCAGATACATCTCTCCCGATTCCTGCAGCCGCACCTTTTTCCCTCCTCGTTGTTACCTTTTGCTAACAGCCTGTCGAAGAAAAGCGCCGCGGCTTCGATCGCGGCGCATCCGGCTCAGCCGAACAGGCCCTTTTTCCGATACGGCTCCGAGACGCAGCCTGTCACGCGGTAGCCTGTCGCCTCCACGGCGGCGCGAAGCGCCGTTTCGTCAAGCGCCTCCTCGGACAGTATCTCGCATGTGCCCTTTTTATGGGACGACGTCGCCTTTTTGACGGCAAACGCGCCCCGCACGGCGTCGTTGACATGGCTCTCGCACATCGCGCACGCCATGCCGTCGATCGTCAGCGTCGTTTTGACCATTCTCGTTCCCTTCCTTTCCCGCTACGCCCCGCGCCCGGGACGGCAGCCGGCGCAGCCGG
>CACZCL010000004.1 GCA_902779695.1 Oscillospiraceae bacterium | reverse complement strand
AACGGCGTGCCGATGAAGCAGATCCAAATCTGGCTGGGGCACTCAACCTTCAGCACAACGGCGGATATTTACGCCCATCTGGACGTCTCCGCGCAGCGCGAGACCGGACTCGTCGCCGCGAGCCTGTATGACACCGCCTCGGGAGAAGCCCGCGACCGAGCGTAGGCGAGGGAGCCGCGCGTCAGCGCGTCTTGAAATCTCAGCGCGCATAGCGCGCCGCAGTTGACGCGCAGCGTCAATTGCGCGGAGGCGAGGGAGCCGCTTGGTAAGCGCGTTTTGAAATCCCGGCGACGCGAAGCGGCGCGCCATAAAAAAGCGGACTTGCTTCCGCAAGTCCACTTTTTTGTGGCGGACAGGGTGGGATTCGAACCCACGGTACCCTTGCGGGTACACCTGATTTCGAGTCAGGGCCGTTATAACCACTTCGATACCTGTCCATATTGCGCGGCCTTGCAAGCCGCGTCGCTATTATGACACAAAAGCCTTGCCGTTGCAAGCTTTTTTTCCGCGGCCTTTCCCCGAGCCCTCCTCCCCGCGCGCCCGTCACGCTTTTTTGGGGCGGCGCATATCCTGCCGGCGGAGGGGATATGTGATGAAACGGGTGTTCCTCGGCTGGGAAAGCCTGCCGTTTTCCAATTATGCTGCTGCGCTGACGGCACTGGGCGCGTCGGTCGAACGCCGCGATCCCGACGCCTGCGGCGCGCTGCTGCTGCCCGGCGGGGGCGACGTTCACCCGCGGCGCTTCGGCGGAGACGCCGCGCTCGCGCAGGATGTGGACGAGGCGCGGGACGAGTATGAGCTTGCCTTGTTTCAGCAATTTTACGAACAGGGCAAACCGATTTTCGGCATCTGCCGCGGCGCGCAGCTGGTCAACGTCGCGCTGGGCGGCACGCTGCGCTGCCATATCGAGGGGCACAGCCGAACTGGCGGCGCTGACCGCTTTCACGCCGTATCTGCCGACGACGCCCTGCTGCGCGGGCTTTACGGAGACCGCTTTCTTGTCAACAGCGCGCACCATCAGGCGGTCGACCGCCTCGGCGCGGGTTTGCGCGTCGCGGCGCGGGCGGACGACGGCGTGATCGAGGCGGTGCGCCACGCGTCGCGCCCGATTTTCGCCGTCCAGTGGCATCCCGAGCGCTTGGCCGGCGGCGTCCTGCCGCGCCGCGCCGCCAACGGCGCGGCGCTGCTCAAAGCGTTCCTTGCCAATGTGCCGGACGCGCGCGAAACGCGCCGCCGGAATGCCGCTGGCCGCTTTTCCGGCGTTTCCGGGCAGCAAGGGCTTGCTTTGCGCGGAAAGCTGTGATACAATATTTTGTATATTTGGTATGTTTTTCTGCGCGAAAGATACGAGGAGAGGGCGTGTCAGAGCCATGAAGCAGGTCTCCATTGTCTATACGAACGACCGGTGCATCGGCTGCAACAAGTGCATCGCGGTATGCAGCGCGATCGGCGCGTGCATCAGCAGGGTCGACAACGGCAGGGCGCACATCGTCGTGGACGGGTCGAAGTGCGTCGCCTGCGGCAGCTGCATCGACGTGTGCATGCACGGCGCGCGCGAGTATCTGGACGATACGGACCGCTTTTTCGCGGACCTCCGGCGGGGAGAGCCGATCTCCCTGCTGCTGGCGCCCTCGTTCAAGGCGAACTATCCCGACCGCTACGGGGCGATCCTGGGCGGGCTGAAGGCGCTCGGCGTCCGGCGCGTCATCAGCGTGTCCTTCGGCGCGGACATCACGACCTGGGGCTACCTCAACTATATGGACAAATACGACTTCGCCGGCGGCATCTCCCAACCCTGTCCCGCGGTGGTGTCGTACATCGAGCGGTATCTGCCGGAGCTTCTGCCGAAGCTGTTCCCGGTGCAAAGCCCGCTGATGTGCGCGGCGATCTACGCGCGCAGCGAGCTGAAGATCACGGACCGCTTCGCCTTCATCAGCCCCTGCATCGCAAAAAAGGTCGAGATGGAGGACCCGCACAACGCGGGGCTTGTGCAGTACAACGTGACCTTCGACCATTTAATCAAGTATGTGGAGGAGCACCACATCGAAGGCCCCTCCGCCCACAGCGAGATCGAATACGGCCTCGGCTCCTTTTATCCCGCGCCCGGCGGGCTGACGGAAACCGTCCGTTGGTTCCTGGGAGACAGCGTGTTCATCCGCCAGATCGAGGGCGAGCGGCGTATGTACGAGTGGATGCACGCCAATAAGGACCGGATCAAAAACGGTGAAACGCCGTTTCTGTTCATCGACGCGCTCAACTGCGAAAAGGGCTGCGTGTGCGGCACGGCGGTCGAGCCCGCCAAGGCGGAGACTGACGACGCGCTCTACGCGCTTTTGAAGATCCGCGAGGCGTCGAAAAAGCAGGAGCGCGGCGCGGCGTGGTCCGTGCCGGACTCCCGCGAGGAACGGCTGCGGCAGTATAACAAACAGTTCGAGCATCTGCGGCTGGAGGATTACCTCCGCGGCTATACGGACCGCTCGTCCGGCTGCTCCTACGAGATCCCGAGCGAGGCGCAGCTCGACGCCATTTTCCGCAGCATGAACAAGCTGGACGCGGACTCGCGCCGGATCGACTGCACCTGCTGCGGCTACCGCACCTGCACGCAGATGGCGACGGCGATCCACAACGGCTTCAACCGGAAGGAAAACTGCATCCATTACGAAAAGGACATGGTGCGGCGGCTGGAGCACAAGAGCAGCACCGATCTGCTGACGGGCCTTTTGAACAAGATCTCCTTTGAGGAGAGCGCGCGCAGCTGCATCGCCGAGCCTTCCGAGGACAATACCCGCGCCCTGTTCATCCTGGATTTCGACAATTTCAAGTCCGTCAACGACGAGCACGGGCACAAAACGGGCGACGAGGTGCTCAAAAGCTTTGGCAAGATCCTGCGCCGCTGCTTCCGCGAAAGCGACGTCATCGGACGCGTCGGCGGCGACGAGTTCATGGTCCTCGCCAGCGGCAGTATCCCCGAGGCGAGCATCACGGAGCGCTGCGAGCGCATCAACGACCTTCTGCGGCGGCTGACCGTCGGCGAGGCGAGCGGTTTTTCATGCAGCATCGGCGTCGTGATCGACAGCGCGTCCAGCCCCTTCGACGAGCTGTACCGCCTGGCGGACGACGCGCTGTACGAGGCGAAGGCACGCGGAAAGGCGCGGTATGTCAAATGGCGTTCGCGCCCCATAGCGGCGCCGGAAAAGGACGTGATCTTCATCGCGACGCCCAACGGCGCGTACAGCGAGCAGATCCGCCGGCTCTACGGCGACGGCTTTCTCTACCTCGAAGCGGGCGAGGCGACGGCGGCGCTCAACGAGATCAGCCTGTACCGCCGCTACGTCAAGCGCATTTTCATCGACTATACCATGCCCGACATCACCGAGGCGGCGCTGAAGGAATACATCCGCTCGCGCCCGCTGTTCGGCGAGATCCCGGTGCATGACGTCAACCGCCCCGACTGACGGCGGAACAAACCGGAACCCCCGCGGAGCGGAAAGCGTTCGTCGCGCGTCCCGCTCCGCTTTTTTTGCGCCCACGCGCGCCGCCGCGATAAAAAAGCAAGTTCCTGTGGAATTTTTGTTTTTTCTGTGGTATGATATGTGTGAATTTGTATCGGCAACAGGAGGAATCCCCCGTGGCTAAAAAAACCGTTTCCCGCAGCGTGGTGTTTTATAAACGTATGATCGCAGCCGTGCTCGCCGTCGTCATTCTGGCGCTGGCGGGACTGAGCGGATATCTCGCGCTCGGCCTGCGCCGCGCGCGCGCGGAGCTGGACGAGGCGCAGGGCAAGCTGTTCGACATCGAGGTGCGCGAGATGGAAAAGCGCGCCGAGGAGGAGGCGGAGCGCCTGCGCAGCGCCATTCCGCCCGAGCAGAGCAAGCCCGAGGGCGAGCGCGGCGCCGCGGAGATCCTCGCGGAGCACACGCTCGTCGCCCACGCGCTCGGCGCGGCGGAGGGCGTGGCGGGCCTCAACTGTCTGGAGGGCTTCCTTGAGAATTACGACGCCGGCGTGCGCGTGTTCGAGGCGGACCTCCGCATGACCGCCGACGGCTTCGTCGTGCTGCGGCACGACTGGAGCGAGGGGCTGCAGGAGGGCGTCGGCCCGACGGCGATCCCGACGCTCGACGAATTCCTCTCCAAGCCGATCCTCGGCAAATACACGCCGCTTTCGTTCCGGAACCTGCTGCTGCTGATGGCGCAGTACTCCGATATCTGCATCGTCACGGACACGAAGCTCACCGACGCCGAGGCGGTCACGGCGCAGTTCCGCTCCATGCTCGACGAGGCGCACAGGCTGGGGCTGAGCTATCTCTTTGAGCGCATGGCGGTGCAGGTCTACTCGCCCGACCACTTCGCCGTGGTGGACGGGCTGCACCACTTCCCCTGCTACATTTATACGCTCTATCAGGACTCTTTCGCCCAGACCGAGGACGCGTTCCGCAGCAAGTGCATCTTCTGCCAGGAGCACGATATTTTCGGCCTCGCGCTGTGGGAGGACTGGTGGGACGCGGACTACGCGCCGATCTCCGACTGGCGGGAGATCCGCGTTTTCGTCCACACCGTCAACGACGCGCGCGCGGCGCAGCGGCTTTTGCGCTCGGGCGTCGGCGCCGTTTACACCGACGCGCTCAAGCCCGCGGACATGGAGGGATAAGACATGGATATGACGGAAAAAAAGCTCTCCTCGGAGTTGATCTACGACGGGCGCGTCCTGCGCCTGCACGTCGATAAGGTCCAGCTGCCCAACGGCAGGCAGTCGACGCGGGAGGTGGCGGACCATCCCGGCGGCGTCGCCATCGTCGCGATCGACGACGACGACAACGTGCTGACGGTGAAGCAGTACCGCTACGTTTTCTCCCGCGTGCTGGAGGAGATCCCCGCGGGCAAGCTGGAGCCGGGCGAGGACCCGGACGACGCGGCGCTGCGCGAGCTGAAGGAGGAAACCGGCGCGACGCCCGCGCGCTTCACCCCGCTCGGGCGGCTGATCGTCTCCCCCGGCGCCTACGGCGAGGTGCTGTACCTGTATCTTGCCGAGGGGCTGCGCATCGGGCGGCAGTCGCTGGACGAGGACGAATGCATTGACGTGGTGCGAACGCCCTTCAACGAGATGGTGCGCCGCGTGCTTCGCGGCGAGCTGGAGGACGCCAAGACCGTCGTCGGCGTCCTGAAGGTCCACGCCCTGCGGGAACAGGAACAATAACGACGCTTCGCGCGTACGCGCGGGGAGGAATACGATGGAACAGAAAAAACGCATCCTGATCGTCGAGGACGAAAAGAGCATCGTCGACATCATCCGCTTCAATCTCGACCGCGAGGGCTACGCCGTGCTGGAGGCGTACGACGGGGAGGCGGGCCTTGCGCTGGCGCGCGCGGAAAAGCCCGATCTGATCCTGCTCGACGTCATGATGCCCAAGATGATGGGCTTCGACGTGTGCCGGGCGCTGCGCGGCGAGGGGGACAACGTCCCCGTCATCATCCTGACCGCGCGCGAGGAGGAGGAGGACAAGGTCCTCGGCCTTGAGATCGGCGCGGACGATTACATCACCAAGCCCTTTTCCATGCGCGAGCTGATCGCGCGCGTGCGGGCAAACATCCGCCGCACGTCGATGGCCGCGCCGGCGCCCGCCCCGGGCGAGGCGATGAGCGCCGGCGGCGCCCTCACGATCAACACCGACCGCCAGCAGGTCTACAAGCACGGCGCGCCCGTGGATCTCACGCAGCGCGAATACGAGCTGCTCACCTTCCTCGCCAGCCACCCGGACAAGGTCTTCTCCCGCGTGGAGCTGATGGAGCAGGTCTGGAACTACGGCTACGTCGGCGACGACGCGCGCACGGTGGACGTGACGGTGCGGCGCCTGCGCGAGAAGATCGAGGACGACCCCGCAAACCCGGCCTACATCATCACGCGCCGCGGCGCGGGATATTTCTATTCGGCGCACTGATCTGCGCCGAATTTTTGCGGACGCCGTCCGCGCGCTGACCAGGCGCAGCAAAAAACGCCTTTCGGGGCCGGAAAGGGGGCGCTGCCGTGTTTCGCTCGCTGCACATGAAGCTCGTGATGATCCTGGTGCTGCTCATCACCTCGCTGATGACCGTCGTGGGCGCGTTTTTGATGACCAGCGTCACCAACTTTTATATTGACGATTTCTACCGGCAGATGAGCGACGCCTTTTCCGACGCCGCCTTTGCTTCCTCGCTTCGCACCGAGGCGGCGCAGGAGGACGGTGCGCGGCGGCTCCAGTCGCTGCTGGAACTGTACTCCGGCACGCTCGGCATTGATTCCCGCAGCCGCAATTACTACATTCTCGACGCCGACACCGGCGCGTTCCTCGCCGGAAGCAACGAAGCGGAGGGCCAGCTGCTGGAGCAGACCGCCAACCTGCTCACCGCCCGCAACGGCGCGATCGGGCAGGAGAGCGACATCGCCGCGAGCTACATGGACGTCGCCGTGCCGGTCTCCGGGGGCGGCAACCGCTTTATCGTCTACATCCGCGACGACCGCGCCGCCGTGTCCAGCCTCAACAGCGAGCTGCTGCTCATCATCATGCAGGCGCTGCTGGTGGGCCTGCTGGTCTCCGTGCTGCTGAGCTTCCTTCTGGCAAAGACGATGATCGACCCGATCGAGAAGCTGACCGAGGGCGCCGAGCGCATCGCCGGCGGCGATTTCGACGAGGTGCTGGAGGTCGACTCCACGGACGAGATCGGCATTCTGACCACGACGTTCAACGACATGGCGCAGGTGCTGCACGAGACGCTCGACGCCGTGGAAAACGAGCGCAGCAAGCTTGACGCGCTGTTCCTGCACATGACGGACGGCGTCGTCGCCTACGACGGCAGCGGCGCGCTGATCCACTGCAATCCCGCCGCCGTCGCCCTGCTCGACCGCGCGCCGGAGGACTGCGTCTACGCGGAGCTGTTCGAGCCGATCTGCCCCTTCGCGCATGTGATGAGCATGCGCCGCGGCGACTACGCCGAGGCGGAGCTCGCCGTGGGCGAGCGCTCGATCGAGCTGTACTTCGTCGCGTTTGCCGACGAGGAGACAGGCGGCGTGCTGATCGTGCTGCACGATATCACGGAGCACCGCAAGACCGAGGAGCGCCGCCGTGAATTCGTCGCCAACGTCTCCCACGAGCTGCGAACGCCGCTGACGAATATCCGCTCCTATACCGAGACCATCCGCGACGCGGACGGCGGCATCCCGCGCGAAACGGAAAACGGCTTCCTCGACATCGTCATTCGCGAGACCGACCGCATGACCCACATCGTGCAGGATCTGCTGACGCTCTCCCGGCTCGACTCCGGACGCACGGAGATCGTCATCGCCCGTTTCCCCTTCGGCGAGGCGATCGACGCCGTGCTCCGCTCCATCGCCCTCGACGCGCAGCACCACGGCCACACGCTGACGCACGACTACTCCGAGCATCTGCCCCTCATCATGGGCGACCGCGGGCGCATCGAGCAGGTCATGCTCAACATCCTCAGCAACGCCGTCAAATACACGCCCGACGGCGGGCACATCCACGTTTCCGCGGGCGACGCGGGCGACACGGTCTGGATGGAGGTCGCGGACAACGGCATCGGCATCCCCGAGAAGGACCGGGACCGCATTTTTGAACGCTTTTACCGCGTGGACAAGGCGCGCTCGCGCGAGTCCGGCGGCACGGGCCTCGGGCTGTCGATCGCCATGGAGATCGTGCAGCGCCACGGCGGCAAGCTCTCCCTGGTCGACCGGGAAGGCCCCGGCACCACCGTGCGTCTGGAGCTGCCCATCACGCAGACCGCCGGACAGGAGGCGTTCGTATGAGCGCGCCCGCCGGCCGCCGCGCCGCGCGGATTGACCGGGCGCAGAACCTCGCCATCGTCCTGCTCACGCTCTCGTCCGTGTTTCTGTTCGCCTCCCTGCCGCTGTTCGGCCCGCTCTCGGATCAGAGCCTGCTCACGCTGGCGCAGGAGCGTCTGCGCCGCGAGAGCGTCGCCGTTGAGACCGCGTCCGCCTCCGCCGCGCGCCTTGCTTTCCCTGTGCGCATGGTCTACACCAACGATTTTGCCCGTCTCGGCGCGGATGCGCTCACGACGCTCAGCGACGAATTTGAGCGCGCGGGCACCTATCTCGGCGAAGCGATCGGCTCCGCCAGCGAGCCGGTCGAGATCAGTGAGAACGTCTTCCTCGCCGCGCTGGGCGGCGAGGGGCTTTCCTTCGACTTTACCACCGCGCTCCCGTCTGAGATCTTTCCGGAGCTGCTCGGCATCGACCCGCCGGACGCCGGTCCCGCGGATCTGCGCCGCGCGCTGCTCTCGCCGCTTGACGGAGCGGACGCGTTTCTCTACGTGCAAAGCGGCGCGGGGCGGTATTACCGCTATTCCACCGCCGTCAGCTCCTCCGCGCTGATCGACTTTCTCTCCTCTCAGAGCGGGATCAGCGCCGAATTCGCCTTTCGGCTCGGCGCGGCGTACAGCCGTCTCTCCCCCTACACGCTGGTGCTGAGCGACCCCGCGCCGCGCGGCACGCTGAACGCGGCAAACGCGCTCCCCGGCGGCGAGGAGACGCTGCTGCGCCGCGCGGGCTTCAACGCGCACACGGAGAGCCGCTTCGTCGAATCCTCCGGCACGGTCATCGTGCGCGAGGCGTCGAGCGCGCTCTATCTGCGCCCCGACGGGACGGTGGACTATCAGGGCGGCGACGCCGCGCCGGACTCTCTCTATTTCGTCCCCGCCGCCGAGCCGGGCGCGCCCTCGCTCGCCGAGTCCGCCGCCGCCGCGCAGGCGCTTGTCGCCGCGCTGTCGCAGGACTTCCTCGGCGACGCCGCCCTGTATCTCAGCGACATCCGGGCAGAGGAGGGCCGCTGCGAGGTCTCCTTCGACCTGATGGCAAACGGGACGCCGATCCGCTTCTCGGACGGCTCGCACGCCGCCGTCGTCACGGTGGAGGGGCAGTGCGTCACGGCGTTCACGCTCAAGGCGCGGCGCTACACGCTCAACGACGACGCCCCGCTGCTGCTCCCCTTCGCCCAGGCCGCCGCCATTGCCAGCGTGTGGGAGGGCGCCGAGCTGATCGTCGCCTATGTCGACGCCGGCGGCGAAACCCTTGCGCCCGTTTGGATCGCCGAATAAAAAAAGAAAGGAAGGAGCGCGCACATGAGGACCTCGCGCCTGAAGCGCACCGCCATCGTCATTCTCGCGCTGGTCAACGCGTGCCTGCTCGTCCTGCTCGTCAGCCGCAGGCTGCAGGAACGCGCCGCGCGCGAGCGCACCGTGGCGCAGCTCGTCCGGCTGTATGAAACGAACGGCGTGTCGCTGTCCCCGGCGCTTGTCCCGCGGACGGCGCCGCGTCCCGCTCCCGTCGAGCCGCCGCGCAGCCTGAGCGACGAAGCCGCCTTTGCCGAAGCGGTCCTCGGCCCCTGCATCGCCGAGGAGGTCGGCGGCGGCATCTATCGCTATGTCGGCGACGGCGGGCAGTGCCTGCTGCGCGCCAGCGGCGCGGTCGAGGCGGCGCTCTCGCGCGAAGTGCCGGACCCCGAGGGCTTTTCCGAATCGCTGTTCGCCGCCTTCGGCTACGCGGCGCTCTTCTCCAATCTGTCGGAGGGAAGCGGCACGGTCGTCGCCGTGCGGATGCTGCCGAACGCGATGGTATTCAACGCGGAGCTCGCGCTGACCTTTTCAGGCGGCCGCCTGCTCTCGGTCACGGGTTCCTTCGTCCCGTCCGCGGAATCGGGCGACCGGAACAGCGGTATCGACGGCGTCACCGCGCTGGTGCGCTTCCTCGATCACGCCGTCGGCAGCGGCGAGGTCTGCACCGCCGTCACGGACGTCCGCGGCGGGTATCTGCTGCAAAGCACCGCCTCCGTTTCCCAGCGCCTCGTTCCGGTCTGGTGCGTCACCACCGACGTGAGCCAATATTATGTTAACATGACAAATGGTGAAATTACTCGCGAGGCGTAATACCTCGCGGGGTTTTTGCGGATATTTTGTGATTGGGGATTGCTTTTTTTCACAAAATATGGTATAGGAAATAGGGTGCGCAATTATGAGGCGGAATATTTTTTCCGCGTTATGTGAATACTACACCGTCGGGCGGCGCGCGCCGCGGCTTGACGGCCGGCGTGTATTCCGCTGTGCATTTCCGGCGTAATGCCGTTGATTTCTGAAAAAACGAGGGGCTTTTATGCAGAAATATATTGTGCAGGGCGGTCGGGCGCTGCATGGCGAGGTCCGCATCAGCGGCGCCAAGAACGCCGCCGTCGCCATCATTCCCGCCGCGCTGCTGGTGGACGGCGTTTGCCGGATCGAAAACATTCCCCAGATCTCGGACGTCACGGTGCTGCTGAAGATTTTGGAGCGGCTGGGCGCGGGCGTGCGTTTCCTCAACACTACGGACGTTGAGATCGACTGCACACATGTGCGCACGACGCACGTTCCGCAGGATCTGGCGCATCGGCTGCGCGCGTCCTATTACCTCATCGGCGCGCTGCTCGGCCGCTTCGGCGAGGCGGAGGTCTCCATGCCGGGCGGCTGCAACTTCGGCGGCGTCCGTCCCATCGACCAGCACGTCAAGGGCTTCGCCGCGATGGGCGCCGAGGTGCGCGAGGGCGACTACATCGTCGCGCGCGCGCGCGAAGGGCGCATGAAGGGCGCGAACGTCTATCTGGACGTCGTTTCCGTCGGCGCGACCATGAACATCATGATGGCGGCGGCGCTGGCGGAGGGCAACACCGTGATCGAAAACGCGGCGAAGGAGCCGCACATCGTCGACCTTGCCAACTTCCTCAACTCGATGGGCGCGAACATCAAGGGCGCCGGCACCGACACGATCCGCGTGTTCGGCGTGGACCGCCTGCACGGCGGCACCTACGCCATCATTCCCGACCAGATCGAGGCGGGCACCTATATGGCGGCGGTCGCCGCCGCGGGCGGCGGGATCCTGCTGCGCGGCATCATCCCGAAGCACATGGACTGCATCACCGCGAAGCTGCAGGAGATGGGCGTGGAAGTCATCGAGGAGGACGACACGCTGCTCGTCCGCCGCCGCGGGCGGCTCATGCGCGCCAACGTCAAGACCCTGCCGTACCCCGGCTTTCCCACCGATATGCAGCCGCAGATCACCGTCGCGCTCTCTCTCGCGGAGGGCACGAGCATCGTGACAGAGGGCGTCTGGGACAACCGCTATCGCTACGTCGGCGAGCTGACGCGCATGGGCGCGCAGATCCACGTGGAGGGGCGCACCGCCGTCGTCGAGGGCGTGAGCCATCTGACCGGCGCGACCGTGCAGGCGTTCGACCTGCGCGCGGGCGCGGCGATGGTCGTGGCGGCGCTCGCCGCCTCCGGCACGAGCGAGATTTTGAACGTGCAGTATATTGAGCGCGGCTATGAGGACATCATCGGCAAGCTCCGCTCCCTCGGCGCGGAGATCCGCAGCGTCGAGTACGAGGACGAGGAGCTGGTCCGCCGGCAGATCGGATAAGAGAAGATAAACTTTTCAGAAATACAATCAGAGAGAGGGAATCACCATGAAGAAGCTGCTCCGTCCCCTTTTCGCCACCCTGCTCGCGTTCGCCATGCTGCTGCCCGGCGGCGCGGCGCTCGCCGCCGCCGACACTGCGACGAAGGTAACGCTGACCCCCGCCGCGACGACCCTGTACCTTCACGAAGGCAAGTCGCCCGCTTCCGTCACGATCACCGCCGCGGTAACGCCGAAAGATTTTACCGGCAAAATCGTTTGGACGATCAACGACGCCAACAACGTGCTGCGAGTCCTCAACGAGGGAACAGCCGCCATTACGGTGGAACCCGCCGGCTATGACGCGGCGCGCAAGGCGCTCACGGGCACCGCGACGATTACCGCCACAGTCACCAACGCGGATAAAAGCACCGTCTCCGGCAGCGCCGCCGTCACGGTCAGGGAGGACGTGCTCAAGACCGTATCCCTCTCGCTGAACCGAAGCTCCATCAACGTCGGCGCCAGCGCGCAGGCGACGGTCAGCGCCGCCTATGAAAGCGGCGTCGCGCCCGACGCGTCCGAGATCACGTACGCCTCCTCCGACGAAAACGTCGCGCGGGTGAGCGACGCCGGCCGCGTCACCGGCGTTTCCGCCGGCTCCGCGCGCATCACCGCCACCGTCGGCGGCAAGTCCGCCAGCGCGACCGTCACCGTCTCCTCCACCGCCGTGACCGACACGGCGGACGCGGGCGGCACGCTCTCGATGCGCAAGGTCTACGACGCGCTGCGCGACCGCTTCTACTCGGCATACGGCGCCTCCCCCTCCTCCGACGCGCACATCATGTTCACCTTCACCCCCGGCAGCAAGAACTTTGGAGCGCTGTTCGACAAGGCGCGGCGTGAGATATATCAGGATGACCTGACGATTTTATTCAGCGAGCTGGAGACCATGTATCTCGACGCCTATGCCGAGGGGACGTTCTCCTTCTCCTGCACGATCACGGACGGCGGCCGTTCCCTCACGAACGACGTCTCCATCTCCATCGAGAAGCCCACCAAGTACATCCGCGTCGCCATCACCAGCGACGACAACTACAGCTTCTCCTCCCAGGATACCGGCGGCAGGACCGGCGTGCAGCTCATCGGCGACGCGGTCGGCTCCTTCGGCTCGATCCGCTTCGGCTCCATCCTCTCCGGCGAGAACGTCGGCACGCTGTACACCTCCTCGCGCGACCTTTCCTCCGCCACGCGCGTCGGCAGAAACACGATCGTCACCTCCGCGGAGGCGTCCGACCTCTACTTCACGCCCAGCCGCGCCGGCACCTACCGCATCGAATATGATACATATTCCAACAGCGAGGCGCGCGGCAGCTCGATCTGCTCCGGCGAGCTGATCATCGCCGTGGACACCGGCTCGCTCAACGTGACGGTCAATCTGGAGGACAGCGATCCCTACACCTTCTCCAACTCGTCCCGCACGTCCAACGGCAGCGCGGCGAGCCAACTGATCAACACGATCAACGACACGATCGGCAGCGCGGCGTGGAACTATATCAGGTTCGACACCTCCACGATCGGCACGAACGCCATCGGCACGCTGCACGCGACCTCCTCCACCCGGCGCGAGATCGCCTCCACCGACTACATCCTCTACTCGGATATCTCCGACCTCTACTTCGTTCCCAGCCGCACCGGCGCCTTTGAGATCGAATACGGCGCCTACGCCGACAACACCTCCAACACGCCGCTGGTCACGGGCAAGCTGCGCATCGTCGTTTCCAACGTCCCCACCGGCACGGCGGACATCTCCTACACCACCACCGTCGGCGGCCAGGTCTCCTTCAGCGAGGAGGACTTCGTCCGCTTCTATCAGAACAAACGCGGCAGCCGCTACTATCTTGCCTACGTCCGCTTCGACGACTACAACGGAGACGGCTCGTTCTATCACGACGCCGCGACCTTCGTTCCCTACAACAGCGCGGATTGCTACACCCGCGACTACACCGGCAAGCTTCCCAACAGCCCGAAGTACCTCGACAGGATCAGCTTCACCGCGCCGCGCGACTCCGGCTTCACCGCCGTGAAGTTCACCTGCTACGGCGGCACCTATCAGGACAGCTCGAACATCCAGCAAAGCGGCGTTCTGTACATCTTCTACACCGCGAACGACGTTCCCGACGTCGCGTACAACGCCTACGGCGTTTCCTCCGTCTCCCTGCGCGAGAGCGACTTTGCCGACGCCTATCGCACCGCGATGCGCTCTGCCGCGTCCAACCCGCAGTTCAGCATCCGTCTGCTGACGGCGCCGGTCTCGGGCCTGCTGTATCAGGCCTATCCGAACTCCAGCTCCAGCTCGCGCCTGACGGAGAACAACATCAGCAACTACAGCTTCACCGTCGGCGGCAGCAACACCCGCACCTCCGTGAACACCATCAGTTACACGCCGCTGAGCACCTCCACCGGCTCGGATTCCGTCATCTACATTGCCTATGACAACGACGGGCTCCAGCTCTACACCGGCTCCATCCGCTTCAAGCTCGCCGCCGACCGCACCGTCAGCGCCGCGTCCGACGGCTATGTGTTCCAGCTCACCGACTTCTACAGCCTCGGCGACCGCGATCCCGTGCTCTCGGTCACGTTCCGCGAGCCCGCCGAGGGCAAGCTCTACGTCCAGCAGGACAGCCGCTTTCAGGCGGTGAGCGCGGCGACAAGCTTCTACACCATTTCGACCGCGAACGGCACCTATCCCGTCTCCGCGCTGCGCTACGTCCCCAAGGCGGGGCAGACCGGCGCCGTGACGCTGACCTACACGGCGACGCGGCAGTCCGGCGCGAAGTTTGACAACTCCCTCATCGTCTCTCCCATGAGCAAGACCGCCTCCGCGCGCTTTGGCGACGTCGCCTCCGCCGGCGGCTGGAGCTGGGCGGTCGACGCCGTCGATTTCGCCAGCAGCTTCGGCCTCGTCAACGGCACCGGCAACGACGCCTCCGGCCGGGCGCAGTTCTCCCCGTCGAGCACGATGCGCCGCTGCGATCTGGTGCTGATCCTCTATCGCCTCGCCGGTTCGCCGGCGGTCTCCGGCACGCTGCCGTTTTCCGACGTCGTCGCCCAGCCCAAGCCCTACTATTATGACAGCGCGGTGTGGGCGTATCAGCGCAATATTTTGAACGGCGTCGTGACCGGCGGGCTCTACAATCCGAACGGCGCGATCACGCGGCAGGACTTCGCCACGATCCTCTACAACTACACGAACGCCATGGGCGTGAGCACCGCGAACACCGGCACGATCCAGGCGTATGCCGACGCCTCGCAGGTCAGCGCCTACGCCGTGAACGCCGTGACCTGGGCGGTCTCCAAGGGCTATATCACCAGCGCCTCCAGCGCCCTGACCATCGCCCCGACCGACACCGCCAACCGCGCGCAGATCGCGACGCTGCTGCACCGCTACCTGACCTATTGAACCGAAACAGGTGACAAAGCGGCTTTTTGGCAGACTGAAAAAATTCCCGCCTTCCGGCGGGAATTTTTTTGACTATTCGCCCATATTGTGCTACACTTGGGCTATGGAATTTTACACGCTTGCAAGCTCGTCAAGCGGCAACGCGGCGCTGGTGCGCCACGGCGGCACGGCGCTTTTGATCGACGCCGGCATTTCCGCGCGCCGGATCGCGCGCGCGCTCGCGCAGCTCGGCATGACGCCGGAGGCGCTTGACGCGGTGCTGGTCACGCACGAGCATCGCGACCACGTTGCCGGCCTCGCGACGCTGACAAAGCAATACGGCGTTCCCGTCTACGCGAGCCGCGGCACGGCGCAGTTCCTTCCCTGCGCCGCCGAGGCGGCGCGCCCCTTCCCGGCGGGCGAGGGCTTCGCGCTGGGCGCGTTCTCGGTGCAAAGCTTTCGCACCTCGCACGACGCGGCGGACAGCGTCGGCTACCGCATCGACTGCGACGACGGCGCGCTCGGCGTGCTGACGGACACGGGCTACGTGACCGACGAGGCGGCGGACGCGCTCGCGGGCGTCGAGCTTCTGCTGCTGGAGGCAAATCACGACGAGGAGATGCTGCTCGGCGGTCCCTACCCCTATTATCTGAAGCAGCGCATCCTCGGGCGGCGCGGCCATCTTTCCAACGACGCGGCGGCGGACTTTGCGCTCCGCTGCGCCGAATCCGGCACGCGCGACATCCTGCTGGCGCATCTTTCGGCGGAGAACAACACTCCCGCCGCCGCGGAATACGCCGTGGGCCGGCGGCTGCAAGCGCAGGGGTTTTCGCTGCGCCTCGGCGTCGCGCCGCGGGACCGTCTGAGCGAGGCGCACACGCTCGCGCGCCGCGCGGTGGCGCGCGCCGTTCGGTGACGCCCATGCAGAACGTGACGCTTCTGTGCGTCGGCAAGCTGAAGGAACCCTTCTACGCCGACGCCTGCGCGGAATATCAAAAGCGGCTCGCGCGCCACTGCGATCTTTCGATCCGCGAGCTGCCCGAGGCAAGGCTGGGCGACGCTCCGTCTCCGGCGGAGATCGCGGCGGCGCTCGAAAAAGAGGCGGACGCCGTCGAGAGCCGGCTGCCGCGCGGCGGCGCGCTGATCGCGCTGTGCATCGAGGGGAAGGAGCTCTCCAGCGCGGAGCTGTCCGAAACGCTGGCGCGCTGGGCGGCGCGGGGCGTCTCGCAGCTGACCTTTCTCATCGGCGGCAGCTTCGGGCTTGCCGAGCGGCTCAAGTCGCGCGCCGACCTGCGGCTTTCGATGTCGCCGATGACCTTTCCGCATCATCTCGCGCGGGTGATGCTGCTGGAGCAGCTCTATCGCGCGTATCAGATCCAAAGCGGAACGAAGTATCACAAGTAAAGGGGGCGGACGCATGGACGGGCCCAAGCTGAGCTGGGGCAAAACGGAGCTCGACCTGCCGGAGCGCTGGCCGAAGCGCTCCGACGGCGCGCCGGAGGCGCCCGCGCTGCTGGCGCACCTGATGGAATGGAACTGCGAGGCCGGCCTGACGGAGCAGCTGCTGCGCGCCTATGACATTCCCGTGCTCACGGCGCGCGGAAATCTCGGCTCTCTCGGGACGATCGTGCTCGGCTTCTCCGGCGAGGGCGTCGACCTCTACGTGCCGGAGAGTATGCTGGAGGACGCGCGCAACCTGACGGCGCCCGTGGACGGCGCCGAACCTGACGACGAGACAAACGCACAAGAATCAATATAGAGGAGGATACCGCACATGGACTATCGCAAGGAATACGAAAAGTGGCTCGCTTCCCCCGCCCTCTCCGACGCGGAGCGCGCCGAGCTCAAGAGCATCGAAAACGACGAAAACGAGATCCGGGAACGCTTCTTCGGCCCGCTCGAATTCGGCACGGCGGGCCTGCGCGGCACGATGAAGGTCGGGCTGCACCAGATGAACCGCCACGTCATCAAGTGGGCGACGCAGGGCTTTGCCGACGTCATCGCCGCCGAGGGCGCGGAGGCGAAGGAGCGCGGCGTCGCGATCTGCATGGACTGCCGCAACAACGGGTACGACTTCGCCAAGGCGGCGGCGAGCGTCATGGCGGCGAACGGCATCAAGGTGCGCATCTTTGACGAGCTGCGCCCCACGCCGGAGCTTAGCTTCGCCGTGCGCGAGTACCATTGCCAGGCCGGCATCAACGTCACCGCCAGCCACAATCCCAAGGAGTACAACGGCTACAAGGTCTACTGGGAGGACGGCGCGCAGCTTCCCCCGCAGCACGCCGACGCCATCGCGAAGCGTCTCGCGGAGATCGACATTTTCGACGGCCCGAAGACCATCGACTTCGACGAGGGCGTCAAATCCGGCATGATCACCGTGTTCGGCGCGGACTGCGACAAGCGTTTCCTCGAAGAGGTCATGGCGATGGTCAACGACTATGAGAGCGTCAAAAAGGTCGCCGACACCTTCAAGGTCGTCTACACCCCGTTCCACGGCTGCGGGCACAAGCTGGTGCCGGAGGCGCTGCGCCGCCTCGGCATCAAGCACCTGTTCTGCGAGCCGGAGCAGATGAAGATCGACGGCGACTTCCCCACCGTCGCCTCCCCGAACCCCGAGAATCCCGAAGGCTTCTATCTCGCCGTCGACCTTGCGAAGAAGGAGGGCGCGAGCTTCATCATCGGCACCGATCCCGACAGCGACCGTGTCGGCGTCATGGTCCGCCGCTCCGACGGCGAGTTCCAGGTCGTCACCGGCAACCAGATGGGCGTGCTGCTGCTCGACTACCTGATCGGCGCGATGAAGCGCGCCGGCACGCTGCCGAAGAACGCCGCGATGCTCAAGACCATCGTCACCACCGAAATGGCGCGCAAGGTCGCCGAGAGCAACGGCCTCGACTGCTACGACACCTTCACCGGCTTCAAATTCATGGCGGAGAAGATGGGGCAGCTGGAGGGCAGCGGCAAAAACACGGTCATCTTCTCCTATGAGGAGTCCTACGGCTACATGATCGGGCACTTCGTCCGCGACAAGGACGCCGTCACCGCGTCGCTGCTCATCACCGAAATGGCGGCGTGGTACGACACGCAGGGCATGACGCTCTACGACGCGCTGCAGGCGTTGTTTGCAAAGTACGGCTGGTACGGCGAAAAGACGCACAACCTCGTCATGCCCGGCCTCGACGGGCTGGAGAAGATGGCGGCGCTGATGGCGAAGCTGCGCGAGCAGCCGCCGGCGGAGATCGCGGGCGTCAAGGTCGTCGCGCGCCGCGACTACAAGCCCGGCACGGAGACCGACCCGCTCACCGGCAAGGTCACGCAGATGGAGCTCAAGGGCTCCAACGTGCTGCGCTACCATCTGGAGGACGGCACGGTGGTCATCGTGCGCCCCTCCGGCACGGAGCCGAAGATCAAGGTCTACGTCCTCACGCAGGGCAAGGACGCGCAGGAGCGCGACGAGCGCATCGCGAAGTACTCCGCGTGGGTCGAGACCCTGAAGCAGTAAATCCAGAAGAGCGCGCCGCCGTGCAAAGCACGGCGGCGCGTTTTCCATTCCCCGCGCGCAGCAAACGCGCAGAAGAAGAAAGAGGCGGCTCGCGCCGCCTCTTTCTGTTCGCGTTTTTTAGAAAATGCCCTGGCAGAGCATCGCGTCGGCAACGCGCTCGAAGCCGGCAATGTTCGCGCCGGCAACCAGATCGTAGCCCAGGCCGTACTTCTCGGCAGCCTTGACGGAGGAGTTGTAGATGTTGACCATGATGCCGTGCATCTTCGCGTCAACCTCTTCCGCGGTCCAGTACAGGCGCTGCGCGTTCTGCGCCATTTCGAGCTCGGAAACCGCGACGCCGCAGGCGTTGACCGCCTTGGACGGGGCGACGACGAGGTTCTTCTGGCTCTTGAGGAAAGCAAGCGCATCGTTGGTCGTGGGCATATTCGCGACCTCGATGTAGTACTTGACGCCGGACTCGGCGATCTTCTTCGCCCAATCCATGTTGACGTCGTTCTGCGTGGCGGCGGGCATATAGATGTCGACGTCCTTGACGCCCCAGGCCTTCTGGCCCTCGACGAACTCGCAGCCGAACTTCTCGGCGTAGGGCTTGCAGTGCATCGGATCCTTGGCGCGCATCTCAAGGATGAAGTTGAGCTTTTCATCGGTGCACACGCCGTCGGGATCGTGGATATAGCCGTCCGGGCCGGCGAAGTAGGTGACCTTCGCGCCGAGCTCGGCAGCCTTCTTCATGATGCCCCAGCCCACGTTGCCATAGCCGGAGATCGCGAGGCGCTTGCCCTTGATCTCCTCGCCGTCGTGCTTGAGGGCCTCGCAGAGATAGTACACCGCGCCGAAGCCGGTCGCCTCGGGACGGAGGATGGAACCGCCGGTCTTAACGTCCTTGCCGGTCAGCGCGCCGAGGCCGGAGAGGCCCATGATGCGGCGATACTGGCCATACAGATAGCCGATCTCGCGGCCGCCCACGCCCACGTCGCCGGCAGGGCTGTCGACGTCCGGGCCGATGTGGCGATAGAGCTCGGTCATAAAGGCCTGGCAGAAGCGCATGACCTCGCCGTCGCTCTTGCCGATGGGATCGAAGTCGGAGCCGCCCTTGCAGCCGCCGATGGGAAGGCCCGTCAGCGCATCCTTGTAGACCTGCTCGAAGCCAAGGAACTTGATCGTGTCAAGGTTGACCTTGGAGGAGAAGCGGAGGCCGCCCTTGTAGGGCCCGAGGGACGCGTTGAACTGCACGCGATAGCCGCGGTTGACATGATACTTGAGCTGATCGTCCATCCAGACGACGCGGAACTCGATGGCGCGCTCGGCCTCGACCATGCGCTCAAGGATGCAGGCAGCCTCATATTCCGGGTGCGCGTCGATCAGCGGCTCCACGGACTTGAGAACCTCTTCGACGGTCTGCTGGAACAGGACCTGATCGGGATTCTTGGCACGGGTCTCTTCCAAAACGCGCTCGATATACTTGTTCATGGGAAACAACCTCCTTCATATTTACCCCGCGCACGGGGTATCCGATGGTTCGTCCATCCTGTAATCAAGATTAACACGATTCCCCGCATTTCTCAATGGACCCGATGGGAGAATTTGTCCACGCATTTTTGTGCAAGAAGTCCAAAAATCGTTTTGGAACTTTCCTGTTTTTCATAGCAAGTATGAAAAAAATTGCAGGGCGTCCGTCATGTTGACATAACGCCCTGCAATATTGCCGTCACAAAACCAACGTCCCGTCAGTCGGGCGCCACGTCGTAGGCGTCGATCCAATACTCGCCCGCATCCGTGTCGCGATAGCGCGCCGTGACGCGGTCGCCGACGCTCAGCAGCGGCGCCACGGGGACGTTCGCCGCGCAGGCGCGGAACACCCAGCCGTCCGATCCGCCCTCCGCGCGCAAATAGTAGTAATAGTAGGTGTCGCCGCCGATGACCGCGCTGCGGATCTCGTCGATGACGCCGGACACCGTTTTCAGCTCCCCAGCGTCCGCCAGCTCCGCCTGCGCCTCGCCGATCAGGCCGTTGCGGCGCAGCATCGCGCGGTAGCTCGCCTCGCACTCCATGACCGACGCGCCGGTGGCGACGATCTGGTACTGGCTGACATTGACCATCGCGTACATCTTCACCAGCTCGGAGGCGTCCTTGAGCGCCATGAAGTACGTCGGGTGCCCCGCGATATTCAGCAGCAGCGGGAACGTCGCCGTGTAGCGCATCTGCTGCACCTGCCCCTCGGCGCTGCCCATGGCGCTGAACTCCTCCGCGCCGGCGACGGCGTAATAGCGCGTCTCCTTCGTGCGCTGGTTGGAGAGGATGAAGCCGATGTTGCTCTCGTCCCCGCCGACGCTGGTAACGCCGGTATAGACCCACACGTCGTCGCCGAGGGCGAGGTAGTTGTAGCCCTGCGTCGTCACGGTCACGCCGCGCTGCCCGAACACGGAGTTGAAAAAGCCTCCGCCGAAGCGCCCGTAATAGTCGTACTGCTCCAAAATCAGCCCCGCCGAATAGACGTGATCGACCCAGGTGGGCACCTGCTCGCAGTATTCGCTCTCGCCGGTGACGGCGTTGACCAGCACGGCGCCGTGGTTGTCGGCGCCGCCGAACAGCCCGATCCGCTTTTCGATCCTTGCGCACACCCACCACGGCATACCGCTCTCGTCGATCTCGAACACCGGCTCGGCAAAGAGCATCGTCGGATAGCGGAAGCGCAAATGGCGGTACAGGTTGCGGGAGAAATGCTCCGCCGTCGTATAGCGCATCCCCTCCGGCAGACGGACGACCTCGACGCTTTGCGTCACCATGTCGATGACGAGATAGGCGGGAAGCCCGTCGGCGCGGTTGTTGAGCCATTTGATCGCGTCGCCGTAGCGCAGCGGCGTCACGCGCACCGGGCGCCCCTGATAGTTGATCTGCGTGTAATCCGCCGCGACCTCGAACTGCGACACCATATCCGCCAGCTCGCCGAGCTTGCGGTCGCCGAGGCGCTGCGCGCTGTCGCGGTCGAGCATCGGGATCTGGTCGTAGGAGATCTCGTCCACCTCGTCGGCGAAATCGCCGGGCTGCACGCTCAAAAGCTGCCGGTACGCGTCCGCGCGCAGCACCTCCCACGACGTCAGCGCGCCGACGAGGCACACGGCGCACAGCGCCGCCGCCAGGATCGCCGGGACCCGGCACTGCTGCCGGACGAAAGCGAGCCAGCCCTTGAGGTCCATGCTCCCGCTGCCCGCCGTCAGCGCCGCGCACACGCAGTACACGGCGCACAGGAGCAGGGCGAAGACATAGAACTCCGTCGCCTGAAAATTGAGCGCGGGCAGGCAAAAATAGTAGTAAAGAAGCCCCGCGGCAAGCGTGACGGCAAGATTGACCGCGACGCGCGCGCCCTTGCCGCCGATCGCCTTGCCCGGCTTTTTCGGCTGCTTCCGCTTCCAGCCGCCGCCCATATTGACCTGAAAGCCGCCCTGCGACGGGTCGTACCTGAATTCCATAACGCACCTCCGCGAAGGATATCGCCCCCATTATAAGCACGGCGGGGCAAAAACGCAAGAGCCGCCCTTTTTTCGGGCGGCTTCGCGTATCATTCGAGATTCGGGCGGAATTTCAGGACCGCCCAGGTCAGAAAATACAGTCCGATATTGAAGGCGTACAGCTCCAGCAGCTCCACGAAGTAGTCCCGCGTGACGAAAATCTCCGTCGGGCCGTCCGCGCTGCCGATGATGCCGACGCCGTGCGGGGTGCCGAAGACGCGCAGGTCCAAAAAGCCGTTGAAGGCGAACAGCAGCCGCAGCAGCACGATAAAGATCACGACGCCCGCGATGTTGTAGAGCACCTTGTGCTTCCGAAAGGTCTGCGAGAGCGCGAAATCGGCGTAAAACAGCAGCGTGCACAGCGCCGTGCCGCCGATGCTGCCGAGGCACCATGCGATCCAGAAGCCGGCGTCCGTCCCGCTCAGCGCCCTGCGCACCATGTCCCAGAGCTTCGCGAGCTCGTCCGTCGCCACCATGCCGGACAGCAGGGCGACGAACAGCACCGACAGCGCGATCAGCACGCCCGCGGCAAGATACCACAGCAGCGCGACGAACAGCTTGCTCAGCAGCAGCTCGTGCACGCTCGCGGGCAACATCCGCATCAGATAGCCCTCGTCGCCCAGCAGGTTGCGCTTGAAGTGCTGCATGAGCACGACGAAAATGCCGATGGCGACGGCAAAAATGCTCATGCCGTAGAGGATGATAATGATGCTACCCGTCATCCCCTGCCAGCCGCTGACCCTGCGCCCGCCGTCCAGTCCTTCCCAAAAGCGGATCACCATGCCCGCGACGATCGAAAGCGCCATCATAATGCCGCACAGCGGCAGCGCGATGCGCCCCGTGGCGCGGAATTCATGCTTCATCAGTTTACCCAGCATAGCTCTCTCCCCCTCTCAGCACGCGAATACTTCGCGGAACAGCTCGTCGACGCTCTTGCCCTTTTCCTCGCGGATCGCGTCGACGCTCTCATGCAGCATGACGGCGCCCTCGCGCAGGAACACGACCTCGTCGAGCGCCTGCTCGACGTCCGCGATCAGGTGCGTCGAAATCAGCACCGTGGAATTCTCGCTGTAGTTCGTCAGGATCGTTTTGAGGATATAGTCCCGCGTCGCGGGATCGACGCCGCCGATCGGCTCGTCGAGCAGATACAGCTCCGCCGCGCGGCTCATCGTCAGGATGAGTTGCAGCTTCTCGCGCGTGCCCTTGGACATCGTGCGGATCGTCTGCGTCCGCTCCATGTTGAGCTTCCCCAGCATATCCTCCGCCGCGTCGCGCCGGAAATCCGCGAAGAAATCCCCGTAGAAGTCCATCGCCTGCGCCGCCGTCATCCACAGCGGCAGCGCGATGCGCTCCGGCAGGTACGAAACCGCCGCGTTCGTCGTCTTGGACGGCTTCTCCCCCATGATCCGGATCTCTCCCGCCGTCGGCGTCAGCAGCCCGCAGGCGAGCTTGATGAGCGTCGTCTTGCCGCTGCCGTTCGGACCGAGCAGCCCGACGATGCGTCCGGTCTCCAGCGTCAGGTCGATCCCGCCCAGCGCCTCCTTCGCGCCGTAGCGCTTCGTGAGCGCCTTGCATTCCAATATGGTACTCATGTCTCCTCCCCCTTCATTTCCTCCAAAAGTGCGAGCGCCGCTTCCCTGTCGTAGCCCAGGCGCTCCATCGCGGCGAGGAATTCCCCCGCCCTGGTGCGCGCGATCTCGCGGCGCTCCTGCTCGATGCGACCGGCGTCCTCGGTCACGAACCGCCCCGCCGTCCGCTGGCTGAACACCAGCCCGTCGCGCTCCAGCTCGCTGAGCGCGCGCTGCACCGTGTTCGGATTCACGCCCGCGTCCACCGCCAGCTCGCGCACCGCCGGCAGCCGCTCGCCCGGCGCGTAGGCGCCGGCCACGATCGAGAGCGTCAGCTGCTCGTAGAGCTGCGTGTAGATCGGCGCGTCCGCGCGAAAAGTCCAATCCATAGCGTCTCCTTTCATTGTGTTGTTGTATTAGTGTATTAAGTGATTAGTACAATAATACATTCATAGGCATTTGTCAAGCACTTTTTGAAAAAAAGCAAAAAATTTCGGAAGAGCGGCTTTCGCCGTCTCTTCCGATGCCTGTGATACCTTATTAAAATGACACGCCGCGCTCAATGCGCCGCCAGCAGGGCGGTCGTCTTCGTCAGCACGCCGACCAGCAGGCGGTACTCGCTGGGGGACGCCTTGTGCAGCGGGAGAAGAAAATCCACCGCGCTGCGGATGCGCTGATAATCCGCGCGCGTAAGCTGGTTGCTCTCGATGTGCTGCCGAACGGCGCTGTAATCCCGCCTGAGACTCTCCGGCAGGCTGGGCGACGTGAAATACGCGCCGAGCAGACCCTCCAGAACGGCAGCCTCTTCCGACAGATATGGCATTGCGCTCCCCCCAATCACACAAGATGTAGTATACTACTGTCATCAGGGGAATTGCAAGAGGAAATTACACGGATTCCTTTCTTTCTTTCTTGTCCTTCTTCGGCTCCTTTTTCGGCGGCTCGGGAAACGCCGCGCGGTACAGCTCCAGCGCCAGCGCCTGCTCCGCCTGCGCGCGCAGCGCCGCGCAGTAGGCGGAAAGCACGGGCGGCCCCTCCTCCGCCTTCACCTGTGCGCCCGCCGCCTCCGCCGCCTCGCGCGCGGTCGCCTCGAATCGGTCGCAGAAGCGGTCGTAAAAGGCGCTCTCGCCCTCCGGCAGAACGGACGCCGCCACAATATTTCGGATCGAGTCGATGGGCAGGCTCGCCTTCAGCACGCAGATCACGATGAGATACGCCAGATGGACGCGCGTATACTTCTTTCGGACAGGCGGCGGCATCACGCCGAGCTTGACATAGTTGTTGACCATCGACGCGGTCAGCCCCCTGCCGTCAAAGCCGGGGTAGCTGCCGAGATACCGCTCGACGAGAGAGAGCACCTGATCCATGTACAACTCCAGATCCGGCAGCTCCGCCCAGCGCGGCAGCCGCTGCGCCGCGACCCGCCCGCACAGCGCAAGCAGTCCGTCCTGTTCGCTCATACGCATCGCCTCCGTATTCCGTCCCGCGTGTCGGCAGGCGCGGGAGAACCGCCCACGCACCGCCGCGGACAATACTATATCAAAGCTGATTTGAAAAAACAAGATGTATTTTTCCAAAGCCTCTTGACAAAGACTTGATTACCGGCTAATATAGTTTTCAATACTAGATTGATGAAAAGAGGGTGTCCCGATGAACGTCACCGTGTACGGCGACTCGATCCTCAAGGGCGTGCTGCTCGAAAACGGAAAGTACGTCGTGGATCACACGTGGGAGGATAAGCTGGCAAAGCGCTTCGGCATCCGCCTGACGAACCGCTCGCGCTTCGGCGTCACGCTGCCGAAGGCGATGGCGCGCATTGAGAAGGACAGCGCCGCCCCCTGCGAGGGGGAGGAGTACGCGCTGCTGGAATTCGGCGGGAACGACTGCGACTTCGACTGGGCGGCGATCTCCGACGCGCCGGAGTCGGAGCACGAGTGCAAAACCCCGCCGGCGCTGTTTCTGGATTGTTACCGCCGCGCGATCCGCCTGCTGCGCGCCGCCGGACGGACGCCCGTGCTGGCGACGCTGCCGCCGATCAACTCCGAGCTGTACCTCAGCTTTCTCTGCCGCGGCGGGCTGTCGCGCCAGAACATTGTGCGCTGGCTGGGCGATGTGGAGCGCATCTACCGCTGGCAGGAGAGCTATTCCACCATGGCGGAGCGCCTTGCCCGCGAGGAGGCGACGCCGCTGGTCGACCTGCGCCGCCCGTTTTTGCAGGACGTCCGCCCGCCGGCGCAGCTTCTGTGCGCCGACGGCATCCACCCCTCCCGTCTGGGACAGGGGCTTTTGTACCAGGCGTTCTGCGCCGCGATGCCCTAAGGACGCGGCGCTGCGCTGCGCGGCCCGGATGCGAAAAGCGCGCCGCCTCGAACGAGGCGGCGCAATATTTTTTCGCAAATTTTGCATAAATATCTTTGATCGAAGGAAAAAGCGCCCAAAATCCGCATATTGACCGGCGTGCTTTTTTATGCTATCTTAATATCGCGCGAGACCGAGAGGCGCGCAAACTGTTCAAATCAGGAAGTAGAACTGTATGGCAAACGGAATCATCGTCGTGGTCGTGGTCGCGTATCTGCTGTTCATGCTGTGGATCGGCTGGTATTCGTCCAAGAGGATCACCACCAACACGGACTTCATGCTGGCGGGCCGCCGGCTGGGGCCCTTCCTCATGGCAGGCACCCTCGCCGCGACCGAGATCGGCGGCGGCAGCTCGCTGGGCGTGGTACAGCAGGGTATGCAGAACCACGGCATCTCCGCCGCGTGGTACATCATCACGATGGGTCTCGCGTTCGTGATCCTGACGTTCCTCGCGCCCAAGTTCCGCGCCTCCACCGTCAAGACGGTGCCGGAGTATTTCCGCCGCCGCTACGGCAAGAGCGCCGGCGTCCTCACGGCGATCATCATGCTCATCCCCCTGATCGGCCTGACCGAGGGCCAGTTCGTCGCCTCGGCGACCATTCTCTCCACCATGCTCGGCATCGGCTATAAGCCCGCCATCGTGATCGTCGCGGTGGTCGTGACCGCCTACTCCGTCATGGGCGGCCTGTGGAGCGTGACGATGACCGACTTCGTGCAGGTGTTCATGATCGTCATCGGCATGATCATCGCCATCCCCTTCGCGCTCAGCGAGGCGGGCGGCTGGGGCAACGTGGTCGCCAACGTCCCGCCGGAGACCTTCGATATGTTCAAGGGCTACAGCCCCATGGCGGTGATCTCGCTCGTCATCATGTACGTCGCGACCTTCACGGTGGGCCAGGAGGCGGTCTCCCGCTACTATGCCGCCCGTGACGGCAAGGCGGCGAAGCAGGGCTCCATCCTCGCCGCGATCATCAACTTCGTTTACGCCTTCGTCCCCGCGATCCTCGGCATCATCACCCTCGCGCTGATCAACATGGGCACGTTCAGCGCCGAGGAATTTGCCTCCGTCGGTCCGCGCTACGCGCTGCCCGTGCTGGCGATCCGCACCATGCCCGCCCTGATCTGCGGCCTGCTGTTCGCCGGCATCATCTCCGCCACGATGTCGTCCTCCGACTCCGACCTGCTCGGCGCCGGCTCCATCTTCGCCAACGACATCTACCGCGCGGTCATCAAGCCGAACGCGGAGAGCAAGGAGGTCATGCGCGTGACGCAGATCACCATGGTGATCGTGAGCCTGATCGCCATGGCGGCGGCTCTCTTTAACCCCGCGAGCCTCATCGCGATTCTCACCTTCGCCTTCACGCTGCGCGCGGCGGGCACGTTCTTCCCCTATGTGCTGGGCCACTACTGGAAGGGCGGCTCCCTCGCCGGCACCATCGCGTCCGTGATCTCCGGCTCCGTGGTGGTCGTCTATCTGGAAAAGATCTCCAAGGGGATGCTCTTCGGCATGAAGGTCAGCCAGCCCATCATTCCCGGTCTTCTGGTGGGGCTTGTGTTCTTCCTGATCTTCTCCAAGGTCATGCCGCCGAAGGAGCAGACCACCGAGCTTGCCCCCGAAGAGGATTGATACGCGGCGAAAAACCAAACGATCGCGCCAAAACTCCCCCTATCTCCATAGGGGGAGTTTTGAGCCGCAAAGCAAAATACGGGAGGTTATCTCAGCTATGATGGATCAGGCGCGCAGGGACGCCGTGCTGTCCCTGACGAGGAAGCTGGTGGCGCAGCGGAGCGAATCCGGGCGCGAGGACGGCGCCGCCGCCGTGCTGCGGGAGTATCTGACGGCGGAGGGCTTCGACGAGGTAAGGACGGACGGATACGGCAACGTCGTCGGCGTGCTGCGCGGCAGCCGCCCGGGGCCGCGGCTTCTGTTCGACGGGCATCTGGACACCGTGCCGGTGCGCTCCGCCGCCGCGTGGACGCACGATCCCTACGCCGGAGAGCTGGCGGACGGGAAGCTCTACGGACGCGGCACGTCCGATATGAAGGGCGCGGTGGCGGCGTACGCCGTTGCGGCGGCGTGCTTCGCGCGGGACACGAACCGCGATTTCGCCGGCGAGCTGTACGTGGACGGCGTGGTGCACGAGGAGCGCTTCGAGGGCGTCGCCTCCCGCAGCGTCAGCGAGGCCGTGCGGCCAGACGTGGTCGTCATCGGCGAGGCGTCCGGGTGCAACGTCAAGATCGGCCAGCGCGGACGGGCGGAGGTCGTGGTGGAGACCTTCGGCGTGCCCGCCCACTCCGCGAACCCGGAAAAGGGCGTCAACGCGGTGTACGCCATGTGCGCCGTGATCGAGGCGCTGCGGCGGCTCCCCTGCCCGGAGCATCCCGTGCTCGGGCGCGGCATTCTGGAGCTGACCGACATCCAGTCCTCTCCCTACCCCGGCGCGTCGGTGGTGCCCGCCCGTTGCCGCGCGACCTGGGACCGCCGCCTGCTGCCCGGCGAGACGCGCGAGAGCGTCCTCGCGCCGATCCGGGCGCTGCTGGCGCGGCTGGAGGCGGAAGCCGGCGTCCGCGCGCAGGTCTCCTTCGCCGTGGGCGAGGAGCGCTGCTATACGGGCGAAACGATCCGGGGCGAGCGGTTCTTCCCCGGCTGGCTCTACAGCGAGGACGAGCCGTTCGTGCAAAGCGTGCTCGCGTCGCTGCGCGCCGCGGGGCAGTCGCCGCGCGTCACGCATTACAGCTTCTGCACCAACGGCAGCCACTACGCCGGCGAGGCGGGCATCCGAACGCTGGGCTTCGGCCCGTCGCACGAAAACCTCGCCCACACGGACGACGAATACGTCGAGGAGGCGGAGCTTTACCGGGCGTGCGAGGGCGATCAGGCGATCATGCGCGCGCTTCTGCCGCAGGCGTAACGCTTCGCTCCGGCGCGCGCCGTCTCCGATTTGTCGCCCGGCGGGCGACCCAAAGCGGCGCGGCCCTCCGTATCATAAGGGTACAAACTTACGAACGGAGGGCATACCCATGAAAAAGAAAATCGGCAACAACATCACCGAGCTTGTCTGCATCCTCGACCGGAGCGGCTCCATGAGCGGGCTGGAGAGCGACACCGTCGGCGGCTTCAACGCCATGATCGAAAAGCAGAAGAGGGCAGACGGCGTCTGTCTGGTCTCCACGGTGCTTTTCGACACCGAAAGCACCGTCCTGCACGACCGCGTGCCCATCGGCCAAGTCCGTCCCATGACGGCGGCGGACTACACGCCGGGCGGCTGCACGGCGCTGCTGGACGCGCTGGGCGACGCCATCCGCCACATCGGGAACATCCACAAGTACGCCCGCGCCGAGGACGTGCCGGCGCACACGATCTTCGTCATCACGACGGACGGGCTGGAAAACGCCAGCCGCCGCTACGGCAGCGGCGCCGTCAAGCGCATGATCGAGCGGCAGAAGGAGCGCTTCGGCTGGGAATTTCTGTTCCTCGCCGCGAACATCGACGCGGTGGAAACGGCGGAGCGCATCGGCATCTCCGCCGACCGCGCGGCGAATTACCGCGCCGACGGGGACGGCACGGGGCGGATGTTCCGCGCGATGTCCAGAGCCGTCGGCGCGATGCGCTGCTGCGCCGAGCCGCCCGCGGACTGGGCGGCGGAGATCGAGCGGGACGCGGCGCAGGGATAAAACGAAAAGGAGGGCGCGGAGTATGCCGCTGCAGGTCATCCGCCAGGACATCACCCAAATGGAATGCGACGCCATCGTGAACGCCGCGAACAACACGCTGCTCGGCGGCGGGGGCGTGGACGGCATGATCCACCGCGCCGCCGGACCGGAGCTGCGGGAGGCGTGCATGGCGCTCCACGGCTGCGAGACCGGCCGCGCGAAGATTACCGCGGGCTACCGCCTGCCGGCGAAATACGTCATCCACACCGTCGGGCCCGTCTGGCAGGGCGGCGGCTTCGGCGAGCGCGAACTGCTCGCCGCCTGCTACCGCAATTCGCTGGCGCTGGCGGCGGAGCACGGCTGCCAAAGCGTGGCGTTCCCGCTGATCTCCTCCGGCATTTTCGGCTATCCCCGGGACGAGGCGCTGCGCGTGGCGGCGGATACGATCTCGACGTTCCTCGCGGAGCACGACATGACCGTGTACCTGACCGTATACGGGAAAAACACTTACCTCATCAGCCGCGCGCTCTACGACGACGTGCGCAGCTTCATCGACGACAACTACGTCGCCGCGCACACCGACAGGCAGCGTGAGAACAGACGGCGCGAAACGCTGCTCGGCGGTATGCCGTCCGCCGCGCGGGGCAGGATCGGCCTTTTCCGGCGGGCGGAGAGCGCTTCGCCGCGCGAGGAGGCGTGCGCGGACGGCTCGCCCGCGCCGATGCCGGCGGCGGCAATGTCGGCGGCGTACGCAAGCGCGGCGGAGGAGCCGAGTCTGGAGGCGGCGCTCAAGGCCCTCGACGAGAGCTTTTCGCAGATGCTGCTGCGCAAGATCGACGAGCGCGGCATGAAGGACGCGGAGTGCTACAAGAAGGCGAACATCGACCGCAAGCTGTTCTCCAAGATCCGCGGCGACGTTCACTACAAGCCCAGCAAGCCCACGGCGCTTGCCTTCGCCGTGGCGCTGGAGCTGACGCTGGACGAAACGCGGGAGCTGCTGATGAAGGCGGGCTACGCCCTCTCCCGCAGCAGCAAGTTCGACGTCATCATCGAATACTTCATCCGCAAGGGGCAGTACGACATCTATCAGATCAACGACACGCTCTTCAGCTTCGACCAGGCGCTGCTCGGTTCGATCGGCTGACCGCCGGGACAGTCCCTTTCGTCGAAAATTGGCAGTTTCCCCTTGCATTTTTCCCACCGCTGCGGTAAGCTGAATACAGAGACGCCCGCCGCGCGCAAGGCGGGCCCAACGAAAAATGCAAGGAGGAGCAGCACATGAAATACGAAATCAAGGGCGAGCCGATGCCTGTCGTGATCTGCCAGCTGGAGGGCGGCGAGCGCATGATCTCGGAATCCGGCGCAATGAGCTGGATGAGCCCCAATATGCAGATGGAAACCGTCGGCGGCGGCGCGGGCAAGGTGTTCGGCCGTATGTTCTCGGGCGAGTCCCTTTTCCAGAACCGCTATACCGCGCAGGGGCAGGGCATGATCGCCTTTGCGTCCAGCTTCCCCGGCTCGATCCGCGCCTTTGAGCTCAGCGCCGGGCACGACATCATCATCCAGAAAAGCGCGTTCCTCGCCTCGGAGGAGGGCATCGAGCTGTCTGTGTTCCTGCAGAAGAAGATGGGCGCCGGCCTCTTCGGCGGCGAGGGCTTCATCATGCAGCGCCTCAGCGGCAGCGGCACGGTGTTCCTGGAGATCGACGGCAGCGCCGTGGAGTACGATCTGGGCGCCGGGCAGCAGATGGTCGTCGACACGGGCTACGTCGCCATGATGGACGCGACGTGCAAGATGGACGTGCAGACGGTCAAGGGCATGAAAAACATCCTGCTCGGCGGCGAGGGTCTGTTCAACACCATCATCACCGGCCCGGGACACGTCGTGCTCCAGACCATGCCGCTGACCGGCTTCGTCTCGACGATCGCGTCGATGCTGCCGACCAGCAGCAAATAAGCCGTTTCCGGCGGGAAGCACAAAAAGAGGGCTTGCGGAAGCAGCAATGTCTTCAGTTAGCGATTTTGCTCAAAAATGGTGTAAAAAGCATTCCCACATTTTGAAACACTCCCCGTCAATGGGACAAAGAAAGTTATAAAATATTTCTCGGCTGGCAGCTGCGGCTGCCAGCCGCTTTAGTTTTGAAAAGCGCAAGGCGGGCGTTTCCCGGCTCAAACGGCGGTCAAAAACTGCGACAGCGCGGAGAGCATCAGGCTGGCGAGCAGCAGGATAATCGCGCCGCCGAGGCGGGAGGATATCTGCGCGAACGGCATCAGCTCCATGCGATCCGCAGCGGAGAGCACCGCCACGTCGCCGGTACCGCCCATGTTGGACATGCACAATCCCGCGGTAACCCCCGATTCAAACGGATAGAAGCCGACCAGCCTGCCCACGAACGCCGCGCCGGCAAACGCGCCGATACAGGTGGCGGTGCAAAGCAGCAAATAGGTGAGGCTGAAGCTCCGGATGACCGTGCCGATCTCCAGATAGCACACGCCGATCCCCAGAAGCAGCACGTTGGTCAGGTTTCTCATAACGAACTGGAACCACTGGAAGCAGGCAACTTCGACGGATTCGGGCACGATACCCGTGATCTTGCAGACCGCCACGGTAATAATCATCCATGCGTAGGCGTGGATCGTGACGCCGGTGCCCAGCGCGTTCCAAGCGCCCTGCACGATGTACCCCCACGCAAAGAAGCCTCCGGAGACCAGCAGGCCGACGCCCATATTCGTGACCGTGATGTGCTCGCGTTTTTTCTGCATCTCGGGGTCGATCTCCAGCTCCTTCGGGTCGACGCTGCCCGAGCGCATCAGCGCGCCGCCGCCGTTCAGCTTGCCCCGTATGACCTTCGCCAGCACGCCCGCCAGCACGATGGACACCGCGTTGCCGATGGCGACGGCGGGCGTCATCACGGAAAGCGCCTCGGCGGCGGTCATGGTGCCGGAGCTTTCAAATATCTTGGAAAGCGGGGACGCGCCCGCGCCCATACCGCCGCCCATGATGGGCAGCGCAATGAGCAAAAGGGCGTTCATCACGGGATAGCCCATCAGCGCCGCCGCGCCGCAGCACAGGGCAAAGGCGCAGAGCAGCCCGCCGAAGATCGCGGGAAAATACCGCGCCGCCGCTTTTGCCAGAAGCTTCCGGTTCATGCCGAGAATGGAGCCGGTGATCAGCGCGGCGATGTACCAGTCCAGGAAGCCGCCGGTCGTCTTGAAGAACGTGCCGATGTTCCCCACCAGATCCAGCTTGCCCAGCGGCAGCGCCATATTGTATACGGTCTCGCCGCCCACGGTGGACGCGGCGGGGATCAGGTTGAAGTATACCAGCAGCGCCGAGCCGAAGATCACCACGATGGCGCCGCCGCCCAGATAGCTTTTGACGACCGGCGTATGGTCGCCGATCCATGACAGGATATCGCCCACGACGATCATAAAAACGAAGCAGCCCGTCATGCCCTTTGGCAGCACGCCCAAATAGGTCGCCCCCAAAACGACGGCGGCAACGATCGCAAAGATCTGCCAGGGCAGGTGGAAAAGCTCCAGTCCCTTGCTCCGTATCGAATTGTCCATAAGCGCCTCCGCAATTCTGTAATTTTTGTTGTTTCGCGCAAGCGTATCGCGTCTCCGCTTTTCTCCTATTCCTTCGCGGCCTTTTCCAAATCGAGCTTTCCGGCGGAAGCCGCCGGCAGCCAGATCCAGGATACCTCGACGCCGAAAAGATACGCCATATACAGGCTGGACGCCGTAAAAATCACGCACTCGCCATCTGGAACGCTCTGCTTCCGAAAAACAGCTGCGAGGACGCGCCCAGCGTGCCGAACAGCGCGACGAGCACGGATAACAGCGCAAGCCGTCCCGCCATTTTTTTCGCCACGCCGCCGAAGGAGAAAATGTCCCCCCACGCCGACAATGCCCAGCACGATGGCAAAAAAAGCACATCGGCGCCGCCATGATGCACTGACGCTATTTTGAATAGTAATTATACAGCATTTTGCCGCGATGTGCAACCCACGCAAAGCGTCCGTTTGGATCCGGTCGGGAAACCGCCCCGCCGCAGCCAGGCGAAAGTTGCGGAGAGCCGCTTGCCAAGCGCGGCTTGAACGCCGCTCACGCCGCCTTCAAAACGAAAAAGCACGCTTGAGCGTGCTTTTTCGTTTTGGTGGTTCCAGTGCTTTATATCTTTCACGCGACGCCAAAAGTCCTCACAGCTTGCGCTTGCGCCGCCCTCAGCCAAGATTTTTCACCATTCTTGTCGCGATCAGCAGCGCGGCCTCGCGCGTTGCCTGCGCGTACCCCGCCGCCTGCTCCGCGGACGTCGTCGCCCGGGGTGCGAACTTGTTGTCGCCCACGCCGTTGATGATGCTGTTTGCCGCCATGAAGTACACGCTGTCCTTCGCCCAGCCGGAGATATTCGCGTCGTCCGCGAACGCAGGAGGCTGCTTGAACATCGCCTTGAACTGCGCGCTATAATCGCCGTCCGTCTCCAGCGTCCATCCCGAAATCGCAACCTTTTTGTAGACGCGCGTGAGCATCGTCGCCGCCTGCTCGCGGTTCAAAAGCGTGTTCGGCTCGAACGTCGCGGCGCCGATGCCGTTCGTCACGCCGACGTTGTAGGCCTTGAGTACCTCTAAGTCCTTCGTGTCGGTGAACGGGTTCGTCGCGGCGGGCGTCGCCTTCGTGCCGGTCAGGGATTCATAGACCTTGACGCTGACGGCGGCAAACTCCGCGCGCGTAATGGGTCCGGTGAGGTCGGCGTCCTTGAGGCTGTCCGGGATCAGGCCCAGCGCGGCGGCCTCCGCGAGCTCCGCCTTCGCCCAGTCGTGGGCGGTAAAGTCCGCCTTTTCATTGAGCGTCAGCACATTCGACCAGTCGCTGCAGCGCGGGTTGCCGTCCGCGTCCGCGCCGCTGTAGCGGGCGCGGGCCCTGACCTGCGAATCCACGTGGAGCTCGTCAAGATAGTGTGTTTCAAAGATGCCGTTCCACTCGTCATCGTGGTCATAATTCGGCGAGGGCGCGATCGCGCTCTCCTGCCATTCGCCGCCGTCGATGGAGTATTGCAGGTCGATCTGGCCGATATAGCCCGCCTGATTGTAACCTAATTCGTGATTTTCAAAGTAATCGATCGCGTTTCGCACATTTGCTGACGTCTGCACCGTGACCTCCAGCCAAACGAAGCCCTCGGCGTCGTCGTGGATCTCCAGATTTGAGATGATGGGCGCGGTTTTCAGATCCGCCTCCGTCGGGGCCGTTGCCGCCATTGCTGAAACAGGGAACAGGGACATTGCCAGAAACAGCGCGAGGATCATGGGGATACTACGTCTTTTCATGGTGTCACTCTCCTTTTGTGTTGGTTGTTTTGCCGAACAACTCGATTCAGCGGGGCAAAGCAACTATAGCACAGGAGAGCAGGGTTGACAACAGTTTTTCTCGTTGTTTGCCGATACTTCCTTGCCCTCGGTTATTCCAGATAGTCAAAGAAGAAGCGTCCGCCGCCCAGCCACTCATAGACGTTGCGGGCCCAGCCCTCAAGAAAGCAGACCGGCTCGCCGTCCTTTCGGGAATAGCCGCCGAGAAGCAGCTGCACCTCGGGAATCTCGGCAGCCTCGCTCTTGTCTCCTATGAAATCGAAAACGGCGCAAGCCCTCGCAAAAAAGGACTTGCGCCGCTTTTGCGAAACAGCGGCCAAGCAGCAGTCAGGGGCAATCAGGACTGCTGCATGGAAGCGTGAGGGAAGAGCGCGTTCAGCACACGACCTCGCGATACTTCAGCCGCTTCATGGTCTTGAGCAACTCGGATTCCTGCTCGGGCGTGAGGTTTTCCATCGGACGGCGCATCTTCATCGTCGCAATAAGCATCACAGATTTGAAACGCCGCGGAAAAGATAAGCATCAGATAAGCATCAAACAGGAGTCGCGCGAAATCGCAAATCTCACGAAATGTTAGAAAAACTCCCGATTTCCGGAAGAAATCAGGAGTTTCAATGGTTGCGGAGGGAGGACTTGAACCTCCGACCTCCGGGTTATGAGCTACTAAAAATCCAGAGAATCCGTGATTATATGTCATTTTCGTGATATTTTGTCCATGAAAAGTTCAGGAAATTGCTAACTTATCCACCGCTTCCGACCGCTCATTTTCCGTTCTGGGTCGGATAGTGGGTCAGCGCACGAACTCACATCGCTCCGGCGCGTTGAAGATAGAATTCGCTTTCTGCCACGCGGGTCACAAAATCGTACTCCATACGTGTCGCCTTGGACGGCGTGATATTGTACCGCTTACAGACCGAGCGGAAATAGGCAAAGAACTCCTTGTCCTCTTCCGTCAGAGGCGAAACCCAACCATTTTCGGCGCCATGTGTTTCCATCTCGCTGAGATATTGCTTCTTCTCTTCTGTCATGTTCTCACACCTCCTCAAAGTCCGATAGAATATTTGCCGCCGCGTCTTCCCAGATCACAAGCCGACAGGGCTCATAGCGGCCGACCGGCATCGCGCCAAACTCCTGCATATAGTATTTCCGCAGCTCGTCCGTCTTTGCCTTGAAAAACAGAACTCCATCGAAATCGGCATCGACGGAGGCTTTTGCCGCATACGCGATCAACGCTCTGGCAATACCGATATACTTCTTGCTTTGTCCGGTGACGTGCAAAAGATTCGCGTTGCTGTGCGCGGCGCTCTCAATGTAGATGATTTCGACCGCCAGAGCACCGTGATCAATCTCATAAGACATCAGCCCCAACAACTCGCCGTCATCCTTCCGATGCAGTGCGACCTTGTTGGGCATTTCTTTTTCCGCTGCGGAA
>CACZCL010000003.1 GCA_902779695.1 Oscillospiraceae bacterium | reverse complement strand
GGGAGCGGACGCTGCGGGAGCCGGCGTGTCCGTGCCGGATTTGCCGCCGCAGGCGGCGAGCGAGAGCAGCAGCATTGCCGCGAGCGCAAGAGCAAGGATCTTTTTCATCTTTATTTCCTCCATTTCTGTTTCTGCGGCGGCCGGCGCAGCGCCGAACCGCACAATATCATTATATCGGTTCACGGCGATTTTTCCCCCGCCAAACGGCTAGTCTGGCAAGCCTTTTTCAAGAGGGGCGGCGCGTTTGCTCGGTTACAAAAAGACCGCCTGCGCGTTTTGGCAGACGGTCGATCCGGCGGACGTTATTTTATGGCGATGCCGAGGCTGCGCGCCGCGGCGGCAAGCTCCGTCCGGGTGTGCATCCCGGTCTTTTCCAGCATATTCTGCACGTGGTATTTCACGGTGCTCGCGGCGATGCCGAGCCGCTCGCCGATCTCCGCGTTGCTGTCGCCGGAGATCAGCTCGCGCAGGATATCCAGCTCCCGCTCGGAAAAGTCGTGGCTGCTCGCGTGCCCGATCCGAACGGCGGGCGTTTCGTCGGGATAGACGCGCTCGCCCGCCATCGTGCGCTCCATGACGGCGAGGATCGGCTCCTTCTGCGCCTCCTTGTACCAAAAGCTGTCCACGCCGATCCTGCGCGCCCGCTCCAGCCAGGAGCTTTCCGGCATACTGGTCACAATGATGATCTTGACCGCGGGAAATTCGCGCTTGACCGCCTCGGCGGCGTCCAGCCCGCTGCTGCCAAGCTCCGTCATCACGTCCATCAGGATCAGGTCGATCCTGCCGTGGCGGCAAAAGTCGATCGCAAGCGCCGCGTTGGCGATGGAAGCGATGAGCGTGTAGCGCGGATCGGAGCGGACGAAGATCTCAAAAAGCTGGCGCGGCATCTCCTGATCCTCCACGATCAATACCCGATACGGCATTTGCAGTTCCTCCCTTCGGGATCGAAACGGACAGCCGGAAAAGGCTCCCCGCGTCGATTTTCATTTCTCCGCCCGCGCCTTCGACGCGCCTTCGCAGCTCGGCAAGGCCGCCCCGCTCCTCCGCGGGCGCCGCCGCCGCCTGCCGTTCGTTTTCAAACGCGGCGCGGAGGCTGCCGCCGTTCTCCTCGATGTGAATGGCGAGCCGTTCCGCCTTCGCGTGCTTCGCCGCGTTTGCCATCGCCTCGCGGGCGGCGTGCAGAAACAGGGAAAGCGCCGCGGGATCGTCGGTTTCGGGCGCGCCGTCCCACTCAAGCCGGAGCCCGATCACCGCCGCGAGCGCGTTCAGGTCGGAGACGACGCTGCTGCTCCTGCGCGCGTCCGCCTCCTTGCAGAGTAAAAGCGCCTGGCTCTGCCACATCCGCAAAACCTCTCCGCGCTGCGCCCCTGCCGCGCCGTCCTCCGCCGCCCTTTGCGTGGCGAGGATCATACGGTTCATCCCGTCGTGTATGTTGACCTTTGCCTGCAATATCTCCTGCTTTTGCACGGTGTCGGCGATCGTCGCGCCGTATGCCTTCATGTCGGCCTTCAGCCGCAGCTCCCGCTCGTTGTCGGCGCGAAGCTGCCTGCTTTTGTTGTAAAGCTCCGTGATGTCGTTCGCGATCAGCTCATGCGCCGGCGCGCCCTCGTAGGTCACGGCGCGGTGGCGGAAGGAGACCGCCGTGCCGTCCGGAAGCAGGCAGACCGGTCTGTCCCGCACCGCGTCGCGAAAGGCAACGCCGTTTTGCAGCGGCTGCCCCAGAAGCGAAACGCAGATATCGTTCATGCGGTGGTTGACAAGGATGCAGCGCCCGTCCTCCAGATAATAGCACACGCCCGCCGGAAGGCCGTCCATGCTTTCCTTGATGGAATCGGAGGTGATATGCGCCCTCCGCCAGCGCAGGACGTCCCGAAACAGCAGGCAGCAGATGGCGGAGAGCAGCGCAAGCGCGGCAAAAAACGCCGCGCAGGGCATACGCAAAACACGCTCCGCGAGCGCGTCGCCGCATCCGTGAAGCCGCTGCTCGGTGCCGTCCCGGCAGACCTGCAGGATGAAATAGGCGCACAAAAAGCAAAAGCCGGACAGCGCGCAGAGAAGACGCCTTTTTTGCCGCCAGAGCAGCATACCGCCCGCCGTGCCGGACAGGCAGAGCACAAGCGCCCAGAAGCAGACGAGGTTCTGCGTCAATATGGAAAGCCGCGCAAACGGCGTCATTCCGCCTCACCCGCCTTTCCCAAGCCGAGGCTCACGTAAGAGACGCCGTCCTCCTCGGAAAGCGCCGCGCCGGAGCCGCGCGGAAGGGTGAGCGCCGCGCCCTCGACGGTGAGCTTCAGCGCGTTTCCCCGAACCGCCGCGTGTACGGCGCGCATCGACGGGGCGGCCTGCTCCAACAGCGTCTCGAAAAGGGCGTATGCGGCGAGGACGCTTTTTGCCGGGAACGCCGCCTCGCTCTCCAGCGCGCTTTCCGCGGGCAGCCCCATATCCCGCACGTAGCGGAGCGACTCCGCGATCGCGAGATACAGCTCCTCCGCCGCAAGCTCGGAATGCTCCGAGGCAAGAAGCGACAGATTGGCGTAGCGCTTGATATACGCCGCGAGCAGGCAGACCAGCTTCGCGTTCGCGGGAAACAGCGCGGGATCGCCCTCCGCCGAGGCGCACAGCGCGGCGATCTTTCTTGACTGCGGCAGGACGCTCGCCGCGATCTCGTCGTACACCCTTGTCTTGGTGTCGATCTGAACGCGCGCTTCCTTCAGCTCGTTTTCCAGCCGGAGCAGCTCCACCTCCTCGGCAAGGCGCTCGCCGACCTCCGCGAGCTCTTCGTTGACGCGGTTGAGCTCCGCGATATCGTCCTGCCAGTAGACGTAGCCGCCGGATACGCGCTTTCGGTGCAGGCGCGTATCCGGGCTCAGAGCGACCGTCGCTTCCGACGCGAGCTGCTCCGCCGAAAGCCGCGCGGCGCTCGCGCTTCGATAGATCACGCGATAGTCGCGATCCGCGATCTGCGCCGCGAGGGAGGATGCCTCGAACAGCTTTCCGTAGCCTTCGTTGGAGGGGATCAGCCCGATGTAGAGCAGGCTCATCCACAATCCGCCGACGGTGAAGCAGACCGCCTCGGGAAGCTCGCCGAACAAAGCGCCGTTGACGCCCGGCCACAGCCCCGGCGCGTACAGGCTCAGATAGAGCGCGCCAAAGGCCGTCGGAAGCATCGGCACCCAGACCAGCCTTCGGCTGGCGGACACGCGGCAGCAGAAATAAAGTATGCTCACCGTGCCGACCAGCAGCAACACGGTCCAGACCAGGACGGCAACATACAGCGGCCCGCGCTCGTAGTCCGAATCCCAATGCGCGAAGCCGGGATGGAACCGGAACACCAGCTGGTGCGCGTCGTTGGTCAGTACCAGCGCCAGCAGAAGGGCGCCCGGCAGCAGGGACAGAAGCGCCGGATCGACCGCGCCCGCCGCGCTTTTCCTCCCCCGCCGCGCGACCGAGATCGCCGCGAGCAGGGAGAGCGTCGGGATCAGGAGAACGGGGACGTAATAGAGATACCAGATATGCCGCGCGAGGCGTTCCGACTCCTCGAAGGCGATGTATTTCGCGCCGCGCAGAACGATCCAGAGCGTGATCAGCCCCGCGACGCCGACAAGGCACCTGCGCGTATCGCGGGCGATGATATGCTCCGCGAAGTACGTCAGCAGCATCAGCGAGTACGCCAGCAGAATAAACGTCGCAGTCTTCCGCAGGAGGAACACGTCTGGCTCAAAAACGCTGACGGAGGCGGCAAAAACGTACAGCAGGGCAAGCTGAAAAAGCATCCGCAGGGTTTTTCCCGCCGTTGTCATCGCCAAGGCACCTCCCGCCCGAAAGGACCGGACCGACCGATAATACCCCTTCACGGCGGCCTTCCCGGTATATGCAGCGGCGAGCTTCCACGCGGAAGGCGGGAAAACCGAACCGCTTTTCGCTTAAAATCTACAAATAAATATTATATACGAAAATCACCGGAATGTCCGCACCCGATTCGCGCCGTCCCGGGCTTTTTTCACCGTCATAATAGCCGAATTTTTCGGCTGGTATCTGTGCGGAATGACGAATCGCCGGACGGCGCGCGGATTGCCTGAAACGGGGCGCGCTTGTGGATACAGCCTTGCCAGCGGCAGACGATTCCGATATAATATAAAAAACGGCTCCGCTGCGATCCGATCGCAAACGGGGCGGGGAAAGAGGATGCATATGAAACACGATCAAAGGGCGCTCATCCTGCTGCCGGCGCTGCTGCTTGCCCTGCTGTGCGCGTCCGGAACGGCGGCGCGGGCGATCTACGCCTCCGAAATGGAGGACGTGTCGGAGAGCGATTATTACTACGACGCGGTGAGCTGGGCGCTTGCCAACGACATCACCACGGGCACGACCGCGACCGCCTTTTCGCCGCGGAGCGTCTGCACCCGCGCGCAGGTGATGACCTTCCTTCACCGCGCGGCGGGACAGCCGGAGGCGCAGAGCGAGACGAATCCGTTTTACGACGTCGCGGCGTCGGACTATTTTTACAAGGCCGTTCTCTGGGCGGTGGAGCAGGGGATCGCAAACGGCGTGAGCCCGCACATGTTCGCGCCGGACGAGCCCTGCACGGTGGAGCAGATCCTGACCTTCCTCTGGCGCGCGAAGGGGTCGCCCGCCGGAAACGGCGAGATCCCCGCGTCCGTACACGGCTGGGCGGCGGACGCGGTCGCGTGGGCGCGGGATTCGGGACTGCCGCGCGACGGCGAAGCCTTTTCCGACGCCTGCACGCGGGGCAGCGCGGTCTATTACCTCTATCTGGGCACCGTTCGGTTTTCCGACGGCGTCGCGCCGTTTGAGGGCTACGTCCCGGTGGAGCTGAACGGCGGCGTCTATGCCGCGCCCACGACCTCGGCGTTCGTCAGCGCGGCGATGACGCTCGCGGACGAGTACGCGGACAGGGTCTCCGCGGACGGCGCGGACGCGGCATACGCCTCGGGACGGCTGATCGTCAGCGCGGCGCGGCCGCTGCCCGACCTGACGGCGTATCACGCCGCGCAGGTGGTCGCCGGCGCGAACGGCGACTATCTCGTGCAGTTCACGAGCGCGGCGGACGCCGAAGCCTGCGCCGCCTATCTGTCCGCGCTGGACTTTGTCGCCGGCGCCGAGCCGGACGTGCTGCTGGAAGCGAGCGCGGAGGGGAGCGGCGGGAGCCTCTCGTGGGGCGCGGACGCCACGGGGACCGCGGCGTATGCCGCGGATCTGGTGAGCCGCGGCGTGGATACGAACGTCGTCGTCGCCGTGGTGGACACGGGCGTGGATCTGTCGCACCCCTTTTTACAGGGGCGGCTCGTGCCCGGCTATGATTTCGTCGGCAGGGACGCGGTGGCGGACGACAAGGCGGGACACGGGACGCACGTCGCGGGCACAATCGTGGACTGCACGCCCGGCACGAACGTCAGGATCATGCCGGTCTGCGTGCTGACGAGCTACGGCGGCTATTCGAGCATCATCGCGCAGGGGATCCGCTATGCCGCGGACCGCGGCGCGCGGGTGATCAATCTGAGCCTCGGCGGACGGCACAGCGACTACGTCGACCGCGCCGTGGCTTACGCGCTCGCGCGGGGCGTTACCGTGGTCGCCGCGGCGGGGAACGAGAACCGGAACGCGGCGTATTCCTGCCCCGCGCACATCCCGCAGGTCATCACGGTCGCCGCGGTGGACGGCAGCCTTCGCCGCGCGGGCTTCTCCAACTACGGAAGCGCCGTCGATATCGCCGCGCCCGGCGTCGGCGTCAACAGCAGCGTCCCGGGCGGGGGCTACGCCTCGATGCAGGGAACGTCCATGGCCGCGCCGCACGTTTCCGCCGCAAGCGCGCTCCTCCTGTGCGAGCAGCGGGGGCTGCTGCCCGGGACGGTGGAGCGGCGGCTCAAGGCGGCCGCCCGCGACCTCGGAAGCGCGTCCTACTATGGCGCGGGATTTCTGGACATGACGCCGCTGACGAGCCTGCGCCTGCCGGCGGATACGGCGGCGGGCGGCGTCTGCGGGCCGAACGTCTCGTGGTCGCTGGACGGCGATACGCTCACGATCCTCGGCACGGGGCCGATGTATGACTATGCCGACGCCGCGCAGGTGCCGTGGGCCGCGCAGCGCGAGACGATCCGCGTGCTGCGCATGGACGTCCGCGTGACGAGCATCGGCGCGTACGCGTTTGCCGGCTGCACGAGCCTGCCTGCCCTGACGGTCATGGACTCGCTCAGCGGCATCGGCGCGCACGCCTTTGACGGCAGCGGCATTTCCTCGCTGTCGATCCGCGGGATGGTCGGCAGCATCGGAGAGGGCGCGTTTGCGAACTGCGCGTCGCTGCGGGCGGTGCTGATCTCGGGCATCGTCGGGCGCATCGGCGCGAACGCCTTCGCGGGCTGCGGCAGCTTGCAGGACGTTTTTATCACCGGCATCGTCCAGTATATCGACCCCCGCGCGTTTCCCACCCTGCGCTGACGCGGAGAACACGATTGTTCTAAAAGCCATCCCGATGCAGCGTTTCGTCGAAGTGGAAGTCCCACGAGGCGGACCGATGCTGCGGGTTTGCGTCCAGCCAGGCCTGGTTTTTGCGCATCAGCCCGCCGAATTTTCGGACGCCCTTGGGCGAGTTGAAATTGACGAAGCGCCCCATCGCGCGCAGCGGCGGAACGGCAAGAACGTCCCGCGCGATCCCGCGAAGCGCCTCCGCGCCGAGCTTTCCCTCCGCGCCCTTCGGCGCCCGGTTTTCACAGCTTGCCCGTACCTTATCCCTGCTCACAGAAACAGCGCGGCAATATGATAGACCACGCAGGAGAGCGCCAGCGCGCCGCAGACGTAAAACGCCGCGACCCGCACCGTCCACTTGAGCGAGTGGGATTCCCGGTAGGTCGTGGACAGCGCCATCACGCAGGGGATGTTGAAGGTGCAGGCGCACAGGAAGGCAAGCGCCTCCGCCTTGCTGACGACGCCCGTCATCGCCTGACCGAGCACGGCGTTGTCGGTCGCCGCGTTAAAGACGGAGCGGAAGGTCGCGTCGAGCACGGTGCCCTCCCCGACGAACACCGCGTTCAGCACGCCCAGAACCGCTTCCTTGGCAAAGGCGGAACTCAAAAAGCCCATGAAGGTCCTCCAGCCGAGGCCGAACACCCTGGTCACCGGCTCAATGGCGGTCCCGACCTTATAAAGCAGGCTGTCCGCCACGTTTCCGCTGCCGCTGTAGGAAAACGCCCAGAACAGCAGCGAGATCAGCGTGACCGTCCGAAGCGCCCGCTTGAAGATATCCCACGCCTTGAAAAACGCCTCCTTCAGAATGTGCCTCCAGTGGGGCTTATGATAGGGGGGCAGCTCCATGATCATGCCGCTGCGGGAGCGCTCCGGCACCAGCGCGCGGCGAAACACCCTGGCGACGATCGTCATGAGCAGCGCCACGTAGAGCAGGATGCCGAGGATGACCAGCATGGTCTGCCAGGGCGTGAAGAACATGGAGCTGATGACGGGGATGATGGTCCAGATGGAGGCGCAGGGCACCGCCCAAACCACCGCCATGGTCAGCATACGCTGCCCCCAGTTGTCCATGACGCGGGTGCCGCAGGCGCCGCCGATGGTGCAGCCGAAGCCCATCAGGATCGGGCAGATCGCCTTCCCCTGCAGGCCGAGACCGGACAGCAGGCTGTCGAACTGGTACGCCGCCCGCGCCAGAAAGCCGATCTCCTCCAGATATCCGAACACGAGGTTCACGCCGAAAACGAAGCCCGCCATCGCGACGCAGAAATACAGCGTGTTGGGCAGGATGATGCTGAAGATCGAGACCAGCCACGGGTGCACGTTCCACGCGCTCAGAAGCTCGGCGATGGGCCTGTTCAAAAGCTGCGGGATCATGGAGCCGAGCCACATCATGGGAAAGCAGATGACCATTGCCGCAAGGAAGCCGAGAAGGATCGTGCCGAAGCAGGCGAGCTTGCCGAGGACCGGGCTTAAAAGCCGCCTGTCGCGTTTGCTCAGCGTAAACTGCTCCTGCCTGGAGCGGGCCACCCCCGCGAGCACGGCTTGGATCCAGCGATACTTTGCCTCGCTTTCCGCCTGCACGGCGCCGGCCTCCGCGCCGCCGCTCCTTTCCGGCAGCTCCGGCGCGGAGGCGAGCTTATGCGGCTTTTCCAGCTCGCGCGCGAGCAGCGCCTTCAGCTCGTTGTAGCCCTTGCCGTCCGCCGCCGTGAAGGGCAGCACCGGGATGCCGAGGCGTTCCTCCAGCAGCGCGTGGTCGATCTCCTTTTTCTGCACCTTCGCCACGTCCATCATGTTCAGCAGCAGCACGGCGGGCTGATCCATCGCCGCGAACTCCGCCACCATATACATGCTGCGCTCCAGCTGCGAGGCGTCCACCAGGATGCAGACCAGATCCGCCTGGCCGGTCTTGATGAACGCGGCGGTGATCAGCTCCTCGTCGGAGTTGCCGGAAAGCCCGTAGCTGCCGGGCAGGTCCGTCACCGTATAGCGCGCGCCGCCGTAGGTATAATAGCCGTCGTTGCGCTCGACGGTCTTGCCGGGCCAGTTTCCCACGTGCTGCCGCGAGCCGGTCAGCGCGTTGTAGACCGTGGACTTGCCGGAGTTCGGCTGCCCCAAAAGCGCGATCCTCGCGTTCATACCGCCACCTCAATCCGTTCCGCGTCCTCGCGGCCGAGCGCGATGAGCGTTTCGCGCAGGTAGATCAGCACAGGCATCCGCCTGTCGTTGCGCACCGTCTGGAACGGCGTCCCCTCCGTGACGCCGATGGCGGTCACGCGGCTGGCGAAGTGCGCGTCGCCGCCGATGCGCCGGATCAGTCCGTGCTGCTCCGGCTTTGTTTCTGTCAGTTTCATATCGTTCCTCCTCCTGTCGCCGTTAGGCTTTGCTAACTACTGGTCCAAAAAGCTGCCCCACCGGCGGTGAGGCAGACGTTTTGCTACAGTCCGAGCATCTGATAGGCGCCCGCGGTGAAAAACGCGACGATCGTGTGGATGTACCGCTCCATGTCCGCGCGGCTCAAATCGTGGAGCACCGCTTCAAACACGCCGGAGATGTAGGCGTGGCAGAGCATGTGCATCTCCGGCTCCGAGGGCAGCGCGGCGGAAACGTGCCCCAGCTCCTTCGCCCGGCGCAGGGAGCGCAGGGAGAGGTCCGCCTCCAGCGTGACGATATCGTTCAGAAAATCGTCGTATTTCGTCCCGTCCGCGCATTTGAGCAGCAGCTTGAGCCGCTCGAAGTTCCGATAGATATAATCGAGAAGGCGGTCGGCGTCCATGATCGTCCAGAGCCTGCGGACGTCGCCCGATTCCACCGCCTCGCGGCAGAGGGGCTCGGCGTCCGAAAAGTCCCGCCTGATCTCGTCCACGGCAGGCTTCACGAAATACGCGAACAGCTCCTCCTTGCTCGCAAAGTGCCGGTAAAAGGAGCCCGTCGTGATGCCGGCGTCCGCGCAGAGGTCGCGGAGATTGGTGCGCTCGAACCCGTTTTTGAGGAACATCCTCAGCCCGCTTTCCACGATCCTCCGCTGCGTGTCGTCGTAAGTCCCGCGCGCCAAAGTGCCTCCACCCCTTTTGTAACTTTGTACGCTAACTTAGTTATCATTATAGAGACACACCGCTGCTTTGTCAAGAGGCAAAAGCGGCGCCGCGGCGCGCCGCCCTGATAAAAAGCTTCAAAAGCGCCATGCCGTTTACCGGCATGGCGCTTTTGAACAGCTTTGAAATTCGTATCAGATCTTCGTCTCGAAGGTGCCGCCGAGGAACTTGGGCAGGGGCGCGTCAGTCCTTGATGTGCTGGCAGAGGTCGAAGGCGAAGCCGGAGGGCGAGACCATCATCGCGGAGCGGTTGGTGCGGGTGTCCAGCGTCTCGCCGCCCCGGGCGCCCTTGAAGCCGCGCGCGGTCAGAAATTCGTAGGCCTCGTCGAAGTCGGGCACGTTCATGCGAATGAGGGACAGATCCTGCTTGAGATTCGGGGCCTGCGCCACGTCCACGTAAAAGCCGTTGGCGTCCTTCATGCGCACGCTGACGATCTCCGTCCCGTCGCTCTCGACGGCGGCGACCCTGTGGCGGCGCTCGAAGCCCAGCGCCTCAAAAAGAGCGATGGCGGCTTCGGCGTCCTTGGTGACGATCAGGGGATTAAAGCTCGTGATGGTCATGAGGGGTTCCTCCTTATGGTTGTTCTTACTTATGATTGTTCTTATTAAGCCCGAGCTTGCGGTCGGACATAATAGCAGGATAATCGAAATCGCGGGCCGCGCCTCGCAGGAACCGCCGCGGGATGCCCGCCCCGGTATGATGCAATAAAAGATGGGAATTTATATTCTTCCGCGGTTCCTTTTGTTCTCATATTTTCCTCTGATGGCCAGCCCGATCGTTCCGTCCGAGATCAGCGCGGTGACATATCCCGCAAAGCTGAAATCAAATCCAACGCCTATCATATTCACGATCGCCAATACCAGCTTTAAGCCATCCGCCGCCAGAAGCATGTAAAAGAGCGTCCAGGTCTTTTTCTCTCCAAGATCCTTCCCGCAGGCCATAGTGAGAAGAAGGATGATCTTGCAGGCATTGAGAATGCTGATCGTGACCATCCATGTATTGACATGATAAAAACACAGATCAATAAGGATCGTCAACACACATACCGCGACATTCAGGAACAAAAACAGCTTGTAATAAACTGCCGCCTGTTTCGTATAGCCCTTTGTCAGATACAAAGTGCCCACGATCAGCATTGCCAGGATCACCAGCATCAGAAAAGCGTTTGCCGGATTTGAAAGCCCTGCGGCGCTGCTGCTTTCAATCATGAAATGCGCCAGAGCTCCGATGGTGCCAATCATCATCAGCGCCATCAAAGCCAAATGAAGCTTCATCAATACGCTCTTGTTTTTCATAGGTATCACCATGCCGTCGCGGCGACGGCGAGCTCCTCCTTCAAGATGGTTCTCAAATACTCAAAAGCTCAGGCTGTCCAGCTTGTCCGTCAGCGCGGCGATTCTTTCCACGCACCGGCGGACCAGCCGGTGGTCCGCGTCGGAGGGCTTTCTCTGCTTGCGTATTTTTCGGATCAGGCGGCTGCAGCCAATGAGCGACGCCTTCTCCGCGACCTCGTTCAGCCGCGCCTCGTCCTCCGTTTCCAGATAGTGCTTGAGGAACAGGCGCATAAAGCGGCGCGCGGTGTCATAGGAAAAGCCCATGAACCGCTCGACGACGTCGGGATCGTCCTCGCCCAAAAGCACATAGAAATAATACAGGTCGCTCAGCTCCAGGATGGGGTGGCCCGTGGAGAGCCGGTCCATGTCGATCAGCAGGGGCTCGCCCCGCTGCAAAAACACGTTCCCCGTGTGAAAATCGCCGTGGAGCAGGGTGCCGGTGCGGGGCAGCGCGTCCAGAAGGGCCGTGCATTTTTTGCCGAGCGCCTCGTCCTCCCGTCCGACGCCGCCCTCGATATAGTCGCGCGCCCTGTCGGCGCCGGGGGGGAAGCCGTCGGATTCCTCCGGCTGCACGCGGTGGATCGCGCGGGCAAGCTCCGCCATCATCCGGGCGTAGGTCTCCGTCTGGCCCGGGTCCCGGGCGATGCAGGAGGAGATCGTCTCCGAATCCACCAGCTCGTACATGGCGCCGTACTGCTCCCCCACGGACACGATGCCGAAGGAGATGGCGGTGGGGATGCCCAAGATAAAGGCCTTGCGCGCCATGGCGATCTCCCGCTCCACGTCGTGATAGGTGTTGTTCTGGTTGTAGACCTTGATCACCAGCTCGTCGTCGTAGCGGTACACGTCGCCCTTGGCGCCGCGCCCGATGCGCTTGCAGCCCTCCACGGAAATCTCCCGGTATTTCCGATACCGGGCTTTTTCGGAATCAAAGGAGCCCGGCCAGATGAAATTGATGTGCTTGATGAATTCCTTGAAGGCGCCGGTCTTGTTGAGAGAGAGCTCCAACTGCTCCGCGACGGTCTGGTAGTACCAGTGGTGCATTTCGGGGTCGCGCTGATGGAAGCTCTCCCACAGCTTTTCCCCCTGCTCGGAGTAGTTGCCCGCGAGAGAGCGGATGTTTGCCAGCTTATCCGCCAGCCACAGCATTCTGACCCCCTGATCGGGGGTGCTTTTCAGGAGCTTCAGGGATTCCTCCTTGCGCCGCTTCCAGCTGGCGTCCCGGCTCTCGCCGGGATAGTCGTTTTCCGATTCGGAGGACACCAGAAAGGCGACCCGCTCGCCGAACCGCTTTTCGATCTCCTCCAGGGTGCCGTCGGTGTCCTCCACGATGTCGTGAAGGATGCCCGCGGTGATCACATCCTGATCGGCGGTCATGGTGGAGAGGATCTGGGCGACCTCCAGCGGATGCAGGATAAACGGGATATTCCCCAGCTTGCGCACCTTCCCCTGATGCATGACGGTGGCATACAGGATCGCTTCCTCGATCTTGTTCATCATGGCGTAATTCCCTGCCTTTGCGTTTTCTCGCGGGATTGGAAACGGGCGAACCGCGAAGTGCTTCCGATCCGCCCGTTGAGATTTGCCGTTTTCTTCTTGCTGTGCCGCATGGGGAAAAGCCGAAGGGCTTATTCGTGCTCCTTGATGTGCTTGACGATGTCGATGGAATAGCCGGACGGAGAGGCCATCAGCACAGACTTGGACGAGGGCGTCAGGGAAGAGCTGCCGTCCACCGGCTTGAAGCCGTGGGCCGTCAGCAGCGCATAGGCTTCGTCCAGATCATCCACGTTCATGCGGATGAGCGTCATATCCCGTTCCACCTGCTTGACGTTGGAGACGTCCACGTGAAAGCCGTTGGCGTCCTTCATCCGCACGGTATTGATGTCCTCGCTGACGCCGCTGACCTTGTTGTGGCGCTGTTCAAAGCCCAGGGCCTCGAACAGCCCGATGACGTCTTCCGCGTTTTTGGACGCGATCAGGGGGTTAAACGATGTGATCTTCACGGTGTTTCATCCTCCTTTTGTGTTGTTGCCGTTTGGCGTGTTTTTTTGACGCGGTCTCCCTGCATCTTTATGAATGGCGGCATCATTATAGCACATTTTCAAAGGGCTTTCAAGACGTCCGCCGATGGAGGATTCGGACGAAAATATGAACTTTTGCGCGCAGCGCGCCGCGCAAAGCGGAGGCCGTCCAAGAAACGCTCTCCTTTTTATAGCGCCGCAAGGCGCGTTGTATTTCGTATGATCAGTGAGGCTGCAAATCTTTGATTTGGCAAGCCGAACTGATGCAAAGCTGACCCGCCGATGTGCGAAGCGCAGCGGCTGCAATTAAAATTTCCGATTTTAATTGCAGAGTAGTCTGATATGCTCGCCGCGGAAGATTTTCGCCGGCAAAGGCATCCTGCCTTTGCCGACGGTTTTTACGCGCGGTTGCACCACGGGACGCGTCCGGGTACGGCGGGCGTCTCGTAAAACCGCGCCGTTTTGTCGCGCTCGGTGTCGTTCCATTTGTCGAAGCCCTCCGCGGCGATGTGCGCGCCGTATGCGCAGCCTTCAAAGCGCGCGAGGCCGTAGTCGCGCCACGGGCGCGCGAGGAAAATGCCGCCGACGCCCGCCTCGGCGGTGAAGCGGCAGCCGCAGAACAGGAACCCCTCGCTCTGCTCCGGGGCGTGCGCGGGCGCGGCGACGTAGCCGACGCCGCGCGCGTCGCGCAGCGAGCGGATTTCGCAGCGCTCAAACACGGCGTTCCCGCAGCCGAAGATGAAATCCACCGTCCCCTCGATGCGGCAGCTCGTGAAGCGCTGGGAAAGCGCGCGGTCCGCGCGCAGCGCGTCTGGCAGAAAGCCGTCGTAGCGCGCGATCAGGTCGCGCGGGAGCGGCCCGAGGAACAGCGTGTCCTGCGTCGAGGAGAGGACGCAGTCCTCCATGGCGAAGCGGTCCCCGTAGACGCTCAGGGCGACCTCCTGCCCCTTTTCCTCCGGGCGCAGGGCGTCGTTGACCACGGAGAGCCCGCGCATCGTGACGCCGTCGGCGCAGACGGCGAGCGTCCAGGTGCGGAAGGTGTTGTACTCCCGCCCCCGCGCGTCGAGCTTTTTCGCGTAGTCGTCCCAGATCAGCACGGTTTTGCCGCTTCCCGCGCCGACGAGCGTGAGGCCGGGACGCGTGAGCAGCAGCTTCTGGCGATAGACGCCCGCGGCGAGATGTATGGTCGCGTGCTCCGGCGCGGCGTCCAGGACGGCCTGCAGGTCGTCTCCGGGGCGTGCGTGGCAATCGTTCATGGCCGGACAACCTCCTTTTCCGATTTGCACAATTTGACTCGGCTAAATTGTAGCATATTGACAACATGAATAAAAGCTTTTGCAAAAAAGATGTCCCATTTGTGCATGAAGTCGCTTGTTTTGGCTATGTACGAAAAAAGGGGGCGCAAGCTATAATTTCAGTATGATGAGTAAGGTATCAGCACAGGCCCGGCGCCGCGCGCGGTTTCACGCGGGAGGGCGCCGATGAAGCGGCAGATCTCTTTCCGGCAGTACCGCGCGATCGATCTGGGACTTTTCGCGCTGCTGCTGCTCGCGTCCGAAGCGCTTCTCGTCACGGCGGCGACGCGCTGGTTCCCGGAGCAGCCGTATACCGTTTCCGTTTCGGCGGCGGTGACCGCGATCGTGCTGCTGCGCTGGGGAGCGTTCGCCGCGCTCCACGCGGCGCTGGCTGGCGCGGTGTTCTGCCTCGCTTCCGGCGCGGCGCCGGCGCAGTACGCGGTATACTGCCTCGGCAACCTGCTGGCGCTGCTGATGCTGCCGCTGCGGCGCGCCCCGGGCACGGAGCGCATCCGGAACGACGCGTTCCTGACGGTCGCCTTTGCGCTGGGCACGCAGCTTCTGATGCAGCTCGGACGCGCGCTGACCGCGTTCCTGCTCGGCTCGCCGGCGGCGCGCTGCCTCGGCTTTGTGACGACGGACGCGCTTTCGGAGCTGTTCACGGCGCTCGTTCTGTGGGTGGCGCGGCGGCAGGACGGGCTGCTGGAGGACCAAAAGCATTATCTTCTGCGCATCCGCGCGGATGCGGGGGAGAAGGGGGGAGGATACTGAATGAAAGCAAAAGCCGCGGATTTCCTCATTTACGACGAAGCCACGGGCACGTACCGGGAGAACCCGGAGCAGGCGGTTCGCGACGACGTGGAAAAGCACTACTGGCTCCGCGTCGGGCGCACGATCCTCAAGGATTGGCGGCTGTATCTCATGCTGATCCCGATGCTGGCGGTGTTCCTGCTGTGGCGGTATCTGCCGATGTACGAGCTGCTGGGCTGCTTCAAGGTGTCGGACGAGGTGCTGCCGGTGAACCAGCAGCTGTTTTCCGGCTTTTCGTACTTCAAGCGCCTGCTCTTCGGCGGGGACAATCTCTCCCTCGACTTCTGGCGCGCCCTGCGCAACACCTTCATCCTCAGCTTTTACGGGCTGTGCTTCGGCTTCCCGATGCCGATCATCCTGGCGCTGTTCTTCAACGAGATCAAGTCGAACATCGCCCGCAGCGTCTATCAGGTGCTGACGTACCTGCCGAAGTTCATGTCCACGGTCGTGATGACGTCGCTGGTGATGATGCTGGTCAAGCAGGGCTCGCTGACCACCGGCATGGGCATCGTGTCCCAGGCGCTCGCGTCGCTGGGCTGGGTCTCGCGGGAGGCGGCGAACGCCGGGCTTCTCAACAACCCGGACTTCTTCCGCCCCATCTACATCATCAGCGGCATCTGGGAGGGCGCGGGCTACGACTCCATCGTGTTCTTCGCGGCGATCATCGCCATCTCGCCGACGAGCTACGAGGCGGCGCAGATCGACGGCGCGGGCAAAATGGCGCAGATGCGCTACGTCGTGCTGCCGAGCATCCTGTCCACCATCGTCATCATGCTCATCACGCGCATCGGCTCGCTTTTGAACATCGGGTATGAAAAGGTGCTGCTGCTCTACAACACCAGCACCTACGTCACCGCGGACGTCGTGTCCACCTTCGCCCAGCGCTACGGCCTCGCCGGCGCGGCGAAGGGCGTCGCCTCGGCGGCGGAGATGATGAACAACGTCATCGGCATGCTGCTGGTCATCGGCGCCAACACCATCGCGCGCAAGGCGTCCGACGTGTCGCTGTACTGAGGAAGGGGATCGCCATGAAAAGAAAGCTTGAGATCTCCGAGCTGATCTTCAAGATCATCAGCTACACGCTGCTCACGGTGTTCGCGCTGGCGTGCCTGTATCCCTTCGTCTACGCGATCTCCGCGTCCATCAGTGGGCGCGCCGCCGTGGACTACAACCAGATCGTCATTTTCCCGAAGGACGTGCAGTTCGACGCGTTCAGCCGGATGTTCAGCGACAATATGTTCTGGAACGCCTATTCCAACACGCTGTTCCTGACGTTCTACGGCACGGTCTGGGCGCTGTTCTACTCCATCCTCGGCGCCTACGCGCTGTCGAAAAAGCGGCTGCTGTTCCGCAAGTTCTTCAACTTCTTCCTGGTGTTCACCATGTGGTTCGCCGCCGGCATCGTGCCGCAGTACCTCAACTATATCGCGACGAAGAAGGCGTTCAACGCGGCGGGCATCATGGACGACAAGTGGCTGGTCGTCATCGCGATGGGCATGGCGGCAATGAACATCATCCTGCTGCGCAACGCCTTTGAGGGCGTGCCCGGCGAGATCGAGGAAGCCGCCATCGTCGACGGCGCCAGCGAGTTTCAGGTGCTCAGCAAGGTCTACATCCCGATGAGCAAATCCACCATCGCGACGGTGGCGCTGTTTTTCGGCATCTCCCGCTGGAACGGCTACTTCTGGGCGCGGCAGATGATCTCCAACTCCAACGAACACCCGCTGCAGGTCTTTATCCGCCTCAAGCTGGAGGAGTTCACCGATCCGGAGGCAATGGCGGGCTGGAACGAGATCTACGCGTCGGACTCCGTCGTGTACGCGCTGATCGTCTGCTCCATCGTGCCGATCCTGATTATCTATCCCTTTATCCAGAAGTACTTCGCCAAGGGCGTCAACGTCGGCGGCGTGAAGGAATAACGCGTAGTTTGCCGGATTTTTCCGGAAAACGATAAAAATGAGATCAAAAAATGAGGAGGATATCATGAAGAAAAGCAAATCTCTGATTGCGCTGCTGCTTGTCGTTTCGATGGTTGCCGTGCTGCTCGCGGGCTGCGGCAACAAGATCGACGTCAACCAGTACCAGCAGCCCCAGCAGGCCCAGCAGACCCCGGCGGCGCCCGCGGCGCCCGCGCAGCCTTCCGCCGCGGAGCCGGCGAAGGAGGAAAAGCCCGAGCTGACCTACGCGAACGGCACCGTTCTGCGCATGGCGACCGGCTACAACTCCACCAAAACAGGCCTCAGCTTTGACGCCGAGGTCGCGGGCGACGGCATCACGCTTGCCGACGGCAAGACCTATCATGCCGGCGACCTCAAGCCCACGTGGGTCGAGGTCCAGAACGTGCTGAACATCTCCATTGAGGACAAGTATCAGGGCAACAGCGCCGCCAACGAGTTCGACTACTGGAAGGAGCGTCTGGGCGAGGTCGACGTCGTCAGCGGCACCGCCAGCAAGCTCACCGAATTCGGCGAGGCGGGCAGCGTGGTCAACATCGGCGAGTATCTCGACATGATGCCCAACTTCAAGGCGTACCTGGAGGCGAACCCCATCGTCCGCCTCTCCATCACCGGCAACACCAGCACCGGCGCCATCTACTTCTCCCCGTACTTTGACGGCGTCAACGACATCGAGCGTATGCCGCTCATGCGCGTCGACTGGGTGCAGAAGCTCCTCGACGGCGAGGGCGAGTTCACCGCCTCCGCCAGCAACAAGACCGCCGCGCCGGTCTACCAGCCCTATATGCCAACCTCCGGCAAGGTCGACGTCGACACCGTGAAGGCGGACGGCAGCGGCGTGGAGAAGGTCACCAAGAACTATGACGCCGCCGGCAACATCATCGCGAAGATGAACGAGAAGGGCGCCATGAGCGGCGTCGACGCCGTCAATATGCTGCGCGCCTATATCGACGAGGCGTACGGCGGCTACTACGGCACCGAGCGCTCCAATCTCTTCGTCGGACAGAACGCCGCGTGGGACGTGGACGAGCTGGTGGCGCTGCTGCGCTGCGTCGTCGCGAACCCGCAGACGCTCAACGGCACGGATTCCGTGCAGGGCATTTTCTCCCGTGAGGACGACAACAACCAGCGCCGCGTCGATATGTTCCGCTTCGCGGGCCATCTGTTCGGCGTCCGCGGTCTGGAATCCCGTCAGGATTACCTCTACCTCGGCGCCGACGGCAAGCTGCACGACGCCCGCCAGGAGGAGGACACCTACAAGGCGCTTGAGCGCATGAACGCCATGACGAAGGAGGGCCTGATCTCCAAGTCCTTCATCGATATGTCCAAGGAGTCCAGCTCCACCATGCTGGAGAACGACATGGGCTTCATGCACTATGACTACAACCAGACCCAGACCATCCTTAACGCCACGAAGCTTCAGGCGGACCAGGGCGAGAAGTACATGGCGGTCATGGTTCCCGTCGCCCTGTGGCAGGACGGCACCAGCGGCGGCAACTATATGCGCTTCACCGAGTCCTGGCGCAGCGTCAAGACCGACGGCTGGGGCATCTCCAAGGCGGGCGTCGAGGGCAATCAGGATAAGCTCTACGCCGCGCTCAAGCTCATCGACTACGCCTACAGCGAGAAGGGCCAGATCCTCATGTCCTACGGCCCCGACGCGTTCATCAAGACCAACGCCGACGGCAGCTATGTGACGTTCAACTTCAACGGCAAGCAGATGCCCGAGATCGCGGACGCGACCTATGCCGAGCTTTGGGAAAAGGCGAAGGGCAACTACACCAACTACGCCCGCCAGTATCTCGGCTCCACGCTGAGCTTCGCCAAGAGCCAGGCGTTCGAGTATCAGTGCACGCACGAGGTCGGCAAGGAGGGCGCGGGCCACATCTCCGTCGCCATCGGCCTCGGCACCATCAAGCACCCCGAGCTCGCCATCACGAGCAACCCGTGGTACACCTCGATCCCGACCGTTCTGCCCACGACGAAGCAGGAGAACGACCTCATCAACACCTACACCGACCTGAGCAGCAACGGCAAGTTCTCCCAGAACAAGGGCGGCGACAACGTGTTCGTCAACGAGATCGTCTCCGGCTACACCGAGCAGGGCATGGCGAACGCCGCCGAGGCCGCCGCGACCGTGAAGGACGCGCTGGGCGGCAGCCAGTATCTCGCGCTCAAGCAGAGCGCGTGGGAGCGCCTCGTCGACTTCTATCAGAAGCTTGGCTGAGAAGCGCGCGATTCTTCGTTCAACCAAAGCACGGCGGTCCGCCGGGCAGGGCGAAAGCCCTGTCCGGCGGCAGCCGCCGGACGGCAGGCTCCAACTCCCGCGGCGGCGGAACAACAACAGGAAAGGCAGGGAGGTCACTATGTATCGAAAGCAACTGAGACTGCAAAAGCAGGTCTGCCTGCTGGCGATGATCTCCGGCGTATGCGTGTTCCTCTACGCGCTCGGCATTATGACCGACCTGTACGACACGCTTTACTCGACCATGATGAACTCCGCGGACCTCACCCAGACGGACGTCCCCGGCTCCATCGTCTATTACAACATGCAGATGTTCAACAACGTTTTTCTGCGCTACAGCATCGTGCTGATTCTGTGCGCGTGCCTGCTCTATATCACGAACACGCACACGCGCCGGAAATATTACATCGGAAACTACGCGGCGATCGGTATTTTTACCGCCGCGAACCTATACGTCGCCATTTGGGCGCACCCCTATATCGAGATTTTCAAGCAGCAGTTCCTGCGCGTCGACTTCGCGGCGCTCAAGGCGCACGCCGAGCTGTGGAAAACGGCGTACACGGAGTCCACCTTCTGGTTCGACGTCCACTACGCGGTGTTCGCGCTCTCGCTGCTCGCCTCCGCCGCGCTGGTGGCGAACGCCGTGTGGAAGGCGCGGCTGATGAAGCAGGAGGCGGAGCTGATCGGAAAAGGAAAGGAGGCGGCGGCATGAACGAGGAACGGGAGATCCGGCTCGACCGTATGCGCTACACGAAAAACACGCTGTCCTCCGGCCTTGCGCTGCTTGCGATCCTCTTCAACGTGATGTTTTTCATCAGCATCTACGAGTCCGACGTGGGCACCTATTACTATAACATCCTCGTCGGCGCGTCCATTCTCTATAACCTGATCTTCATGCTGGCGGCGTTCCTCTGCTCCGAGGGCGTGAAGAACTACAAGCTCGGCTACGCCTGGCTGATGGCGGCGCTGGGCGTGGGACAGATCGCGCGCATTTTCATCTATCCGATGCGCGCGCACGCCGACGTCGTCACGATACAGGAAAAGACCGTCTCCGTGATGAGCGACGGGCAGTTTGCCCGCGTGACGGTATACCTGCTGCTCTCCGCCGCCTGCCTGCTCGCGGGCGCGGTGGTCGGCGTTATCCGCGGCCGCGCGCTTGCCGCGCATATCGCGTCCCTAGACGGGCGCGCTGCGTGAGGGGGGATCGTATGGCACAGCTCAACATTCAGCACATCGACAAGGTGTACGACAATCAGGTGCAGGCGGTCTTCGACTTCAATCTGGACGTGGCGGACGGCGAGCTGATCGTGCTCGTCGGCCCCTCCGGCTGCGGCAAGTCGACCACGCTGCGCATGATCGCGGGGCTGGAGGACATCACCGCGGGCCGCCTCCTGCTCGACGGCGCGGACATCACGCAGACGCCGGCGAAGGACCGCGACATGGCGATGGTGTTCCAGAACTACGCGCTCTACGGGCACATGACGGTCTATGAGAACATGGCGTTTTCGCTGACGCTGCGCAAGGAGAATCCAAACGTCATCCACAAGAAGGTGCTGGCGGCGGCGGAGATCCTGGGCCTTACGAGCCAGCTCAACAAAAAGCCGGCGCAGCTCTCCGGCGGACAGCGCCAGCGCGTCGCGATGGGCCGCTCCATCGTGCGCAACCCCCGCGTCTTTTTGTTCGACGAGCCGCTTTCCAACCTCGACGCGAAGCTGCGCGGCGCGACCCGGCGCGAGATCCTTCTTCTGCACAAGCGCCTGGGCGCGACGATGCTCTACGTCACCCACGACCAGACCGAGGCGCTGACGCTGGCGGACCGGATCGTTTGTATGTCGATGGGACACGTCCAGCAGGTCGGCACGCCGCTGGAGCTGTACGACTCGCCGGCGAACCGCTTTGTCGCCGGCTTCATTGGTCTGCCGCCGATGAACTTTTTCGACGTGACCGTGCGCGAGGGCGAGCTGGAGGGCAAGGGCTTCCGCGTGCCGCTGGGCGAGGCGGAGCGCGCCGCGCTCGCGCCCTACGCCGGCCGGGAGATCGAGCTGGGCGTGCGCCCCGAAAACGTGCAGGAGGGCGGCGAGATCGGCATGAAGGTCTTCTCGAACGAGAACCTCGGCATGAACACGCTGGTCCACGGGCACATCGGCGGACGGAACACGCCGGAGAACAAGCTCTCCGCCAAGCTGCGCGGCTGGTACGATTTTAAGGAGGGCGACGAGGTGAAGATGGCCTTCAACCGCTGCCACTTCTTCGACAAGGAAACGGGCAACGCCATCAGAAAGGGGGAGTGAGGGATGCGCACCGCCGATAAGGCCGCCGCGGGCGGCTGGAAGGAATTTTTCCGCAAGCTGATCGTCTCCCTCAAGCGCCGGCCCTCCGTCATTCCGCTGCTGGTGCTGGTCGCCGCGTTTTTGTACTATTCCCTCAACCTCACCCACATCTCCGACACCACGGCGAAGATCCAGGGCGCCGGCATGGGCCTTTGCGGCTTCGCGACCATGCTGTTCTCCATCCTCTCCCTCGTGTGCTTTCTCAACGCGTTTCCGCGCCGCAAGAAGCCGGTCGTGCCGATGCTGGTGCTGATGTTCTGCATGTTCGCGGTCATCCTCTTTTGCGACGTGTATTACACGGGGCTGATCGCGACGGCGCTGACGCGCGCGGACAACCCGATCCGCATCGAGGCGTCGACGATCTACATCGCGCAGGCGTATAACGTCCTGCAGGATCACATGGCGATCGAGATCGCCGGCGTCGCGCTCATCGCGCTGCTGCCGGTCTACAGCCGCCTGCTGCGGCGGATCAACACCTCCATCGTCGTGGAGGACAACGGCCGCCTCGACGAGATCGACATCTCGGGCGAGAACTGAGACGGACACGGCGATGGCATCCCGCAGGGAAAAACGCGACTTCGGCGCGCCGCGCGAGACGGCGGCGGACTATTACCGGCTGCACACGGACGCGGTCGACGCGCTGGTCGGCGCCGACGAGGACAATTCGCCGCCGGTGCCGGAGGAGGAGCTGCGCAAGTACCGCTCCGGTCCGCGGCTGCGCTTTGCGGACTGGGCGAAGGCGCTGCTGGTGAAGATCTGGTTCGCCGGCTCGGTGTGCTTTTTCATCTTTTGGGGGCTGAGCGCCTACATTACGGCGCAGCTCGACCTGCTGCTGGTCTTCGGCGTCGCGCTGGGGATCGTGACGGACCTTCTCACGAACAACGTCTTCCGCTTTTACGCGAAAACGCCCGGCGCGAACGACCGCTGGATGATGTTCCCGAAGCGGCGCTACGCCGCCTTTCTCGGCAATATCGTCTACGCCTGCTGGCTGCTGGCGTGCGTCGCGGGGCTCTACCGCCTCATCAACCTCGCGCTCCTCGCCGCCTCCGGCGCGCAGGACGCCGTTCCCCTCGGCGTGGAGCCGATCCTCTTCGGCGTTTTCTACACGCTTTTCGATCTGCTGTTTCTCGCCATGAAGCGTCTGGCGGGGCGGATCGTCTCCGACGCGCGCGAGCGCGCGCGATCTTCGAACTAAGGACGGGGTGCCATGCTGAAGCTTTTGTTCCGCAGCGCCGTTTCGGCGTGCTTTGAGCTGCAAAACGACGCGCCGTATTACGCGCCGGAGCCCTATGACGTCTATCTGAACGGCGAAAAGGCGCAAAGCGGCGAGACGAACGTGTTTTCGCTCTTCGGCCTGACGCCGGACACGGCCTACGAGCTGTGCGTGCGCGGCGCGGCGCCGGACGAGACGCTCTCGTTCCGAACCGCCGCGGAGCCCTGCGCGGTGAGCGTGCGCGACTTCGGCGCGCTGGGCGACGGCGCGGCGGACGATACGGCGGCGCTTCAGACGGCGATCGGCTGCCTGCCTCCGGGCGGGCGGCTGTATTTCCCGCCGGGGACCTATCGCACGCTGCCGCTGCTGCTCAAAAGCCACATGACGCTGGAGTTGGCGGAGGGCGCGGTGCTGCTCGGCGATCCGGAGCGGGAGCGATATCCCGTCGTTCCCGGCACGGCGCCGGATCTGGACGGCGGGCCGGACGTGCACTTCGGCGGCTTCGAGGGGCTTGCGAAGCCCATGTATCAGGCGCTGCTGACCGCGCAGTACGCGGAGGACGTCACGATCGTCGGCCCCGGCACGGTGGACGGCAACGCGCAAAACAGCGACTTCTGGACGCGCTTTCGCGAGTTTCCGACGGCGCGGCCGCGGCTGATGTTCTTCAACCGCTGCCGGGACGTGACGCTCCACGGCGTACACGCCTGCAATTCGCCCTCGTGGCAGCTGCACCCCTATTATTCCGAGAACGTGTCGTTTTACGACGTTTCGGTCGCCGCGCCGAAAAACAGCCCCAATACCGACGCGCTGGACCCCGAGTCCTGCGACCGGGTGAATATTGTCGGCTGCCGCTTCACCGTCGGCGACGACTGCATCGCGATCAAGTCCGGCAAGATCGAGCTGGGCTCGACGCTCAACCGTCCCGCGAACCGCCACGTCATCCGCAACTGCCTGATGGAGTACGGACACGGCGCGGTGGTGCTGGGCAGCGAGATCGGCGCGGGCGTGCGCGAGCTGAGCGTGTCGCAGTGCTTCTTCCGCGGCACGGACCGCGGGCTTCGCATCAAGACGCGCCGCGGGCGCGGCAAAAACTGCGTGATCGACGGCGTGAGCTTTGAAAACATCCGCATGGACGGCGTGCTGACGCCGATCGCCGTCAATATGTGGTACAACTGCTGCGACCCCGACCGCGAGAGCGAATACGTCTGGTCGCGCGAAAAGCTGCCTGTGGACGAGCGCACGCCCCATCTCGGGCGCTTCGCCTTCCGGGGCATCACCTGCACGGGCGCGCAGGTGGCGGCGTGCTATATCGACGGCCTGCCCGAGGCGCCCGTCGACGAGGTGACGCTGGAGGACGTCAGCGTCAGCTTCGACCCCGACGCGAAGCCGGGCGTGCCCATCATGGAGAATTTCGCAAAGGAGCGCTGCCGCCTGGGGCTTTACTTCGACAACGTGCGCCGTGTCCGCGTCCGGAACGTGACGCTTCACGGCGCGGCGGGGGATAAACTGCTGACCGGCCGCTGCGAAACGGTCGAGAGCGAAAACCTTGACGGAGATTGAGCTATGTATGAACAGATCGACGCCTACGCCGCGCGGCTGATCGAGGAATCGACGCCGGAGCGCACCGTCTGGAACGTGGAGAAGCTGCGCAAGGGCAAGCCGACGGACTGGAATTACATCGACGGCTGTATGCTCACGGCGCTGCTGGATATGGCGGAGCTTACGGGCGAGCGGCGCTATTTCGACTTTGTCGAGGGCTTTGTGGACGATTTCGTCGCGGAGGACGGCAGCATCCGCACCTACGATCCCGCGAAATACCGCCTCGACGACGTGAACGAGGGGCGCGTGCTGTTCCCGCTGTACGAGCAGACGCGCAAGGAGAAGTACCGCCGCGCGGCGGAGAGGATCCGCGCGCAGCTGGAAAGCCAGCCGCGCACCGCCGAGGGCAGCTTCTGGCACAAGCAGATCTACCCGCGGCAGGTGTGGCTGGACGGCGTCTATATGGCGCTGCCGTTCCTCGCGCTGTATGAAAGGAGCTTCGGCGGCGGCGACTACGCGGATATCCTGCGCCAGATCGAGGTGGTGCGCGCGCGGATGTTCGACGGGGAAAAGCGCCTTTACCGCCACGGCTACGACGCGGGGCGCACGGCGTTCTGGGCGGACCCGGCGACGGGCTGCTCCAAGAGCTTCTGGCTGCGCAGCATCGGCTGGTTCGCCGTCGCGCTGGCGGATCTCACGGAGATCGTGCCGGAGGGGCCGGTGAACGCGCGCCTGCGCGCCCTGCTTGCCGAGCTGGCGGAGGGCGTCGCGCGGTACGCCGACGACGAGAGCGGCATGTACTGGCAGGTCGTCGACCGGGGCGGCGAGCGCGGCAACTATCTGGAGACCAGCGGCAGCAGCATGCTCGCCTACGCAATGCTCAAGGGGGCGCGCCTCGGCGCGCTGGACAAAGCGTATGCCGCGAAAGGCGAGAAGACCTTCCGCGGCATCGTGAAAAAATATCTTTCGTTTTCCAACGGGGACCTGAACCTCGGCGGCATCTGCCTTGTCGCGGGTCTGGGACCCGAGGACAACCGCCGGCGCGACGGCTCGTACGAGTACTACATTTCCGAGCCGGTGGTCGAGAACGACGCCAAGGGCGTCGCGCCGTTTTTGCTGTGCTACACCGAGATCAAGCGGCTCGCGCCGTGAGCGCTCAGAGCGGGATCTTCATGCTGTCCGAGTCCAGCGCGGCGGCATCCGGCGCGTCCGCGCGGCTGCTCTGGTACTGGCTGGGCGCCACGCCGTACTTGTTTTTGAACACGCGGGAGAAGTACAGCGGCTCGCGGAAGCCGCACATGTGCGCGATCTCGCTGACGCTGCTGCCGCAGGCGTAGTCGGAGCAGAGGCACTCCGCCGCCACCGCGAGGCGCTTGTCGCTGAGGTACTGGTGCGGCGTCACGCCGATCTCCTTTTTGAAGAGCTTGCGGATGTAATCGTAGTTGAACGGCAGGGAGCGCAGATACTCGTCCAGCTCGAAGTTGCAGTCGGGATAGTTGAGGACGATGCTGTTTTCGATCTCCTCCACGACCTTGCTGCGCCCGGGCGTCTCCTGCAGGGCGAGGAGATAGTGCACGATCAGATCCCCGTAGGCGGCGAGCAGCGGCGTCTGCTGCTCGGACGCGGCGGAAAAATGGTAGAACGCCCCGGAAAAGGCGTTGAGCACGTAGGGGCTGCTGTCGTCCCGCAGCACGACGGGGGAGTGCAGCGTCAGCGCCGGCTCCAGCATATTGACGTGGATATTCGTGAAGCCGTCGTCGCTTTCGTTGGCGTGCGGCGTGAAGGGCGGGATCACGGTGACGCTGCCCGCCTCGTAGGGCAGGGAATAGTCGCCGAAGTTGAGCCGTCCGCTCCCGCTCGTGCAGTAGATCAGCTCCCAGCTTGAGTGCGAGTGGCGCGAAACGGCAAAGGTGATCAGATGCTTTCCGGCGTAGATGATCTGGTTCATGGATGGGACTCCTTTTGCGCGCGTTCTGTTTCGTATGGATCAATGATAGCACGAAACATCCGTTTTGTCCATGCTTATGACCGAATTTTTCATATACGCGCGCTCCGCGGCGGGGCGCGCCGGGAGAAAACCCGTACGCCGCCGAGGAACGAAACGATCAAGGGGGAAACGATATGGCCTATCTGGAGCTGAAAAACATCAACAAGATCTATCCGAACGGCTTCCACGCCGTCCACGATTTCAATCTTACGATGGAAAAGGGCGAGTTCATCGTCTTTGTCGGCCCGTCCGGCTGCGGCAAGTCGACGACGCTGCGCATGATCGCGGGGCTGGAGGATATCAGCAACGGCGAATTCCTCATCGGCGGCGCGCGCGCCAACGAGCTCGGCCCGCGCGAGCGCGGCGTCGCGATGGTGTTCCAGAGCTACGCGCTCTATCCCCAGATGACCGTCTACGACAACATCGCATTCGGGCTGGAGTTACAGGGCGCGGACGAGGAGTACATCGACGAGCGCGTGAAAAACACCGCCCGCATCCTGGGGCTGACCGATTATCTCGACCGGCTGCCGCGCGCCCTTTCGGGCGGACAGCGCCAGCGCGTCGCCATCGGGCGCGCGATCATCCGCAAGGTCGGCATCTTCCTGATGGACGAGCCGCTTTCCAATCTGGACGCGAAGCAGCGCGTGACCATGCGCTCCGAGATCACGCAGATCCACCGCGAGACCGGCGCGACGACGATCTACGTCACCCACGATCAGACGGAGGCAATGACGATGGCGGACCGCATCGTCGTCATGAAGGAGGGCTATATCCAGCAGGTCGGCACGCCCTACGAGCTCTATTTCAAGCCGGCGAACCTGTTCGTCGCGGGCTTCATCGGCGAGCCGCCGATGAACTTCGTCCGCGCGCGGCTGGAAAACGGCGCCGTCCGCGTCGGGGACGCGACGCTCGACCTGACGCGCAAGCTCGGCGAGGCGCGCGCGCGGTACGAGGGACGGGATATCGTGTTCGGCTTCCGGCCCGAGTCGATCCGTCTCGGCGCGCAGGAGGACGCCTGCACGCTCGCCGCCGGCGTGGAGCTGACGGAGATGCTCGGCGACAACACGAACGTGTACGTCAAGATGCGGGACGAGCGCGCGATCCTGAAGGTCGATCCGCACGAGACGCCGGCGGTCGACAGCGGCATCACCTTCTCCGTCCCGTACGAGAGCGTCTATCTCTTCGACGCCGAAAGCGAAGCGGTCATCGCATAACGGCAGCCCGCGCGCTGCATCATAACATTTTAGGAGGAACACCATGGACATCCGTTACGCAGCCAATCCCAACGACGTGAAGCGCTATACCACGGAGGAGCTTCGCCGCGAGTTTCTGATCGAAAACCTCTATCGGCCCGACGAGGTCGTCGCCGTCTACAGCCACGTCGACCGCATGGTCACGCTGGGCTGTATGCCGGTGAAGGAAACCGTTCCCATCGACAAGGGCATCGACGTGTGGGCGAATTTCGGCACGCATTATTTCCTGGAGCGCCGCGAGATCGGCATTTTCAACATCGGCGGCGCGGGAAAGATCACGGTGGACGGCACGGTGTACGAGCTTGCCTACAAGGACTGCCTCTACATCACGATGGGCGCGAAGGACGTGCACTTTTCCAGCGACGACGCGGGCAAGCCCGCGAAGTTCTACATGGTCTCCGCGCCGGCGCACCGCAGCTATGAGACGCGGCTTTTGAAGATCGCGGACGCGAACAAGAAGCCCTGCGGCGAGGCGGCGACCTCGAACAAGCGCGTTATCAACCAGTTCATCCACCCCGCCGTCCTCAAGACCTGCCAGCTTTCGATGGGCATGACCGCGCTGGAGTCCGGCAGCGTCTGGAACACCATGCCGGCGCACACCCACGAGCGCCGCATGGAGGTCTATATGTATTTCGAGGTGCCGGAGGATCAGGCGATCTTCCACCTGATGGGCCAGCCGCAGCAGACCCGCCACATCGTTATGACAAACGAGCAGGCGGTCATCTCGCCGTCGTGGTCGATCCACGCCGCGGCGGGCACCGCCAGCTATACGTTCATCTGGGCGATGGGCGGCGAGAATCAGGAATTCGACGACATGGACGTCATTGCGACAAATCAACTGAGATAATGAGGTGCGAAGCATGGACATTATGAAGAGCTTTTCCCTTGAGGGCAGGGTCGCCCTCGTCACCGGCGCCGCCTACGGCATCGGCTTTGCCATCGCGGAGGCGCTGGCGGGCGCGGGCGCGCGGATCGCGTTCAACTGCCGCACGCGGGAGAATCTGGACAAGGCGCTTGCGGACTACGCGGCGAAGGGCATCGACGCGCGCGGCTACATCGCGGACGTCACGAAGGAGGACCAGGTCACGGAGCTGGTCGCGAAGATCAAGGCGGAGCTCGGCGGCGTGGACATCCTTGTCAACAACGCCGGCATCATCAAGCGCATCCCCATGACCGAAATGAGCGCGGAGGACTTCCGCCAGGTCGTGGACATCGACCTGATCGGGCCGTTCATCTGCGCCAAGGCGGTCATTCCCGGTATGCTCGAAAAGGGGCGCGGCAAGATCATCAACATCTGCTCGATGATGAGCGAGCTGGGCCGCGAAACGGTCAGCGCCTACGCCGCGGCGAAGGGCGGACTCAAGATGCTCACCCGCAACATCTGCTCGGAGTACGGCGGGGCGAACATCCAGTGCAACGGCATCGGCCCCGGCTACATCGCCACGCCGCAGACCGCGCCGCTGCGCGAGCGGCAGCCGGACGGCAGCCGCCATCCCTTCGACCAGTTCATCGTCTCCAAGACGCCCGCGGGCCGCTGGGGCACGACCGAGGATCTGATGGGTCCGGCGGTGTTCCTTGCCTCCGACGCGTCCGACTTTGTCAATGGGCACGTTCTGTACGTCGACGGCGGCATCCTCGCCTACATCGGCAAGCAGCCGTAAACAACTTCAAAAAGCGTAACAATTTTTGTGCCTGCGAGGAAGTATGCAGATCATTCAATTCACCGCAAACGGCGCGCCGGTCACGGGCTATCTGCAAAGCGACCATGACCGGCTCGCCGCGCACAAGACCCGTCCGGCGGTCGTCATCTGCGCGGGCGGCGCATACCGTTGGCTCTCCCCGCGGGAGAAGGATCCCGTGGCGCTCTCGTTTTGCGCGACGGGCTACCACGCGTTTTTGATCGAGTATTCCACCGGCGCGGCGGCGGGCGGCCTGCGCCCGCTGCGCGAACTGGCGGAGGCGGTGCGCTGCATACGCGCGAACGCGGCGCGGTGGCGCGTTGAGCCGGAGCATATCGCGGCGCTGGGCTTTTCGGCGGGCGGGCACCTCGCCGCGAGCCTCGGCGTCCTGTGGGACGAGCCGTCGCTCGCCCTCGGCGCGGCGTCCCGGCCCGACGCGCTGGTGCTGTGCTATCCGGTCGTTACGGCGGGCGAATTCGCCCACCGGGAATCCATCGACAACGTCACCGGCGGCGATGAGTCGCTGCGGGAGCTGCTGTCCCTCGAAAAGCACGTGGGCGCCGGTATGCCGCCGACCTTTCTGTGGCACTGCGTCGGCGACGAGAGCGTGCCGGTGGAAAACGCCCTGCTGCTGGCGAACGCGATGCGGCGCGCGGGCGTCCCCTTCGAGTGCCACCTGTTCGCGGACGGGGCGCACGGCATCTCGATGTGCAACCGGGAGGTCGAAACGCCGGACGCGGCGTGCGCGGCATGGGTCGGCCTGTGCAAAACCTGGCTGAACGGGCGGTTCCGCTTTGTCCCCTGATGCGGATTATGGAAGAAGCGTATGGCATTCTGCACAATCTCAAGGGGACATTTTTTCAACTATTGCTTATTGTATTCTAGTATACAAGATATATAATGGTATCAGATATTTTATAAGGAGGCAAACGTCATGAATGAGGTTCTGCAAACCATTTCGCGCATCGGCATCGTGCCGGTGATCGCGATCGACGACGCGAAGAAGGCGGCGCCGCTGGCGCGGGCGCTGGTCGCCGGCGGACTGCCGGCGGCGGAGGTCACGTTCCGCACGGCGGCGGGGGAGGACGCGATGAAGGCGATCGCGGCGGAGGTGCCCGAGATGCTGCTCGGCGCGGGCACGGTGACGACGCACGACCAGCTGGACCGCGCGCTGAACGCGGGCGCGAAGTTTATCGTCAGCCCCGGATTCAACCCCGAGCTGGTCAAATACGGGCTTTCCAAGGGCGCGCTGATGCTGCCCGGCACCGCCACCGGCGGCGAGATGGAGCAGGCGATGGCGCTGGGGATCGACGTTGTCAAGTTCTTCCCCGCGGAGGACAACGGCGGCGTCAAGAAGCTCAAGGCGCTCGCGGGCCCGTACCGCACGCTCAAGTGGATGCCCACCGGCGGCGTCAACACCAAGAACCTGATGGATTACCTCTCCTTCGACCAGATCCTCGCCTGCGGCGGCACATGGATGGTCAAAAGGGACATGATCGAGGCGGAGCGCTGGGACGAGATCACCGCGATCTGCAAGGACGCGGTCAAGACCATGCTGGGTATCCGGCTGGGGCACGTGGGCGTCAACTGCGGCAGCGCGGACGAGGCGGAGAAGCTGGCAAAGACGATCTGCGCGATGCTCGGCTTCGCCGTGCGGCCCACCAGCAAGTCCTTCTTCGCGGGCGACGGCATCGAGTACATGAACAAGCCCGGTCCCGGCACGAAGGGGCACATCGGCTTCAAGACCAACAGCGTCGAGCGCGCGATGTATCATCTGGGGCTTCAGGGCGTCGAGTTCGACCCGGACAGTATTCAGTACAACGACAAGGGCGCGGCGAAGTTTGTCTACCTCAAGGGCGAGTTCGGCGGGTTTGCCATTCATCTGGTGCTGTAAGGGGCGTCTCGCGCGCCGGCGCGGGGGACAGGCCCGCCCCTGCATTTGGCTTTGGATTCAAAAACACAAATAAAGGAGAATATTTGTCATGCCCAGAATCATTACCTTCGGCGAGATCATGGTCCGGCTCCAGCCCTACAACTATGAGCGTTTTGTCCAGGCGGACCACCTGGAGTTCAGCTTCGGCGGCGGCGAGGCGAACGTCGCCGTGTCCCTCGCCAATTACGGGATGGACGCCGCCTACGTCACCAAGCTTCCCGCTCACGCCATCGGACAGTGCGCGGTCAATTCGCTGCGCCGCTACGGCGTGGACACGTCCCTGATCGTCCGCGGCGGCGACCGCGTCGGCATCTACTTCAACGAAAAGGGCGCGTCCCAGCGCGGCAGCGTCTGCATCTATGACCGCGCGCACTCCGCCATTCAGGAGGCGGCTGCCGCCGACTTCGACTGGGACAGGATCTTCGAGGGCGCCGACTGGTTCCACTTCACCGGCATCACTCCGGCGCTCGGTCCCAACGTGGTCGAGATCTGCAAGGAGGCGTGCAAGGCGGCGAAGGCGAAGGGCGTGAAGATCTCCTGCGACCTCAACTACCGCGGCAAGCTGTGGACGCGGGCGCAGGCGCGCGAGGCGATGACCGATCTGTGCCAATATGTGGACGTGTGCATCTCCAACGAGGAGGACGCGAAGGACGTGTTCGGCATCGAGGCGGAGGCGACCGACATCTACGCCGGCGAGATCAACCGCGAGGGCTACAAGTCCGTCGCCAGGCAGCTCGCGGACAGGTTCGGCTTTGAGAAGGTCGCCATCACGCTGCGCGAGTCCCATTCCGCCAGCGACAACGGCTGGTCGGCGATGCTCTACGACGTGAAGAGCGGGGAATACTGCTTCTCCAAGAAGTACGAGCTGCGCATCGTCGACCGCGTCGGCGGCGGCGACAGCTTCGGCGGCGGGCTGATCTACTCCCTGCTCTCCGGCAAGACGGCGCAGGAGGCGGTGGAGTTCGCGGTGGCGGCGTCCGCGCTCAAGCACAGCATCGAGGGCGACTACAACATGGTCACGGTCGCCGAGGTCGAAAAGCTCGCCGGCGGCGACGGCTCCGGCCGCATCCAGAGATAAAGGGGGAGGATCGTTTATGAAAGCGTTTAAGGACAAAGATTTCCTGCTGGAAACCGAAACCGCGAAGCATCTGTTCCACGACTACGCCGAGCGGCTGCCGCTTATCGACTACCACTGCCACATCTCGCCGCGCGAGATCTACGAGAACCGCCGCTTCAACAATCTCACGGAGGTCTGGCTCGGCGGGCGCAATCCGGACGGAAGCTACTTCGGCGACCATTACAAGTGGCGCCTGATGCGCGCGAACGGCGTGCCGGAGGAGTATGTCACCGGCGACAAGCCGGCGTACGAGCGCTACGAGAAGTTCGTCGAGGCGCTGCAGCTCGCCATCGGCAACCCCGTGTACCAGTGGTGCAACGCGGAGCTGCAGTTCTTCTTCGGCTTTGACAAGCCCCTCACGCCGGCGACGGCGAAGGAGGCGTGGGACCTTTGCAGCGACAAGCTGCAAAACGATCCGGGCCTGACCGTGCGCGGCATCGTCGAGAAGTCCAACGTCGCCTTCATCGGCACCACCGACGACCCCGTCGACACGCTGGAGTGGCACGGGAAGATCGCCGCCGACCCCTCGATCAAGGCGAAGGTCTGCCCGTCCTACCGCCCCGACCAGGCGCTGAAGCTGTCCCTGCCCGGCTTTGCCGAATACATCGGCAAGCTCGCCGCGAGCGTGGGGAAAAGCTCGCTGGAGAGCGTGAAGGACGTCTGCGACGCGCTGGTGGAGCGCCTTGCGTTCTTTGCGAAGATGGGCTGCCGCGCCAGCGACCACGGCCTCGACTACGTGCCCTACCGCCCCTGCGCGCCGGAGGAGGCGGACGCGGCGTATCGCAAGGCGCTGCGCGGCGAGGCGCTGAGCGCCGAGGAGATCGAGCAGTACCAGACGACGCTGCTGCTGTGCCTCGCGCGCGCGTATCACCGCTTCGGCATCGCCATGCAGCTCCACTACTCCGCCCTGCGCAACGTCAACGAGCGCAAGTTCGCGCTCCTCGGCCTCGACACGGGGCTTGACGCCGTCGCGCAGACGAGCTGCGTCGGCAGCATCGCGAAGCTTATGAGCGCGCTTGAGACCACCGGCGAGTGCCCCAAGACGATCCTCTACTCCCTCAATCCGGCGGAAAACGAAGCGCTGGCGGCGCTCACCGGCGTGTTCCAGTCCGACGAGCTGCCCGGCAAGATCCAGCTCGGCGCGCCGTGGTGGTTCAACGACACCAAGAGCGGCATGGAGGCGCAGATGACGGCGCTTGCGAACGTGGGGCTGCTCGGCAACTTCATCGGTATGCTGACCGACTCGCGCTCGTTCCTCTCCTACCCGCGCCACGGCTATTTCCGCCGCGTGATGTGCAACCTCGTGGGCCGGTGGGTCGAAAACGGCGAGTATCCCAACGACGACGGCGCGCTGCGGCGTATCGTCGAGGGCGTGAGCTATCGCAACGCCGAGCGCTATTTCGGACTGTAACACAACGGGAGGTATTTTGGCATGGATAAACTCAGCTACAAGACCCTGGCGGCGCAGGGCTACGACGGGTGGCTTCTGAAGGACGCGCCGGTGCGCGTGCTCCAGTTCGGCGAGGGCAATTTCCTGCGCGCGTTCGTGGACTATTTCATCGACATGATGAACGAGAAGGCAGGCTTCGACGCCAAGGTCGTGCTCACGCAGCCGATCGCCCCCGGCCTCGCGCCCGTGATCAACGCGCAGGAGGGGCTGTACACGCTGTTCCTGCGCGGGCGCGAAAACGGGGAGCAGGTGAACCGCAAGCGCGTGATCTCCTGCGTCAAGAGCTGCAACAACCCCTATGAGGACTATCAGGGCCTGCTGGACAACGCGAAGAACCCCGACCTGCGCTTTCTCGTTTCCAACACCACCGAGGCGGGTATCGTGTTCGATCCGGCGTGCCGGTTCGAGGATGCGCCGCCGGCGAGCTTCCCCGGCAAGCTGACCGTGTTCCTGCACGAGCGCTGGAAGACGGGGCTCAAGGGCTTCATCATCCTCTCCTGCGAGCTGATCGACCACAACGGCGACGAGCTCAAGCGCTGCGTGAAGGAGTATATCAAGCTCTGGGGGCTGGAGAGCGAGTTCGCCGCGTGGGTCGAGAGCGAGAACGTGTTCTGCTCCACGCTGGTCGACCGCATCGTCACCGGCTATCCGCGCAAGGAGGCGGAGGCGATCTGCGCGGAGCTGGGCTATCAGGACGATATCATCGACACCGCCGAGGTGTTCGGCTTCTGGGTCATCGAGGGGCCGCAGTACATCAAGGACGAGTTCCCGTTTGAAAAGGCGGGGCTGCCGATCATCGTCGTCGACGACCACACGCCCTACAAGCAGCGCAAGGTGCGCATCCTCAACGGCGCGCACACGTCCATGGTGCTCGGCGCGTATCTCGCGGGGCGGGACATCGTGCGCGAGTGCATGGAGGATGACGTGATCCGCACGTTTATGAACAAGACGATCTACGACGAGGTCATCCCGACGCTGGATCTGCCCAAGGACGAGCTGACCGAGTTCGCCGCCTCCGTCATCGACCGCTTCAACAACCCCTATATCGACCACCGGCTGCTGGACATCTCGCTCAACTCCACGGCGAAGTGGAAGGCGCGCGTCATGCCGAGCCTGACCGAGTATTATAAGCGCAAGGGCAGCCTGCCGAAGTGCATCACGTTCTCGTTCGCGGCGTACATCGCGTTTTACCACACGGCGAAGGAGCGCGGCGAGAACTGCCTCAACGGGCGCCGCGGCGAAGAGACCTACGCGATCAAGGACGACGACTGGACGCTGGACTTCTATCTGGAGCACAAGGACGACGACGCGCGCGCGATCGCGCACGCGGTGGTGAACAACGAGCGGATGTGGGGCGGCGCGTTGGCGCGTCTTCCCGGCTTCGAGGACGCCGTCGCGCTGGAGGATATCGCGGCGGGCGAGACGCTGACGCTTGCGGACGGCGCGCGCGTCACCGCGGCGGAGAACGTGGCGCGCGGGCACAAGCTGGCGCTGAAGGCGATCGCCGCGGGCGAGAGCGTCGTCAAATACGGCTGCGCCATCGGCGTTGCGAAGGAAGCCATCGCGCCGGGACAGTGGGCGCATGTCCACAACGTCCGCACGGGCCTGAGCGAAACGGCGGAGTACGCCTATTGCCACAAGACCTACGATCTGCCCGCCGTCGCGCCGCGCACCTTCGAGGGCTTCCGCCGCGCGGACGGGCGCGCCGCCGTGCGCAACGAGCTGTGGATCCTCCCGACGGTGGGCTGCGTGAACAGCGTCGCCGCGGCGCTCGCGCGCGAAAACCAGCAGCTTGTGCGGGGCAGCATCGACGGGCTGTACAGCTTTCCCCATCCCTTCGGGTGCAGCCAGATGGGCGGCGACCACGCCCAGACGCGCAAGCTCCTCGCCGCGCTCTCGCGCCACCCGAACGCGGGCGGCGTGCTGGTGCTGGGACTCGGGTGCGAAAACCTGACGATGGAGCAGTTCAAGCAGGAGCTGGGCGAGTGGGACGACGAGCGCGTCAAATTCCTCGTCTGTCAGGAGACGCCGGACGAGCTGGCGGCGGGCGGCGCGCTGCTGCGCGAGCTTGCCGAGTACGCCGGGCGCTTCCGCCGCGAGACGCTGCCGGCGGGCGAGCTGGTGATCGGCATGAAATGCGGCGGCTCGGACGGGCTGTCCGGCATCACGGCGAACCCGGCGGTGGGCCGCTTTTCCGACCGGCTGGTCGCCCTCGGCGGCTCGACGGTGCTCACCGAGGTGCCGGAGATGTTCGGCGCGGAGGGCATCCTCTTCGACCGCTGCGAAAACAAGGCGGTGTTTCAAAAGGCGGTCGCCATGGTCGAGCGCTTCAAGGACTACTTCGTCAGCCACGGGCAGGTGGTCTACGAGAATCCCAGCCCGGGCAACAAGGCGGGCGGCATCACCACGCTGGAGGACAAATCCTGCGGCTGCGTCCAAAAGGGCGGCAGCGCGCAGATCGTGGACGTGCTGGAGTACGCCGACCCGGTGACGAAAAAGGGGCTGAACCTGCTCTCGGGCCCGGGCAACGACCTCGTCTCGGCGACGGACCTGACCGCCGCGGGCGCGCATATCATCCTGTTCACGACCGGACGGGGCACGCCCTTCGGCGCGCCGGCGCCGACGGTGAAGATCTCGACCAACACGGCGCTCTGGGAGAAAAAGAGCGGCTGGATCGACTTCAACGCCGGCACCGTGGCGCAGGGAGAGGACCTCGACGCCGCGGGCGACCGCCTGCTGGACTATGTGCTGCGCGTGGCGAGCGGCGAGCGCACGAAGGCGGAGGAGCACGGCGCGCGGGAAATCTCCATCTTCAAGGACGGCGTCGTGCTGTAAGGGGGAAACCGCGATGCGATACCATACCGATACGCGCACGGTCAGCGGCGTCCGCCTCGTGTTTGTCGGCGGCGGCTCCCGCGGCTGGGCGTGGAAATTCATGGCGGATCTCGCCGCCGAGCCGGATATGAGCGGCGAGGTCGTGCTCTACGACATCGACCGCGCCGCCGCCGACGCGAACGTGGTCATCGGCAACCGGATCGACGCGCTGCCCGAGGCGGTGGGCCGCTGGCGCTATCGCGCGGCGGACACGCTGGAGCAGGCGCTGGAGGGCGCGGATTTCGTCGTGCTCTCGTTCCTGCCGGGGACGTTCGACGAGATGGCGGTGGACGTCCATCTGCCCGAGCGGCTGGGTATCTGGCAGTCCGTGGGCGACACGGCGGGGCCGGGCGGCATGATCCGCGCGCTGCGCACGCTGCCGATGCTCGCGGACGTCGCGCGCGCCGTGCGGGACGTCTGCCCGGACGCGTGGGTCGTCAATTACACCAACCCGATGTCGCTGGGCGTGCGGATGCTCTACCATGTGTTCCCGCGGATCAAGGCGTTCGGCTGCTGCCACGAGGTGTTCGGCACGCAGAAGCTGCTCGCCGCCGCTGTGAGCGAACAGCTTGGCATCCCCGAGCCGCCGCGGCGCGATATCCATGTCAACGTGCTCGGCATCAACCACTTCACATGGTTCGATCAGGCGTCCTATCAGGGCGTCGACCTGTTCCCGGTCTATCGCGCGTTCGTGGACAAATACTACGAAACGGGCTTCGACGAGCCGGATCGCAACTGGGCGAATTCCTCCTTCGACTGCGCCCACCGCGTCAAGTTCGACCTGTTCCGCCGTTTCGGATTCATCGCCGCCGCCGGCGACCGGCATCTGGCGGAGTTTCTGCCTGGCGACGAGTACCTCAGGGACCCGGAGACCGTGCGGCGGTGGAAATTCGGGCTCACGAGCGTCGACTGGCGGCGCGCGGACCTGCGGGAGCGGCAGGAGAAGAGCCGCCGCCTCGTCTCGGGCGAGGAGCCTGTCGTGCTGGAGCCGTCCGGCGAGGAGGGCGTTTTGATGATGAAGGCGATCGCGGGGCTGGGGCGCGTCGTGAGCAACGTGAACCTTCCCAACGCGGGACAGATCCCGAACCTGCCGCGGGAAGCCGTCGTGGAGACCAACGCCGTCTTTGCGCGCGACAGCGTCCGCCCCGTGCTGGCGGGGCCGATGCCGGAGAACCTGCTGGAGCTGACGCTCCCGCATGTGGACAACCACGAGCGGATCCTGCGCGCGGTGGAAAGCTGCGCGCGCGAGCCGGTCGTCCGGGCGTTCCTGCACGACCCGAACACCAGCGCGAAGTGTACGGACGCGGAGACCCTCCGCGCGCTGGTCAACGACATGATCGACGGCACCGCCGCCTATCTGCCGGAGGGCTGGCGCCGCTGAGGACGCGGAGAAGCGATCAAAGGAAAAGGGCTGCCGCCGGCGACGCCGGCGGCAGCCCCTTGTATGATTTATCGGCAGTCGCGCATCCGTCCGGGCGGCAGGCGCGCCGCCGCGATGCGCCACGCGTCCTCGGCGGCGCTCTCCGGCAGCAGCAGCGCGTGCCGCGCGTCGGCATACAGGCAGACGCAGCGGCGCAGCCGGTACGCGCCGTGCAGCGCGTCCCAGGCGTAGGCGGCGGACTGCCCCGCCTTTTCGACGGCGACGCCCGCCTCCGTCAGCGTCAGGGTATAGGCGATCCCGCTCCCGAGCTGCCGCGCGCGCCGGCGGACGGAGAGAAAAAAGCTTCCGAAGTAAACGGCGGGCAGACCCAGCCCCACCGCCAGAAGCACGCCGCCGAGCAGGGACGCCCCCTCCACGGCGCTTCGGCGCGAGAACGCCAGCAGCGCGAGCGCGGTGAAAAACGCGGCGAAGGCGGCGGGCCGCAGCCACCGCTTCTGCCGCCGCAGCGCGTCGAACACGGCGAACTCGCGGAACGTCGCCGCGTCGATCCGCACGGGCACGGACAGACGATCCTCCGGCATAGGCAACCCCCCTCTTTCCGCCAACAGCATATACGCTCCGGCGCGATTTGGCAAGCGGAAAGCGGCGGTTTGGGAGATATATACAAAAATGCGATTTAATTTTTAACTAGTATACTAGTGGACAAATATGCGAGAATTGTGGTAAAGTAACGGCGTAAACCGTTCAGAACCTCGTCGGCAACGACAAAAAAGAAGTCAGGAGGATTTGAAAATGAAGAAGGCACTTTCCCTGCTGCTTGCCGCCGTCATGGTATTCGCGCTGGCAGCCTGCGGCGGCGGCCAGACCCAGGCGCCCGCCGCATCCGCCCCTGCGGCGTAACGATCCGAAGGTGACGCTGGTGTTTGCCGAGGTCAACCCGATCGACTCCATCATCGGCCAGGTCGACTCCGCGTTCAAGCAGAAGGTCGAGGAGCTCTCCGGCGGCTCGATCACGATCGACATTCAGGCGGGCGGTGTGCTCGGCTCCGAGAACGACGTGCTCGATTCGATCATGTCCGGCTCGAACCAGATCGACATGTCCCGCATCTCCGTGTTCGCGCTCAACTCCTACGGCGTGAAGAAGACCGTGCTGTGCACGCTGCCGTTCGTGTTTGAAAGCCGCGAGCACTTCTGGAAGTTCGCCAACAGCGGCGCGCTTGCGCAGGAATTTCTCAATGAGCCGCAGGAGATCGGCCTGCCGGTGCGCGGCATCTTCTTCGGCGAGGAGGGCTTCCGCCACTTCTTCACCCGCACCCCGATCACGGGCATCGAGGGTCTCAAGGGCCTGAAGCTGCGCGTGTCCAACGACCCGATCATGAACGGTCTGGTCGAGGGTCTGGGCGCGTCCCCGACGGTCGTCTCCTTCGGCGAGCTGTACAGCGCGCTGAACTCGGGCGTGTGCGACGGCGCCGAGCAGCCCATCGGCAACTACAAGGCGAACGCGTTCGACGAGGTCGCGCCGAACCTGATCCTCGACGGGCACACGCTCGGCGCGATCCAGGTCATC
>CACZCL010000002.1 GCA_902779695.1 Oscillospiraceae bacterium | reverse complement strand
CCTTCTCATTTCCCGCAAGGGTCTGCACGCGGCCGCCCGCCACATAGCGGATCACGTTCGCATCCGCGTCGGAAACGGCATAGCCGTCCAGGAAGGGCGCAATGTCCCAAGGCTCCTTGAAAAACGCCCTGTCCGCCGCGCCGTCGTGGTAAACGCCCACCGGTTCGCCGGAGACGCCCGCGACGCCGATGGTGCCGGCGAAGCGGGTGAACCGCTCGCCATCCAGCTGCCAGATGACCTTGTTGAAGACGTCGGTGACGAGCAGCGTGCCGTCAGACAGCTCGATGACGCCGGAGATTTGCTTGCGTGCCACGCTCTCCGTACCCGCGGCAAAGGCAGGCAGCGTCAGGAGCAGGGCCAGCAGCAGGACAAATGCGGTGATTTTTTTCTTCATGACTTTGGCTTCCTTTCTCATGTATGGTATGCCGCGCCGCAAATCAAAGCGATGCGCGGGAACAGGGTCTCTGCAGCCTTGCAGCTTAGTCCGGTATGGCGTGGAGTGTCATCGTATCGTCCGTCACCTTGTCTTCGTCAAGATCCCACGGTTCGCCGTCATCTGTCTGCCAACTACATCCGTAAGCATCGCCAAGCATCATCGTAACGGCGTCATCGTCAGCAACAGCGGTGCCCTTCTTGACATAGGCGGTAGCAACCTCTTTCTCGCCCTCGAATGTAAATCCACTGCCGGTCAGATCAAAGGTCACAGCACAGTAATCGCCAATATCCTCGGGAACGATCGGTTCCTCCACGCTGTCGTCATTCAGTACGGTTGGCGTCTTGATGCCAATCGCGAAAAGCCCGAAGCGGGGCTCCAGCTCATCGCTGTATTCGGGCAGGATCGTGCCTTCGCTCTCGTCCTCAACGTAATTCACCAGCGTGCCATCACCCGTGACCTCGCCGCGGTTGTTGAGCGTACCGCCGTTGACCAGTCTGCATCCCTCACCGATGCTGATCGTACCTTCGTTGACGCAGAGGGTGTTGATCTTCACCACCGTGTCTTCTCCAGCGCTCTCCTCTTTGGCGATGGACAGCGTGCCGCCTGAGAGTATCAGCAGGTTCTTAAAGACTGTGCCTTTGGCAGGCGACGTATCCCGGTTCACCGCAGCATACTCCGGCATAGTCGTCGGGAGGCTGGACGGGTCGAGTATCGTGTAAACTTTGGACGTGATCGTCATGCCTGTCAAGTCAACGCTGCCCTCGACCGTCACCGTAACGGTCTGTCTTTCGTGATAGTCACTCGCGGTTGCATCGTGCTCATACGCGATGGACTTCACACCGCTGCTGTTGGGCAGGCTGATTTGCAGGTCCTCGCTGCCGAATGCATAGTCGTTGCTGTCCAAATACAGGTCGAAGGTAAATTCGTCATTCGCCTTGACGGTAAACACCTGATAGGTCTCGCTGCCACTGTCGTCCCATTCGCCCTGACCTGTCTCCCCATTGATCCGGATATCCCCGATCATAAAGTTCCGGCTGTCAGCAGGGTCGGTGTTTTGATTGACGTACTCATGCGGAAATCTGACGGTCTTTGCGACAAGCGTACCGTTGGTGCATTTTATGGTCGCTTTTGCCAGTTCCTGATTGCCCGCGCCAATCTCAATGCCCTCCCACTGCGCCTTTGTGCCGCCATAATTGACCGTTTTGAGCGCCACGCAGCCGCCAAACGCGTCTTCGCCGATGCTCGTCACGCCTGTGGGAAGGGACACGCTCGCGAGCGCACCGCAACCGCTGAACGCACCATTGCCGATGCTCGTCACGCCGCTGCCAACAGACAGTGTGGTCAAAGTATTTCCGACCGCACCACACCATGGCGCATGAGTGGTATCGCTCGTGTCGGGCATCGCGCCCGTACCGGTGATTGTCAACGTTGCGCTGCTGCCGGCGTATGTCCAGCTCAGGTTTCCATATTTGCCCCTGCCCAGGGTCTCGGCGCCATTACTGTCGTACATCCACAGGTTCGCACCAAACGTGCCCGTGCCCGTCAGCTCCGCTTTTCGCAGGGGATCCTCCTCCGTCTTGTTTGTCACGGTTCCGGAGGGCAGGTGCGTCATCCGCCAGTGTTCGTAGTCGTTCGGCGCAGCCGTCGCGCCGCTCTGACTGATCTTTTCCGTACCGTCGTCAAAGTTGCTGATGTCAAGATATGTATAGGAGGTTCCCCCCACGCTCCGCAGGATGATTGTGCCATCTCCCGCAACGGAGCTGTTATTTTGCAGGGAAATACCAAAACACCTGAGGCTGCTGCCTTTGCCAAGCTCGATCGAACCGCCGTTGATCAGGACGGCGTCCGCATCACTCTCATTGGTAAAAATCAACATACTGTTCTCCGGCACGACAACTTTGCCGCCGCTGCCAACGGTGATATTTCCGTTCTTGAGGAAAACATCGCCCCGCATTTCCGTTGCCGTGGCAAGCGTGCCGTTGACCGTCATGCCGTTTTCCAAATCAAGGTGGCTCCCGCCGTCCAGCGTCAGCGTACAGCCCGCGGGAATGGTCAAGGTGTTCCGGAAGGAAACCCCTCTTCCCTGCCGGCTGAAACTCATATTCCCGGGCAGGGGGGCCGTGCCGGTAAAGACGATCGCTCCGCCCTCCGTACCCGCCGCCAGCGCCGTTTGCAGCTCGCTCCAGGTTGCGCACTCGGTTGTCCCGCCGCTGCCGCCGCCACCGCTGCCGGTGTTCGCGGTCATCCAAACATTGGCGGTCTGCGTCCTGCTGCCCATCGTCACGATAAAGGACAGACCGGTCTGGTTTACAGCCGTCCCCGCCGCCTGATAAAGCGGATTGTCACAGGTGACAGTCCATGCTCCGTTCGTAAACTGCGGCGTGGAAAGCGTGAGCGTACCTGTGTTGCTCGCCGCAGTGATGGTCGGCGTGCCGCTCACGCCCACCGGCGTAAAGGAGAATTGCAGCGTCGGATAGCTGGCGGCATTGGCGGCCAGCGTGCCCACGGTGAATTGGTCATTAAAATAGAGATCGACGGAAACTCCGCCCATCACGGCGCTATTCACATCATTATGCGCCCAGGGATACACCTTTGCGTTGCCCTCATAATCGGGCAGAGCGCTGTTGCCGGTAAGCCTGGCGTTATAGTAGCCGATACCGCCGTCTAAATCGCCCGATCCGCCCGAAGATGCCTTTACCCACTTCGCGTAAAGCGTCAGGTTGCCCATAACGGCGGTGCCCGCGGCAAACGTGTTCGTCAGCGCCGCGTCGGTACACCACCCGGCGAGGGTGTACCCCTCCCTGGCGACCGTGGGGAAGAACGCCGCGGTCAGCGGCGTGCCGCCCGCCACCTGCGTCGACTTCGTCAGCGTATCGCCGTCCATAAAGTTAACGCTGTAATAGAGCGTAACGGGGGCGCTGCCGCCGCCGCTGCTGTCGTCATCGTCGTCGTCATCGTCGTCGCTGCTGTACGAGCCGCCCGTGGCGCCGCCGCTGCCGCTGTTACCGTCGCTTGGCGTGGTCGGTGTGGTCGGTGTGCCCTCGTTGGCCGAGGCGTCGAACGTCACCTCGTTCGTTATACCCGCCGCCTTGTCCGCGGCGGCGTCCGCCTCGATCTGCGCCGCCTGCTGCGCCTGCGCCTGCTCCGTCTGTGCCTGCGCCTGCGCCGTCTGCGCCTGCTCCGCCGCCTGTTTCTCGCCCAGGCTCTCCACCAGCTCGCCGACGTCGATCGGGCTCGTGCCGTTTTGGGCCGCCGCCTGCGTGAGCGCCTGCGTGACCGCCTCGCGCAGCTCCTCGTTCTTCGCAAGCTCCTCGGTCGTCGACGCGGACACCTGATCCGGTGTGAACGGCTGCGCGGGCGCGGCGCTCTGCACCGTCTCGCGGCCCTCGGAAACGTCCGACGCCGCCCGTTCCGCGTCCTCCTGCGTGAGCCGTTCGCCCGCGCTGACCGGGAAGATCGCAAGCGGTTTCTTGCCGTCCGCAACGTCCGCAAAGATACGCGTCGCCATCGCAAGGATGGCCTGCCAGCCGGAAAGGTTCTGCTCCGTCGCGCTGAGCACCGTGTTCTCCGTGGCCGACGTGGCAAAGACGCCGACCTGCACCGTGCCCTCCAGCACGCCGATGCCCTCCATCGACTGCCAGCCCGCGGTGCCGACGATGCCCGTCACCATCGTGGCGGCGCAGATGTTGATGCTCTGCGTGGATTTCAGGCGCTGCGGCACGCTGAAGAAGACCTCGCCCGACAGAAGGCCCACCTCCAGCTTTTCGCCGTTCTTGCGGATCTCCACCTTGCTCGATTTGCTCAGCTTGACCACGGCGTCGTTGCTGCCCAGACTGATATATGCCTTGCCGTCGGCGCCCGTTTCCACGGTGTCGCCGTTGAACAGGCGCATATCGCCCGCCGTGATGCTCTTGGCCCTGCCCGCCGAGGAGCGGACGGTGACCTTGCCTTCGGTTTCCGTCAGGCTCATCTTGTCGGCCGTCATGTCGTCCGCCGCATAGGCGGGTACGGCCAGCCCCAGCATGAGCGTGAGGACGAGGAACCATGCTGCGATGCGTTTCATTGCCTTCGGGTCACTCCCTTCGTTGACGTTTTTATTCCAAAGCGTCCAGCGTGAGAATCTCGAAGCCCTCCGCCTTGCCCTTGAGCTTGATCGTCGCGCCCAGCGAAGTCGTCTTTGCGCGATCGCCCAGGGCATCCGCCACTACGCGGGAGATGTAGACCGTACCGCCGGGTGCGTTCGCTTCCAGACGCGCGGCGGTGTTGACCGTATCGCCGATGGCGGTATAGTCCATGCGTTTCGGCGCGCCGATGTTGCCGACGACGGCAGGGCCGTAATTGACGCCCACGCCGAAGCTGACCGTGCGCCCGAAGCGCGCCATCAGCTCCTCGCCGACCGCCTTGGAGCCTTCCACCATGTCCATCGCCGCGCGACAGGCCAGATAGATGGCGTCCTCCTGCGGGAAGGGCGCGTTCCAGAATGCCATCGTGCAATCGCCCACGAACTTGTCCAGCGTGCCGTGGTTCTTCATAATGCACTCGGTCGTGAGCGTGAGGTACTTGTTGATGATCTCCACCACCGTCGGCGGGTCAAGCGCCTCGCTCATTGTGGTGAAGCCGCGGATATCGACGAACAGCACCGCGATATCGTACAGCTTGCCGCCCAGCTCCAGCGCGTCGCTGCCCTGTTCCAGCAGCTGCTTCATGACGGCGGGGTCGACATAGTGGCCAAAGGTGTGCTGCACACGGCGTTTCTCGCGCTGGGCGCGGACATAGTTCACCGCGACGGACGCGACGAACAGCACCGTGACAAACAGCGGCACATACAGCACATGCAGCACCGTGCCATAGCGGTACGCCAGCGTGCACAGCCCGACCCAGCCCGCGCTGAGCGCGATCCAGACCGGCAGTGCCAGCGCAAGCCTGCGCCCGAGGAACCACACCAGCGCCGCTGCGCACAGCACAAACAGCACCGCCAGCTGCACCCTCGCGTCCGCCTCACGCGGTGCGAAGCCGTTGCGGAAGGCGTCGATGGCGTTCGCCTGGATCTCGATGCCGTACATGGGCGCGGCATGCTCGCGCGCGGTAACGTATTCGTCCTGCAGTCCCGCCGCGTACGGGCCGATGAGCACGATCTTGCCCGCAAAGTAGTCGTTTCCGATCTCGCCCGTGAGCAGATCGAGGAAGGATACGCCGTCGTAATACCCGCCGGGGCCGGCGGAGAAGGGCAGGTAATAGAACCCGTGCTCGTTGGTTGCCGGCAGCGCCGTCGGCGTCTCGCCCTTCGACGCGCACCACATCTCATAGAGGTTGCGGGCAAAGGAATACTCGCGTCCGACGTCCGGCACATCCACATACAGCAGGGCATGACGAATGATGCCGTCATCGTCCTTCATGGCGTTGATGTGTCCGGCCTTGCTCACATTGTAAAGCGCGTCAAAGGGGCGGTTCCATGCGAGAACGGAGAATTCGTCCATGTAGAACCCGTCCTCGTTATCCACCACCTGACTGCCGAAGGTCGCCGCCTCGCCGAAGACAACGTTGTCGTATGCCGACACGGTGTCTACAAGGTAGGCGTCGGCTTCGGGGCTGCCGCTCGCGCCGATGTAGAGCACGTCGATGCCGATGGCGGCGGGACGCGCGTCCGGATCTGCGTTGAGGTAATCAATGGCATACGCCATGTAGTCACGCGGCCACGGGAACGGCCCCAGCTCCTCCAGGGCGCGCTGGTCCATGCCGATGACGACGATCTCGCCGTCCGTGCCGCCGCCGCGCTGATAGAGCGCGTCGGACGCGGAACCGTCCGCCGCGGCGAGCAGGCCCGACGCGGCGAGGGCGGACATCGCCGCCGCGGCCGCGAGCGCGGCCGCGAGGCGGATAAAAAGTGATTGATGTTTCATCACTTATGCAGAGGCCTATCGGGCATAGAGCGTTTTCCCACTGTAATCTGTCTCCGTAAGAAGCGCATCATCGTCCAATGCTTTGCCCTCAGAATCCTGCCAGCCGGAAAATACACCGTCAGCGGTTTTCGGTCGTTCAATACTGTTCAGGGAAAGCGACTGGCCCTTCTCAACATAAATGGTTTTGGTCGTAGCGTTGTCTTCGAATGTGCCCTTATTACCGGCGTCGAGCGTCACCGTCCAGTAATCCGCGGGTTCCACAAAGAAGTTGCTGTCATAATACGTCGTGACTTCGACGCCGATGCCATAGAGCCAGAACCTCACCTCTTTGTTATTGCTGTTCTCAGGCAGGATCGTGCCGGTCTTGGCTGCCGCCAGGGTGTAGTTGATCAACTCGCCGTCGCCCGTGATACTGCCGCCGCCGTTGTTCAGCGTACCGTTGGTGTTGTCCATTGCGCAGTTCGAGTCAATGGTGATCGTTCCGCCGTTGTTCAGCGTACCCGAATTGGTCATCGCACCAGATTGATAAACCTTGATCTCACCTTCATTGGTGCAGTTCTGGATATTGAGCGTGCAGCCCGCGCCGGTCACATTCAGCGTGCCTTCGGAGAGAACCAGCAGATTAGAAAAAACTGTTTCTTGTGTGGGGAGGGTAACTTCTCCGTTCACCGCGGCGTAGTCCGGTATTTGACCGGAACTCCAGAGCGTGTAGACCGGAGACGTGACCGTCATGCCCGTCAGGTCTACGTCGCCCGTCACCGTAAACGAGACGGTGTTGGTTTTGTGGCCGGTGGCTTTGGTGTTATACCGAAAACTGCTCGCTCCCGCGGCGGGTTCGTCAAGCTCCATATCGTCGCCGAACACATGGGTCGTGTCCGCGCACAGATCGAAGGTAAAGGTATCGCCCGCAACGGCATTGTAACGCATCTCGCTCTCGTCGCTGCCGTCGGGAAGGACGGTGCTGCCGTTTTTCTTGGTATTGGCAAGATAGAAGTTTGTATACGCCGTCGCCAGCTTGACCGTGTACGCCGGTGAAACGGTGCTGCCTGTAAATTTGCCCGTCGCGGCGTTGTAGGTTGCAACCGACGCCGCGGTGATCTCCGCCGTCCAGGTGTCGCCGCTGATGCTGTCGGCAACCAGCCGCACGTCGAGCGTCGAGCCGTCCGTAAGCTGTGGACCGCTGGTCGTATAGCTTGTCATGCCGGCTCTCCACTGCTGCGGAATGCGGCTGAGATAGCCGCCGGTCTCGTCGCATATCGACGTAAAGAGTACCGTCGGCGTCATGCCTGTCGGCGCGGCAGGTGTGACGGTGATTTCGCTTGTGCTATGATCCATTGTGGCGGAATAGGACACAACGGCCGAGTTTACCGACAGGACAAGCGTCAGGGAGTTGGAGATCGCCAGAACCTGCGCGCCGTCCATAGTTCCATTTGGGTTCTTGTCCAGCGCCTCCACGGTAATGGTGTTTCTGCCGCTCGGCAGTAAATCCAGCTCGTCATACAAAGACGCGAAGGGTTCCCCGGTCGCGATGAGCAGCTCCTTAGTGACGCCGGTCGCCGTCGTCGCCTTGACGCGGTATGCCTGCACGCCGCTCACCGTCGTCGGAGCGTCCCATGCCAGCAGGTTGAGCCCGTTGCTCGTATCTCTGCTCCAGCGCGCGGCAAAGGCACCGCCCGTGGTGCTGCCGCCGCCGGATTCCTCGGCGTCAAACAGGGTTTCCGCCACGCCCGAGAGCGCGGCCGCGCCCGCCTTGTTGACCGGTTTTTTGTTGCCTGTGAACGGGGAAGTGGCGGTCGTGTTGCTGTTGGCAAAGGTGCCGCCCGTCTCGATGGAAAAGCTGCCGTCGTTCTGCACGACGCCCTGCGCGCCGTTGTTGAACGCGCCCGTGTTGGTGAACGTGGCGCCGCCGTTGTTGATGAGCTTTCCCTCGTTGTTGAACGTGCCCGCGAACGCGCCCTGCGTGAGCGAGCAGAGCATCAGCAGGGACAGCAGCATGGACCAAAAGCGTCTTTTGCGTGTTCTCATGTCTCTCCCCCTCCTCAGTTCCTGAATGTGCCGTTGTTGTAGAACTCGGCGCCCGCGGCGTTGGTGAATTCGCCCCGCGTGTTATCGAAAACACCGTTGCTGTTGTTGCAGAACTTGTTGTTGTTGGTGATTGTCCCGTAGTTGTAGCAGTCCTTGTTGTTGGAAATCTCTCCATTGTTGGTGATCGTGCCGTCGTTGTCGAGCGTGCCGTCGTTGGTCAGAGGCGCATAATTGTGCAGATGCGCCCCGCTGCCCAGAATGATCGCGCCTCTGTTGGTCAGGGATATGTTCATGCCGGTCATATTGTCATAGCCGTTTGTAAACTGCTCCCCGTTCATCTTGATCTTTCCGACGTTGTTCAAAACGCCGTTGTTCCAGATGTTTCCCGAGGAGGACACGCTGATCGTGCCGTTGTTGGTCAGCGTGCCGGAAATCGTCAGATAAATGCTGACGTGAGCCGTTGAAGCGCTTTTCGCCAGACTGATCGTGCCAGCGCTGGTGCTCGTGCCGGAGATGGAGAACCCCATATCGGTCGCTGTGATCGTGCCGCTGTTGGTCAGATTCTCAAAGCTGACAGACTGGGGGAAGGAATGTCCCGTGCTTTCCGACTGGCTCTGCGTGGGCGCGAAGATCAGCTTGAGCGTCTTGTTCGCGGGCACGTTCAGCCCCGTGTAGGTCACGCTGTCGTTGCTCTGCCCACTCACCGCGGTCGCAGGCACCTGCATGGCGGGGACGTTCACGATGACGGTAGCGTAGGTGTTGAGATGCTCCTGCAGTGCCGTCGTGTTCTCGGGAAGCGCATTGAGCGTGATGGACGTGGGCTGCGTCGGGGTGTTGTCGCCCGAGGAACCGCTGTCACCGCCGCTGCCGCTGTCATCGTCGTCGGACGAGCCGCCCGCGGTGCTGCCGCCGCCGGGCGCAGCCGGCGATTCCTCCTTCGGTTTCTCAAACGTCACATCATTCTTCACGCCCGCCGCCTGATCCGCTGCGGCATCCGCCTCCATCTGCTCCTTCTGTTCATTCAACGCCTGCTGCGTCTGCTCCTGCGCCGCCTGCTGCTGTGCGGCCTGCTCCGCCTGCTTCTCAGGCAGGGATTCCACCAGCTTGCCAACGTCGACCTGAGACGTGCCGGTTTCGGCCGCCGCCTGCGCGAGTGCCTGTGTAACCGACTCGCGCAGCTCTTCGTTCTTCGCCAGTTCCTCGGTCGTCGACACGGGGACGTCTTCTGGCGTAAACAGCTCCGTGGGCGCAGCGCCCCCCTCAGTATCATTGCCCGAAGCAGCACCCTCTGCCGCTTTTTCCGCGTCTTCCCTCGACAGCTTATTGCCCGCGCTGACCAGGTAGGTCGCAAGCGGTTTCTTGTCATCCGTTGCGTCCGCAAAGATGCGCGTCGCCATCGCAAGGATGGCCTGCCAGCCGGAGAGGTTCTGCTCCGTCGCGCTGAGCACCGTGTTCTCCGTGGCCGACGTGGCAAAGACGCCGACCTGCACCGTGCCCTCCAGCACGCCGATGCCCTCCACCGACTGCCAGCCCGCGGTGCCGACAATACCTGTCACCATCGTGGCGGCGCAGATGTTGATGCTCTGCGTGGTCTTCAGGCGCTGCGGAACGTTGAAAAATACTTCGCCGGTCAGCACGCCCACTTCCATTTTCTCGCCGTTCTTGCGGATCTCCACCTTGCTCGACGTACTCAGCTTGACCACAGCATCGTTGCTGCCCAGGTTGATGTACGCCTTGCCGTCGATGCCCGTTTCGATGGTGTCGCCGTTGAACAGGCGCATGCTGCCCGCAGTGATACTCTTGACCTTGCCCGCCGAGGAGCGGACGGTAACGGTGCCTTCCGTATCCGCCAGGCTCATTTTATCGGCGGTCATGTCGTCCGCCGCGTAGGCGGGGACAGCCATGCCGAGCAAAAGTGCGATCACAAGGAAAATTGATGCCAACCGTTTCATATAACGCCCTCCCATGCTTTGCTTTCTTCAAACAGGGCCAGCAGCTTCGGGTCAATGCTGCCCTCTTTTTCCGCCATGATGTGCAGGATGCCCAGCGCCTTGTCCAGCGACATGGGCGGCTTGTACGGACGGTCGCGCGCCGTCAGCGCCTCAAACACGTCCAGCACCGTCAGCAGGCGCACCTCATTCGGGATGCTCTCCGCCGTCAGGTGGTTCGGATAACCCTTGCCGTTGAGCAGCTCGTGGTGCGCCGCCGCCCACTTCGGCACCTGCGCGTAGATCTTCGGGAACGTCATCTCGCTGAGGATACGTCCCGTGACGACGGCGTGGCTCTGCATGATGCTGCGCTCCTCGTCCGTCAGCGTGCCCTTGCGGATCTGAAGGCGGGTGTGCTCCTTCTCCGTCAGCAGCGGCTGTTCCACGCCGTTTTCGTCAATATAGGTCTGCTTGGCCAGCTCGTCCACCCGCGCGAGGTCCTCGTCCGGCAAAAAGCCGATGCGGTTGATCCGCTCAATGAACGCCTCGGTCTCCGCGCGTTCCTCTTTCCGCCGTTCCAGCTCCGCGTCGTCGATCCGCCCCTCCAGCCGCGCGATGCGGTCGAGCAGGCCGATGGTGCGCAGCCGCTCCCGCACGTCGGCCGTCGAGCTGCCGAGGCGCGTATCCTTGTCCATAACCTCCAGCGGCACGGTCAGCTTGCCGACGTCGTGCAGCCACACGCTCATGAGAAAGGCGCGGCGGCGGTTGGCGTCGAAGGCGTTGGGATCGCCCTTTTTGTCCAGCCAATCAAGGAAATTCTCGCCCACGCGCACCATGTTGCGCGTATGGTTGGCGTTGTAATGCGAGCGCTCGTCGATCGCGGTCGACAGCGTGCCGACAAGGGAGTCCAGCAGCGCCGTGATCTGCTCGGCATAGCGCATGTTCGTGATGCTGATCGCCGCCTGCGACGACAGCGCCGACACAAGCAGCTCGATCTCCGGATCGAAGGCAACGGTTTCGCCCTGCTCGTTCTTGGCGTTGAGCAGCTGCGTCACGCCGATCAGCTCGTCCTTGTCGTTGGACATCGGCACGACCAGCATGCTCTGTGTACGATAGCCGGTCATCGCATCGTAACGCAGCGAGCCGGTAAAGTCGAAGTGGGTATCCGTATGCACATCCTCGACATTGATTGCCTTGTTGTTCAGTGCCACCCACGCGCAGACGTATTTCGGCTCCATCGGCACGGGCGGCAGCGAAATGGGCGCATCGTGTCCGCCCTGGCGCACCCCCTGCGAGCGCGTGACCATGCGGCAAAAATGCAGCCCGTCCTCCTCCAGCAGGTACAGCGTACCCGCGTCGCAGTTTGCGCAGTCCATCGCGCTGTCGAGAATGTTGGACAGCAGCGCCTCCCGATCATGTTCTGCGGTCAGCGCAAGGCACATCTCCAGGAATTTCTGCATATGCGATCCCGTGCTCACAGGCAGATCACCTCTCCCTCTTTTGCAAAATCGTAATCGAAGCCGGTGCCGCGGAGTTTCTCCGCCGCCCGATCCAGTTCCTCGTCTGTACGAAAGGGGTCGTGGTGGACAATGCGCAGACGTCTTACGCCCGCGCCGCGCGCAAAGCGCGCGACATATCCCCAACTGCTGTGTCCGAACGCAGAGCGCTCTGGCCACTCGTCGTCGCAATATTGTCCGTCGCACAGCAGCAGGTCGCAGCCGTGCACGAAGTCCGCAAACCGCGGTGCATTTTCCGGGGTCAGTGTATAATCGGTGGCAAATACGCAGCATTTGCCGTCCGCCTCCAGCCGCAGCAGCGAAACGCCGCCCGGGTGGTCGCCCTCCATCACCTTCACGGTCACGGCGCCCAAACGCAGCTCGCCGGTCAGCTCGTGAAAGCGGATATCCGCCGGCAGCTGGTCCGTTCCCACAGGCCAGAGCGGCGGTGAGAGCATGCGCCGCACCTGTTCGCGCCCATCCAGCCCGTCGCGCGTCGTGGTGTAGATATCAAGCCGTGCGCCTGGTTTCATCGCATAAGGACAAAGGGGCAGGCCGAGCAGATGGTCGGCGTGCGGATGCGTCAGCACCAACGGCAGCGTATCCTGTTTCAGCGCCGCATCCGGCAGCGAGAGCAGCCCCGTTCCGGCGTCGAGCACCAGATATTGCCCGTCTGCGCAAAAAAGCACACACGTCGTCGCTCCGCCATATCGGGAAAACGCTTTCCCGCTGACGGGTACCGATCCGCGCGCACCCAAAACCGTAACGGTGAGTTTCATTGCTCAGTGCCCCTTCCACCCCAGTTTGGGATAATTACTTATATTAGTAACTTTATCACAACGTGCCGGATAAGTAAATAACATACACAAAAATATGTTTGGATTTTGCCTTTTCACCAATATAGCGGGAGGGACATCCTTGCAAGGACGTCCCTCCCGTTTGCCGTTGAATCGGTTCAGCCGATCTTTGCCACATTCTGGCAAAAGCGCATCATGATCGCCGCGACCTGTGCACGGGTCGCGCCGCCCTGCGGATCGAGAACCACCGTATTCGTGCCGTTCTTTGTGCCGTTGATCAGCCCCGCGCCGACGGCCCAGCGCATGGCCGCATCCGCCCAGGCGGACACGCTGCCGTTGTCGCCAAAGGCAGAGAGGTCGCCGGCCACCGTGACATCATAGCCCTTGTATATGGCGTAGCGGTAGAGCATGACGGCCATCTGCTCGCGGGTCACACCCACATCGCCGTCGAAGTTGCCGTAGCTGCCCTCTGCGACGCCGATCGACGCCGCCCATGCCGCCGCGGTCTCATACCACTTGCCGGCGGTATCCCGGAACGGCGAAGTCACCGTGCCCTTGCCTCCGTCATCGAAGTTGTAGAGCATCTGCGCGATCATGCCGCGGTTCATGGTAAGCTCGGGTGCAAACCGGCCGTTGCCGACGCCGTTGAAGATGCCGCGCACGGAAACGTAGGCGATAGCGCTTGCCGCCCAGTGGCTTTCGGGCACGTCGTCAAAGGTCTTGGGCGTACCCGCAGGCTGCGCGGGCTGTGTGGGCTGCGCCGGTCGCGGCGAAGTCCCGTCGGCATAGCCGGAGTCGTCGTCCGATCCGCCGCTCACGCCGCCGCTTGCACCGCCGCTCGGGCGGGTCGGCGTCGGGTTGGTGCCCGGTGTCGGGTCGGTGCTCGGCGTCGGGTCGGTGCTCGGCGTCGGGTCGGTGCCCTGTGTCGGGTCGGTGCCCGGTGTCGGGTCGGTGCCCGGCGTCGGGTCGGTGCCCGGCGTCGGGTCGGTGCCCGGTGTCGGGTCGGTGCCCGGTGTCGGTTCGGTGCTCGGCGTCGTTTGCTCAAATACCGCGGTGGCACTCAGTGTCCTGCCGTCCCACGCGGCGAGCAGGGTATCGGTCAGCTCCGTAACCGTACTGCCGCCGATGCTCCAGCCCTTGAAGTCGGCGCCGCTGCGGCTGTCCGTGGGCAGGTTGCCGATCCGGTTGCTCTTGTCCAGCATACCGTCGTCGTAGGTATACGTCCTGACGCTGTTGTCGTCAAAGCGATAGGCAACGGTCGCGCTGTGTTTGTGGGCGAGCAGCTTCACTTCACTGAAGCTCGACTGCTGCCAGCTTACGGTATAGTAGCCGTCGTTCGGGCCGGTGCAGGTAAAGGGCGGATAGTCGATGCTGCCGTCGTCGTGTCTGTGGACGATCAGCTCGGGTTTGAACTTCACGCTGACCGTGATCGTGACCGGCGCGTCAAACTCGTTCAGGTCCGTCTTCTCCACGATCGTTTGGCCTTCGCCGTTTTTAATGGTATAGCTGGGCTGCACGTCGAAGGTAACGGCGCGGTATTCGCCAACATCGCTTTGATCCATACTCGTCGGCTCAATGAGGATGTCGACCGTCACACTCGCTTCGTCCTGGATCTGCTCGGATGCAGCGGCCAGCGCGGCGGCCTTGGCGGCGGTTTCCGAGCTTTCGCTCATGGTGATGCTGGTATTCTGCACGCCATATTCCGCCGTATTCTTCGGCGCGACCAGCGCCACGGAGACGCTGACGTTCTCCGGCAGGGACACGACGCCCGTGGTGACAACGCTATAGACCTTCACCGTACCGCCGAGGCGCGCAGAGGTCACCGTAACCTTTTGCGTACCGCTGTCGTAGGACGCGTTCAGGTCGCCGAGCACATCGGTCGCGCAGGTAAAGGTAAACTTGCCGGCCAGCGAGAGATTGGCAAGGTCGGACGTATAGCCCGCGACGCTGATCTCGCCGGACGCCGCGGAGGCAGAGGCGGTCAGCTGCTCGCCGACGCCGGAGCGGAGCGCAACATCGGTGATCGGCTCGGGGATGGAGTACAGGATGATCGTGCCGCCGCTCGCCTGATAGGTGTCGCTTGCCGCGCGCGTCCACTGCAGGGTAATGGTGCCGTTTTGCTGTGCCGCGAACGTGTAAGTCAGCGTATTGTCGGCATGGACGCTGGACGCCGACGCCACCCCGGCATTCAGTCCGGTGATGGTGATATCGTCCGCCGCAAGGCAGTTGCTGAATGTCACGCTGCCCGTCGGCTGGTCGGGATAGAGGAACAGTTCGGTCTTGTCCGCGGCGATCGTCGCCTTGCCGATGGTGATGGCGCAGGACTTGCTCGCGGTGCTGAGGACGGTTTCGCCGTCCATGACCGCGGCGGTGACGGTGAGGATCGCCGAGCCGGGCTTCCGTGCCGTAACGCGCGCCTGACCGCCGCCAAGGTCGTTCAGCTCCGCAACGGTGCCGTCGTCAATACGCCAGGTATAGGTCACATCGCTGTTCCCCTCCGGCTCGGCACTCAGCACTTCGCTGCCAAGCGTCAGGAAATCCAGTGCAAGGCTTGTGACGGCGCTGCCGCCGCCGACCACAGACCATTCGGCCGCGCCGCTGCTCGCGCCGCCGAGCACCTCGGCGGTGAGCTGGGCGTTCTTGCCCGCGGACAAGGTCAGGCTCGCCGTTTCCACACCGTTATGGCGGATCGTTACGCCCGTCGCCTTCTGCACGACCGTAACGCTGCACGTTGCCACCATGCCGTTGTCCGCCGCGGTGGCGAGGATGATTGCGGTTCCCTTGGCGACCGGCGTCACCTGCCCGTTCGTAACGGTGGCAACCGTTTCGTCGCTGCTGCTCCACGTCACATTCCTGTTGTTCGAATTTTCGGGGGTAACTGCGGCGCTCAGCGCCTTGGCGCCTTCACCGAGCGCAATCGTAAGGTTCTTGCCGGTCACGTCGGTCCCGCCGTCCTTGACGGCAATGCCGGTGACGGCCTGCGCAACGGTTACGGTGCGGGTCGCGGTCTTGTCGTCGCCCGTTTCCACCGTCCCGTTGGTCGCCGTTGCGGTGATGACCGCCGTGCCCTTGCCGACGGCGGTGACCAGGCCGGTATCCGCATCCACTGCGGCAACATTCGTGTCACTGCTCGTCCATTTCACCGTGCCGTTCGCGCCCGCGGGCAAGACCGTCGCAGCGAGCTGGGCACTGTTGTGGTTCCCGTCGTCGCATTTCAGCTCCACGTTCTCCGGCGTCACCGAAACGCTTTCCACATTCGCGGTGACGGTGATGTTCACCGTCTCGCTCAGGCGCGCGCCGGTGCCCGTCTTGCCGGAGGTGGTGGCGGTGATCGCCGCGCTGCCGGCGCCGGCGCCGGTCACGACGCCCTCACTGTCCACAGTGGCAACGCCGACGTTGCTGCTGCTCCACGTCACGCCCTGCTCGGCGGTGCCGGGCTGCACCTCGGCGGTCAGCGTCAGCTGCTCACCCTTGCTGATGGTATCCTCGGTAATGGCCGCGCCGCCGCTTTTGATCGTCAGCGATTCGACCGGAACGGGCGTCACGGTCACGATCTGGGTCGCATAGACGCCGCTGCCGTCGGCGGCGGTGGCGGTGATCGCCGCGCTGCCCGCCTTATGGCCCGTGACGACGCCGCCGTTCACGGTGGCAACGCTGCTGTCGCTGCTGCTCCAGTTCACGGTCCGGTCTGCCGCGTCATTGGGCAAAGCCTCGGCGGTCAGCGTAATATTCCCGCCGACGACGACCGACGTCTCGCCGGTGATATTGACGCTGCTCACGGGCTTGCCCTTGACCGTGAGGCGGCAGACGGCTTCCTGACCGTCCACGCTGACGGTGATGGTGGCGCTGCCCGCCGACGCAGCGGTTATGGTCACGGTTTCCGTGCTTCCGTCGACGGACGGAGCCGACAGGGTCGCGACGCCGGCAGGCGAAATGCTCCAATCCACTGTACCGGGAGCGTTGCCGAGGATCCTGGCGGTCAGGTCTGCGGCGCTCTTGCCGTCAACGCCCAGCGTCAGTTCCAGCGTTGCCTGATTGAGCACCACGCCGGAAGCCGGGTCGGCAACGGTAAAGTCGAGCGTCTTTGTTTTCTCTCCCGCGCCGTCGCTCACCGTGGCGGTCACGGTGGCATTGCCGGCCTTGAGGCCGTAAACCCTGGCGGTCGCTACGCCGTCGACCGTCGCGCCCGGCACAAGCTGCAGGACATCCGTGCCGCTCGTTAGCGTCCAAGTGACCGCATCGGTTGCGCCGCCGGGGGCGAGGGTCGCAGTCAGCTCGGCGGACTTCGGCCCGTTTCTGAGATTGAGGCTCGTCACATCGGCGGTGAGGGCGCTTATGCCCGTCGCCGCCAACGTAACCGTGACGGCGCAGGTCGCCGCGGCGGCGGGGTTGGCGTCGGACACCGCCGTGATGATGGCGGTGCCGGGAGCGACGGCGGTGATCCACCCGTCCGCAACGGATGCGACCGCGCCGTTGCTGCTGCTCCATGTCACGGTCTGTACCGTGCCGTTCGTGGCCGCGGTCAGCTCCAGCGGAGCGTCTCCGACGCGGAGCGTCTCGCTGCCGGTTGCGACGCCGCCCTTCTGAATGGTCACCTGCGTAACGGGTTCGGTAGCAGTAACGGTACAGGTCGCGGTCGCGTCGTCCGCCGTATCGGCGGTTCCGTTGGTTGCCGTGACCGTGATGACCGCTATGCCGGCCGCCGTCGCTTTGACGGTGCGCGCGGTCGAGGACAGCTCCGTGAGCGTGATGCCGTTTTCGTTCTCGCCGCTGACGCTCCACGTCAGGGTCTTGTCGGTGGCTTTGGCGGGAAGCAGCTCGGTCACGGTGAGGGTAAAGCTCTCGCCGACGGTCAGTGTCTTTTCACTGCTGTCAATGCCGACGGAGGTCACCGCAACCGCGCTGACATGGACGGCGCAGGTATCGGTAAAGCCGCCGTCTTCGGTGGTGACGGTGATGGTCGCATCGCCGGCTCCGACAGCGGTAACGTTGCCGTTCTGGTCAACGGCGGCAACGCCCGCGGGGCTGATGCTCCAGCTGACGCGCTGATTCGCGGCGTCTGCGGGCGCGACCGTGGCGTTCAGTTTCTTCGCATCGCCGACATCCATATTGAGCGAGGGCGCATCCAGCGCTACGCCCGTAACCGCCTTGCGCACCGTGACGATGCAGGTGGCGGTCTTGTTGCCGTCGGCGGTCAGCACGGTAATTGCCGCCGTGCCGCTGTTGACAGCGGTAACGAGACCGGTCGCGGAAACGGTGGCGACATTTGAATCGCTGCTGCTCCAGGACACCGACTTGTTATATGCGCCCGAGGGCGCCACATCGGCGCTCAGCTGTGCCGTGCTGCCGTTCGGCGCCAGTTCCAGCGCGGTTATCGCCACATCGATTGCGTTGCGAATGGTCACGCTCTCCACGGGGGTCGCCGCAACGGTAATGGTGACGGCCTTGGCGACGGAGGGGTCTGCCGCGCTGCGCACGGTGACGGTCGCGCTGCCCCTGCCGTTTCCTGTTGCAGTAACGGTGGCGCTGTTTCCGTTCGGCACAAGCGTCACAAGCGCGGCGTTGTCCACGCTCCAAACCACGTCCGTATTGTCGGGGGCAACCCCGGCGCGCGCGGAGTTGACCGTGGCGCTCAGCGTCGTGGAGGAAGGCGCCGGCAGCGTGAGGGCCGTTGTCCCGTCCACATCAATGGAGGCGGGCGGCGTGGGACGCACCGTAACGGTGCACGTATCGGCGATGCGTTTGCCGTTGACCGTTGCCTCGGCGGTGATGGTCGCCGTACCGGAACCGGTGCTGTCCAGCCCGACGGCGGTGATGACGCCGCCGTCGACGGTGGCGACATTCTCGTTGTCGCTGCTCCACGTCACGCTGACCGCATCGGCGCCGTCAGGCAGGAAGCTCACGCCGATGGCGGCGCTCGATGCACCCTTATCCAGCACAAGCGCCTTTGTTGCGAGAGAGAGCGAGGTGACGGAGGGCTTTGTCACGGTGACGGAGACCGTATCGCTGCGCCCGTTGGCAGTCTCGACGGTGACCGTCACAGGACCGCCCGCCACCAGTGCGCGAACGACGCCGCCGTTGACCGAAATGGCAGTCGTTCCGTTGGGAACGCTCCACGTCAGCGTCGCTTCATCCGCGCCGAGCGGTGCGATGACCGCCGACAGCGTATGGGTCGCGCCCACTTCCAGCGTGAGTGACTTTGTATTTCCGTTGACCGTAAGGCCCACGGTATCGAGCGTCACGCTTTGGGGCAGCACCTTCACGGTGACGCGGCAATCCTTTTCGACGCTGCCCGCTCTGGCGGTAACGATGGCGCTGCCGCCGCCGATCGCGGTGAGTCTGCCGGTATTGTCCACGACCACGACGCCGGTGTTGCTGCTGCTCCATGTCACGGTATCCGTTGTCTCGGCGGCATTCGTGATCACGGCGGTCAGCTGCGCGACGTCCGCGCCGGCGTCGCCATTGATCTTCAGGGTCTGCGAGGACACTGCAACGTCGCCGTTTTTGATGGTCAGGCCGCTCGCCGGGATCGCGGGCACGGTAACGACGCAGGTCGCCGCCTGCGTGCCGTCGGTGACGGAGGTTGCGGTGATGGTGGCGCTGCCGAGCGCATACGCGGTGACCTTGCCCGTGCTGTCCACCGCGGCGACACTGACGTTATCGCTGCTCCAGCGCACCTTCTTGTCGGCATCCGCCAGCTGGCCGGAGGGTTCGACCACGGCGGTCAGCTCCACGGCGTTGCCCGCGCCGGTCTTCATGTCGGTGATGGCAGTCACCGCGGTATCGCCCCGCTTGATGACAACGCCCGTGACCTTGACCGGCACAACCGTGATGGCCGCGCTGCCGCTGACATTGCTGCCGTCCTGCGCCGCGGCGGTGATGATCGCCGTGCCGGGTGCAACGGCGCTGACAAGCCCCGTATCTTCATCCACGGCGGCAACGCCCGTGTCGCTGCTCCTCCACTTGAGCGTATCGTCCGTCGGAGCGGCGGGCTTGAGCGTCGCGCTCAGCTGCACCGTTCCGCCCACGGTAACGGTCTGGGTCGCCGGAGACACGGTGACGGCCGTAACCGGCACGGGAACGGTAATTTCGCGCGTATCGGATTCGCTGCCGCATGTGACGGTAACGGTAGCGCTGCCGCCGCCAATCGCCGTGACCTCAACGCTGACGGTCTTGCCGCCCGCTGTGGCCGTTTCCGAAGGCGCGCCGATGGAAATGACGTTGGGATCGCTCACCGTCCAGGCGACGGCGTCCTGCACCCCCGCGGGCGTGACCGTGACGGTCAGCGTTCCGCGCTTGTTGTTGCTGTCGGTCAGGCTGAGTTCCAGCGCCGTTTCGTGGTCGGTGATCGCAATGCCGGTGGCACGCTGCTCCACGGTGAGAACACAGACCGCGCTCTTGCCGCCCGCCGCGGCGGTAATGACGGCAACGCCCACGCCCTTGAGCGTGACGACGCCGGCGCTGCTCACGGTGGCGACGGACGGGCTGCTGCTCGTCCAGGTGACGACCTTATCGGCATCCGGCACAGTTGCGGGCAGGACCTCCGCGCTCAGGTTCACCGTACCGTCGCTCAGGCTCTTGGTCAGTTCGGTTTTTGTCACGCCGTTTTCCTGAACGGCAACACTGGTCACGACGGCCTTGACCGTCACCGTGCAGGTTGCAGTCTGGTCGTCGTCGGTTGTCACCGTCCCGTTGGTCGCCGTGGCGGTAATGATCGCCGTACCGGGGGCGACGGCGGTGACACGCCCGCTCGCCGTAACGGTGGCGATGCCCGGTTTGTCGGTGCTCCACGTCACGGTCTGATCCGCCGCGTTTGCGGGCGTGACCGTTGGGATCAGCGTCATGCTCTCGCCGGGGGCAAGGTCAAGCGTCTGCGCGTCCAGCGTTACGCCGCCCACCGGCGCGACGACAGTGACGGCGCAGGTCGCCGCCTGGCCACCCGCCGATGCGGTGATCGTCGCCGTACCGGCGCCGACTGCGGTGACGGTGATGCTGCCGCCGCTCGCCGTGCTGTTCTGGCTCACGGCCGCGACGCCCGGATTGCTGCTTGTCCACACAACGGTCTGCTCCGTGGCGGTATTCGGTGCAATGTCCGCCTTCAGCGAGGCCGTCTTATTTGCCGAGGTAAGATCGAGTGTGACCGGGGTGTTCGGGGTCAGCGTGACGGTATTCACCGGCGTCGCCCGGACGGTCACCACGCAGGTGTCGAATGCGCCGCCGTCGTGCGATGCGGCGGTGATGACCGCCGTGCCGACGCCCTTGGGCGTGACCACGCCGTTCGCGACCAGTGCAATATTGCTGTCGCTGCTGCTCCAGACCACGGTCTTGTCATCCGCCGCATCCGGCCCGACCGCGGCGCGCAGCGTCACGGAATCGTCCGAGGTCATCAGCGAAAGTGAATCGACCGCCTGTGTACCCGTACTGTCCTGAATCGTGACCGTGTCCACAAGGACCGGCGCGACCGTGACGGCGCACTGCGCCGTCAGCTCGCCGCAGGTTGCCGTGATCGTCGCCGTACCGGCGGCCTTGACGTCGAGATTGCCCGCGTTGTCCACGTCGACGACGCTGCCGTCGCTGCTCGACCAGGTGACCGTTCCGCTGCTGTTGTCCTCCGGCAGCACCTTTGCGGTCAGTTTCACGCCCGTCTCACCCTTTGTCAGGTTCAGCGCGGTGCTGTTGAGCGTCAGGCTTGTCGCGGGCACGCTGACGCTGACCGTGCATCTGTCCTGCTGATCGCCGCACTGCACGGTAACGGTGGCGGTATGGCTCTCGTCGGCGCCGGCATAGACGGGAACGGTGCTCGTCAGAACGTCTCCGTTTACCGCCGTGACCGCCGCGCCGAGCGAGGCTGCGCCGCTCACCGTCCAGGTGACCGCCTCCGTCGTATCCTTGGGCGTGATGGTGGCGGTCAGCGTGCCGTGGTCACCGCCGAGCGTCAGCGGAAGGCTGTTTCTGTCCAGCGTAACCGTCGAAACGGCGCGCTCCACGGTGATCAGGCAACTGTCGCTCTTGCCGCCGTCGGCTGCGGTGGCGGTGATAACCGCCGTGCCGGGCGCGACGGCGCTGACCGTCGCAACGCCGTTTGCGTCGACGGCAACCGTGGCGACCGCGGTATTCGTGCTCTTCCACGCAACGGTCTGCACCGAGCCTGTCGGTTCGACCTTTGCGGTCAGCTTCGTACTTGTGGGGCTTCCGCCGAGGGTGAGCGTCTGCGCGGAAACCGCTTGCGTTCCGGCTTCATTTTGGATCGCAACGCCCGTCACATCGTCATAGACGGTGATGGTGCAGGTGGCGGTCTGGTCGTCGCCGGCAGTCTCCGTTCCGTTGGTCGCGCGAACCTTCACCGTGTAGGTTCCGGCGGTGGCCGCGCTGATCGTCGCCCCGGCGTCGCCGAGCGGGTTCACCGTAACCGCGTTGTCCGTCTCCGACCAATCCAGCGTCCGGTCTGTCGCGTTGCCCGGTGTGAGCGTGACCACAAGCACCTTCTGCTCGCCCGTCTTCATGGTCATCGAGACCGCGGACAGGCCAACGCCCGTCACGGGGATATTGGAGACCGTGACGGTGCACTTTGCGGTTTTCTGCTGATCGTCGGTTGTGACGGTGATGTCCGCCGTACCTGCCGCAACGGCGGTGACGTTGCCCGCCGCATCCACGGTGGCGACGCCCTCGTTGCTGCTGCTCCAGGAAACGTTCTTCCGGTCAGCGTCCGTGGGCGCGACCACAGCGGTCAGGCGCTCGCTGCCGCCCAGCGCGAGGGCAAGGGTGTTGCCGCCCCCGCCGCTTTGCATGTTCGGGCTTGCCAGGCTGACGCCCGTCACCATCTTCCAGACGTTGACGACGCAGGACGCCGCCTTGCCGCCCGCCGTGGCGGTGACGATCGCGCTGCCGCTCTTCCCCTGCGCGCTGACCGTGCCGTCCGCGACCTTCACGACCGTCTCGTCGCTGCTCGACCAGACGACATGATCCTTTTCATCGGCGTTGGCGGGCGTGACCGTGGCTTGCAGCGCCGCGCTGCCCGCCGTATCCAGCGACAGTTCGGACTTGTCGAGGCTGACGCCCGTCACGGGGATGGACGTCACTTCGACGGCGAGGGTCGCCGGCGTGGCGGCCGGGGTATCCGCAGAGCGCGCGGTAACGGTCGCCGTGCCGACGCCCGCAGGCTCAAACACGGCGGTGGATTTGCCCGTCGTCTCATTATAAGAACTGCTCGTCATGCGAACGACGCCCTCGTTGCTGCTCGACCAGATCACCCGATGGTCGCTGGCCTGATCGGGCGCAACCTCGGCGGTCAGCGTCAGCGTTTCCGCATCCTTCAGCGCGGTGGTCCACTTCTCGCTGCGGTCCAGTGTCACGCCCGTCGCCGCAACGGACTCGACCGTGACGTAGCAAACGCCCTGGACGCCGTTGGCCGCCGTGGCGGTGACGGTCGCCTCGCCGATTGCCGCGGCGTGGACCTTGCCGTTGCTGTCCACCGTGACGGCGCCGGAACCGCCGTTGCTCCACGAAAGCGTCCGGTTGACGGCTCGTTCGGGCCGGAAGGAGGGGTTCAGCGTCACATCGTCGTCACCGACGTGCAAAACCAGACGTGCGGGCGTGAGCGTGATGCTCTCGATCGCCACCGGCTCGACCGTGACGGTGATGCTTGTCTCGACCGCCTGATTGGCGGCGGACTTTGCCGTGATAACGGCGGTCTGCGTCGTCGCGATGTCGGTTTTTGCCGTCACGGTGACGGAACCCTTTGCCGTCGCGCTCGCGCCGCCGTTGACATATACGTTGCCGTTGTCGCTTTCCCAGATCACATCCGTCTCCGTGGCGGCGAGCGGCGAAAGGCCGGCGCGGATCACCTGCGTCTCGTCCGCGTTCATGGTCAGCGCCGCGGGATCGAGGGTGATGCCTGTGGGATAGACCTTGACGGTAAAATCACACTGTGCCTTGGCGTTGCCCGCCGAGGCGATCACGGTCGCCGTACCGCCGCCGCGGGCGGACACGGTCGCCGTACCGTCGTTGTTCACCAGAACGGAAACGACGGCTTCGTTGGTGCTGCGCCAGGCAATGCTCTCCGTCGCGTCGGCGGGGGTCGGCACGGCGGTCAGCGTTACCGCATCCGCTCCGGACACAGTGCCGTTGAGAATCAGCTCCTTCGCCGCAATCGGCGTATCGCCGGCTTTGAGCGCAATGCTGCTTACCGTCACCGCGGGAACGTTGACGGTGCATTCGGCGATGTAACCGCCGTCCTTCGTGGACGCGCGGATGGTGGCATAACCGACCGCCACGGGCGTAACGACGCCCGTCGAGCTGACGGTGGCAACGCTTTCGTTGCTGCTGCTCCACGTCACGGTCTGCTCCGTGGCGTCAGCGGGGTCCACAACGGCGGTGAGCGTTTTGGTCCCGCCGTTGTGCGCAAGCGTAACCGTCGTTCCGGTCACATCGGTCGTGCCGTCCTGAATGGTCACACCCTGAACCCGGATGGGAACGACCGTGATGACCGCGGCGCCGTATACGCCGCTGCCGTCGTTCGCCGTTGCCTTGATCGTGGCGCTGCCCAGCGCCTTGGCCGTGACAAGACCCGTCCCGGACACCGTCGCAACGGTGTCGTCGCTGCTGCTCCAGGTGACCGTCTTGTCCTGCGCGCCCGCGGGCTGCGCGGTAACGGCCAGCTGCAGGGTCTTCTTCAGCACCAGATCCTGTGCCGCCGGGGTCACGTCGATGCGGGAAACAAGCGTCGGCACGCTCACGGTACACACGTCGGTCTGCTCGCCGCAGGTGGCGGTGACCGTCGCGTTGCCGCCGCCGACAGCGGTGACGGTGACGGTGCTCGTCTTTTTGCCGCCGCTTTCACCGGCGGCGGGCGTACCGAGGGAGAGCACGGTAGGATCGTCCACCGACCATGTGATCGGTGCCGTCACGCCGGCGGGGCTGACCGTCGCGGTCAGCGTTCCGGTCGTCGTACCCGTCAGGCTCAGCGGAAGCGTTCTCTGGTCCAGCTCCACCTTTGTGGCGCTCTGTTCCACGGTGAGGACGCAGGTGGCGGTATGCCCGCCGTCCGTGGTGGTAACGGTGATGACGGTAACGCCGACGCTGCCGAAGCGCAGCGTCACCGGCGTTGCAGCATTGTCGCTGCCGGAGCTGATCTCGGCAACCGTGGTGTCCGAGCTGTTCCACGTCACACCGGCGTTGTCCGGCGCGGTGCCGTCCGCGCTCCCAAGCGCGGCATAGAGCGTCAGCGTCGCTTTCTCCGTGCCGTTATACAGGCTCTTGGTCAGCGCCGTCCGGTCGCTGCCATCGGCACTTTCGCGTATGCTTACGCCCGTCACGGGGGTCGTGACGGTAACGGTGCAGATGTTGGAAACCACATCCTCAAGCGCGGCGTTTTTGCCCGCGGCTGTGGCGGTGATGTGCGCCGTGCCCTGTTTGACGGCGGTAACCTTGCCGGTCTGGTCCACGGTGGCGACCGCGGGAGCGTCGCTCGTCCAGGTCAGGACGCGATCGGCGGCGTTGCCCGTATCGGCGGGCGCGACGGTCGCGATCAGCGTCTCGTCCTTTCCCGCGGCGAGCGCGAGGGCAGACTTGTTCAGCGTCACGCCCGTCACCGAGGCGGTGACGGTCACGGTGACGCTCGCAGCCGCACCGCTGCCGTCTCTGGCAGTGGCGGTGATGTGCGCCATGCCGACCTTGCGCGCGGTCACTTCGCCGGTGCTTGCATTGACGGCGGCAATGTCCGTGTTGTCGCTGCTCCAGGTAACGCTCGCGTCGGTGGGCGCGCCGCCCGATTCAGACGTCACCGCGGCGCGCAGCGAAACGGTGTTCGCCCCTGTGGACAGGTCGAAGGAAAGACCGCCCGCGGGGATCGCCCCGCCGTCCGCCTTTTGGATGGTGATTTTTTTCGCCTGAACGGGCTTGACCGTCACGGTGCAGATGTCGTACGCCTTGCCGTCGTCGTTGGCGGTGGCGGTGATGACCGCCGTGCCCGCCTCATTCGGCGCAACGGTCACGGTATACGTTTTCGTCTCTTCGTCATAGACCGGCGTGAGCGTCACGGCAGAAGAGCCGCCCTTGCTCCACATCAGCGTCGTGTCGTCCGGGTCAACGCCGTCCTTGTCGGAGGTGAACGACGTCGTCAGTATCCCGCTGTCACCGCCGAGGTAGAGCGTCATGGTCTCCGGCTCCAGCGAAACGCTGTGCATCAGCACGGGCGTCACGACGACGTCGCAGGTCGCCGTGCCCAGCGTTTCACCCGCGCCGTTCTTTGCCGTGGCGGTGATGGTCGCCTCGCCGAGCGCCTTTGCGGTCACTTCGCCCGTGGTTGCATTGACCTCGGCAACGGCGGGGGTGCCGCTCGTCCACGTCACGGTCGCGGGAACGGCGGCGCTGTCCTGATTGACAGTGGCATGCAGCGTCTGGCTGTCCGTGCGTCTGAGCGGCAGGGAGGCGTAGTCCAGCGTCACGGTTGCCGCGCTGCTGGTAACCTTGACCGTAAAGGATGCGGTGGCGGCAGGATTGCCGTCCGCCGTCGCCGTGACCGTGACCGACGTGCCGGCAGGCATCTCCCTGAGCGCATAAAGCGTGGCGTGGCCGACGCCTCCGGTCGTTGCGCCCGTGCTCAGGCTGACATAGCTGTCATTGTTTGCCGAGACCGTCCACACGACCTCGTCCGTCGCGCCCGTGGGGCCGAGCAGCGCGGTCAGCTCCAGATAGCGCGGGTCGGCGGAGGAAAGGTCGAATGTTTTCGTCGTACCGTTGAGATTCTCGCCGTTCTCACCCGCCTTGCGCAGCGTGAGCGACGTCGCGTGCCGCTGCACGGTGAGGGCGCAGATCTGGCGGACGCCATGATCCGCCCTGGCGGTCGCAATGATGTCGGCGACGCCTTCCTTCAGCGCCGTAACCACACCGTCCTGATCGACGGTGGCAACGCTCGTGTCGCTGCTGCTCCAGATAACTTCCTGCAGCGCGGTGGCGGGATCGACCGTCTGCGTCAGCGACGCGGTTGCCGCGCTGCCGTCCGCCGGCAGCGCCAGCGTCAGGGTCGAAATCGCGGCGCCGTCCTTTTTGATCGCAACGCCCTGCGGCTTGTCGTAGACCCGGATCTGGCACAAGACGTCCGCGCCGCCGTCCTGCGACGCAGCGCTGATCGTAACGGCTCCGCTTTGCGCCTTGAGCGCCTTGAGGGTCACGGACGTGCCCGCAGCCGGCGTCACCGAGAGGACGTCCGGCGCAGAGCTGGTCCACAGCACGGTCTTGTTGGTGGCGTTTTCGGGAACGGTGACGCCCAGCGTCCGCTCATCGCCGACGGTCATATACGAGGTGGTGTCGCCCGTGAGCGACAACGCCGACACGGGGATATTGGAAACCGTGACGGTGCAGGTGGCGAAATTGACGTCCGGCTTCTCCTCGGACGCAGCGGTGATGACCGCATCACCCGCCGCGATCGCCGTAACCCGGCCGGTTTGATCGACAGTGGCAACATTCGTGTTGCTGCTGGTCCAGCGGAGGCCCTGTTCTTTCGCGTTTGCAGGAGAAACCGCAGCGTTCAGGCTCCCGCTCTCGCCCACGCCGAGCAGCAGCTTGTTCGCATCGTTATCCTTATCCAGCGTGACGCTGTGCACCATCTGCCACGCGTTGACGACGCAGGTGGCGGTCTTGCTGCCGTCCTGCGTCAGCGCGGTGACGACTGCCTGTCCAGCGGTGCCGCCCGCCGTGATCGTAACGGTCTTTCCCTCACCCGTCAGATTTGCCACGGACGAAGGCGTGCAGCTCCAGATGATCGTCTGGTCGTCGGCGCCATCAGGCAGGATGGAGGCGGTGATCGTCGCGCTGTGTCTGCTGTCCTGCGCATCCAGATCCAGTTCCAGCGTGGTCGGTTCCAGGCTGATGCTGCTCACCGTCGTGGTCGTCACGGTGACAAAATAGTCCTTCGTAATGCCCGGCGTGGCGCTTGAGCGCGCCGTGATGGTGGCGGTACCCGCCTTATACGGCGTAACGGTCACGGTGTTGACGCCCGTTTCCGCATCGTAGTTCGCGCCGCTCACGCCGGCAACGGCGGGATCGCTGCTGCTCCACGACACCATCCTGTTGGTGGCGTACGCAGGCAGGACAATGGCGGTCAGCTCCTTGGGCTGCGCGCCCTTGAGGGCAACCGTCCACGCAGTGGCGGTCTCGCCGCCGTCCTTCAGTTCGATGTCCGACGCCGCGGTGCTCTGCACCGTGACATAGCACTTGGCGCTATAGTGGCCCTCCGTGGTCGTCACGGTGATCTCCGCATCGCCGACGCCGCAGGCGACGACCTTCCCGCTTGCGACATCATATTTTGCGACGCCCTCGTCGCTGGACGTCCACTCGACCTCCGGATGCGCGGCATTCGACGGGAGGACCGTCGCGCTCAGCGTCTTGCTGCTCTCCGCGGGATCCATGGACAGGACCAGACGGTTCTGCGACAGGGTCACGCCCGTCACGGCAATGGCAGCCACCGTGACGGTGCAAGTCGCGCTCACATCGTCACTCGTATCCGCCGTCCCGTTGGTCGCCGTGGCGGTAACGAGCGCCGAACCGGTGCCCGTGTCCTTCGCCGTGACGCGTCCGTTCTCGTCCACGGTAAACGGCGCATCGTCCGGACAGCTCCACACCACCGTCTTGTCCGTGGCATTGTCCGGCTTGACAATTGCGGTCAGCTTCAGGCTCTGCCCGTTTTCCAGATACAGGTTGGGATTGCTCTCCGGCTCCTGAATGGTGACCTGCGTGGCCTTGATCGGCACGATCACCGTGCAGGTCGCCACGATGTTGCCGTCGTGCGTCACCGCCTGTACGGTGGCGGTGCCTTCGCCCATCGCCGTGAGTGTAACGGACACCTTGCCCGTCCCATCATCGGCCGTGGTAGTCTTGGTCGGGCTGACGGAAACGACGTTCGTGTTGCCGCTGATCCAGTTGATCTCATGGTCGGTGGCATATGTCGGGTCAAAGGTCGCGGTCAGGGTCTCCTGCCCGCCCTGAAGCAGTGTGACCTGGGTCGGCGCAAGCGTAATGCCGCGCACCGTCTGGTTTGTGACCGTAACCGTATGCTCCGCCTTCAGTCCGGCGGTCTGCATGGTGGCGGTGATCGTCGCCGTGCCCTGCGCGACGGCGGTCACGAGGCCGGTCTGGTCAACGGTGGCAATGCTCTCGTCGCTGCTGCTCCACACGACCGTGTCCGCATCCGCCGGCACGACCGCGGCGCTCAGCTGCACCGTGCGGCGCGGCCACATGTTGTCCAGCGTATCCAGTGCGTCCGCATCGCCCAGCGAAATGCCGCGCACGGAGATGGTGTACGGCGCGGACGTCACCTGATGCCCCGCCGTGTCCGTAACCGTGGCGGTGATCTGTGTCACGCCGGCGGCCGCAGCGGTAACGAGGCCGTTGCCGTCCACCGTGGCAACGCTCGTATCGCTGCTGCTCCATGCAACCGCAGCCGTCACGTCCGCGTCGGCAGGATCAAACGTTGCCGTGAGCTGGGCAGTGCTGCCCACGGAGAGGTAGTCGCTCCCCTCGTTTTGCAGTGTGACGCCCTTGATCCATGTGGAAAGCGTCAGCGTAAAGGTCTTTTGCAGCGACGGCAGGGTCTTGGACGTCGCCGTCACGGTCGCCACACCCGCCTTCACGGGAACGACGGTCACGGTGGAAAGCCCGGTGCTCTCGTTCGCGGCAACGGTCACACTCTCCGATCCCAGCGCGTCCGCGTAGAGACGGCTCGCAAGCACCAGCGCGCCGTTCAATCCGGTCGGCACGGCTGCGGTGACGGCAGAGCCCGCGCACAGCAGCGCGACGTCCGGATCGGCGGACGTCCACACGATGTCGCGGTCGCCCTGCGTAATATAGCTGACCGAAAGGGTCTGGTCCCCACCCTCGCCGGGCTTGACATCAAACGCGAGCGCAAGCGTATCCTCCCCTTCATGGTCGGGAATGGTCATGGTCGGCGTGTTCGCCGTCACGACGACCTTGCAGCGTACCGTTTCATGCGCGCCCGAGCCGTTGAGCCCGACGCTTGTCGCGCAGACGTACGTCGTGCCGGCGTCCACGGCGGTGACAAGGCCGTTCTTGTCCACCGTGGCAACACTCGCATCTTCGCTGCTCCACAGCACCTCCGACACGGTGGCATCCGCGGGCGCGACCGTGGCGGTCAGCGACTCGCTCCCGCCCGCGGTCAGTTCCAAGTCATACTTGTTCAGCGAAAGGCCGGTGACCGCAACGGTATAGCTGCTCACCGCCCCGACGTTACTCGTCCAGCCGGAATCCGTGTCGATCTGATTCGGGTCGGCGGCATATACCGTCAGTCCGCTCTGGTTATGAAACGCTCCGCCGGCAACGCGCGTCACGTTCGACGGGATGACATAGCTGTCCCCCGCCCTCTGCGGCGGGTAGCAAATCAGCACAAGATGCTCGGTGTCGTTGGCAAGGCGTGCAAACAGAACGCCGTCGGATGCAAGGTAAACAGTGTTGTCGTTATCCACCTCAAAGGAGGCAAGCGACGAAAACCCGGCAAACTGGTTGACAAGCATGGGGGTGCCCGCGCTGCCGGTGCGCTGGTTGACCCCCGCTTCCAGCTTTACGCGGGTCACATTCGCCGCCTGAGCGGACCCCTCCGCAAAAATCGAGGGTTCAAAATAATTTCCCGTGATGGTCAGCAGACCATCCACATAGGCATAGTCCGCTCCCCAGTCGTCATCGGCAAATACCTCGGCAGGCAGCAGGGACAGCATAAGTGCCAGCGCCGTCAGGAATGCGCCCAGCCGTTTCGTTCTTCTTTGATTGCGCACCATATCGTTCATCCTCCTTGGGTCAGGGATGTGCATACATATTCTATCTTTATAATAATCGACCCGCAAAATGAAATCTTTAGGCGGTAAAGAAAAATATTTTGCATTTTTTGCAACATTGGCATATACTCGTCCCCATCGAAAGGGGGCTCGGAATATGAGCCGGGAACTGGAATTCCATCAACAGGCGGAGCGCAGTCTGGTCAAGAAATACCGTCGTGAGCTGTGGACACCGTTCATCACCGCCGTGCAGCGCTATGCGCTGGTACAAGCCGGCGACCGCATTGCGGTGTGCGTGTCCGGCGGGAAGGATTCGATGCTGCTCGCCAAGCTGATGCAGGAGTTGGAGCGCCACGGCCACACGCCCTTTGAGGCGGTCTATCTCTGTATGGACCCCGGCTACAACGCAGAGAACCGCGCGAAAATCGAGGAGAACGCCGAAAAACTCCGCGTTCCGCTCACCATCTTCGAAAGCGACGTCTTTGAGGTCGCCAACGCGCAGACGCATTCCGCCTGCTACCTCTGCGCCAAAATGCGCCGCGGTCATCTCTATGCAAAGGCGCGCGAGCTGGGCTGCAACAAGATCGCGCTCGGCCATCACTTCAACGACGTCATCGAAACGACGGTCATGGGTATGTTCTGGAGCGGAATGCTGCAAGCCATGCCGCCGAAGCTCCACTCTCAGAATTTCCCCGGCATGGAGCTGATCCGCCCCCTCTACCGTGTCCACGAGGACGATATCATCGCATGGGCACGCCACCACGAGCTTTCCTTCCTGCAATGCGCCTGCCGCTTTACCGAGGCAAGCGCCCAAAACGAGCAATTGAGCAAGCGCAAGGAGATCAAGGCACTGCTGCGGACCCTGCAAGCAGAGAATCCCAACATCGAAAAGAGCGTGTTCAACGCCATCCATGCCGTCAACATCGACACCTTCCCCGGTTGGAAGTCCCACGGCGAAGAACATTCCTTCCTCGAAAAATACGACGATATTGTGTGAAAAAGCAGCTGTTCTCAGAAAAGAACAGCTGCTTTTTAGATCAGTTTCGATAGACTTAATTATTCTTTCAAAATCACAAGGTCTTGCTCAGATCACGTTTCTGCCCTCGGACCAGACCGCTTTGACCGCGTTCTTGTCCATGAGGTAGACCGCGCGTTCAAACCGCTCGCGAAGCGTCAGCTCGCGCACCGGCTCGGCAAACCCGGCATCATCCACGACCATGGCGTGCAGCGGGTGTCCCTTGGCAAAGCCTCCGTCCGCGCCAAACCAGCGGTGCCCCGCCGTCGAGCCGAGGTAATACGCCTCGTCCACGGTAAGGAACCCGTCTTTGCCGTCAGTTTTCATGTGCCGCAGCTTGGACACGCGGATGGTCGTGGTAACGACACGGCTCATGGCCAGCATCGCGCCCCCGGCGATATCGGAGCCGAGCGTCACGGAAAGCCCCTCGTTGAGCATGGTGCGCACCGGCGCAACACCGGAGCAAATGTTGATGTTGGAGTCCGCGCAATGCGCCACGGTGACGCCGTGCTCCAGCATTGCCGCGCGCTCCCGCTCGTCCGACCAGACGCAGTGCGCCATGACCGTGTGATCCTTCCACAGCCCATACTTGTGATAGGTTTCCCAGTACTGGGGGCAATCGGGGTGCAGCTCGCGCACAAAGGCAATCTCTCCGTCGTTTTCCGAAAGGTGGGACTGGACGTACAGCCCGCGCTCCTCCGCCAGCTTGCCCAGCCATGCCATCAGCTCGTCGGTGCACGAGGGGGTGAAACGCGGCGTCAGGATCGGCCTGATATAGCGGAACTGCCCGCAGGCGTCCAACCAGCGCAGCGTCTCGCGTTTGCTCTGCTCGGTGGACTCCTCCAGCTCCGGAACGCTGTTGCGGTCCATGTTGACCTTGCCGACATAGCCCGTCACGCCGGCCTTTTCCAGCTCTTCCATCAAAATGAGGGTCGCGTCCGTGTGCAGCGAGGAAAACATGCAAACCCGCGTCGTGCCGCCCGTAATGAGATCGCGGGCCAGGCGGCGGTAGGTACGGCGGGCGAAATCCGTGTCGGCAAAGCGCGCCTCGGTCTTAAACGTATAGGTGTTCAGCCACTCCATCAGCGGCAGATCCATGCCCATGCCCAGCATCGGATACTGCGGCGCGTGCAGGTGCATATCCACGAAGGAGGGCATAACCAGCGCGTCGCCGTAATCCGTGACCACAGCGTCGGCGTGCTCCGGCGCAGCCGGCAGAATATCGCACAGCACCCCGTCGTCATCCAGCAGCAGCGCTCCGTGTGGCAGCGTCACCAGTTCGCCCAGTTTAGGGCTGTATACAATGTTGCCTTTCAGCAGTTTCACAAAATACCATCTCTTTTCCTACATACTAATTGTATATTTTATCACAATCCGCATCAAAATGCAAGCCACACATATTTCCCCTCTCCGCCGCATAGGTTTGTCCCGAAGACCCAATGGAGGTGACGACCGATGCAACATTCCGCATTGCGCCGCACGCTGCGCGGCGGCGTATCCTTTACCCTGATGTGTGCGATCCTGTGGGCGGTTTCCGCCTCTGCCGCGGCACAGACAAGCGCCGATGCGGCGCGTTCCTTTGCCGCCCTGCGTCTTTCGGGCGCGGAATGCGCGCTGGCGCTGCTGCGCTTTGAGCGCGGTGACTTCTTCGACACAGATGCGCTCTCCCTCCCGGCGGCGATGGCGCTTCACGTATCGCCCCTGCTGCTCGCCGGCGCTCCGGAATCCGCCGCAGAGCAGCCGCCGTTACAACCGGAGGCACCCGCTGCGCCCGCCGCGCCTTCCGATCCTGCGCCTGCGGGCGAACCGGATGGCGCCGAGGCTCCCACTGCGCTGCCGCCCATCACTGTGCGCGACAACGGCGTACATGCAACAACGCTGCGTCCCTCCGACCCGTCCGGTTATTTGGTGCGCGGAAGCGTCTATGTGCACAACACCTCCGCCGCAGCGCTCTCTTTGGATGACCTGTCCGGTCCCTTTGCCTCCACGACGGGCGAATCGCCGCAGGTGCTCATCGTCCACACACACGGCTGTGAGGCGTATACCATGCCGGCGGGGGAGGTTTACGAGCCCTCCGACGACCATCGCACGCTGGACGAGGCCTATAATGTCCTGCGTGTGGGCGACGAAATCGCACGGGTACTGACCGACGCGGGGTTCGGCGTGCTCCATGACCGCACGCTCCACGACTACCCCAGCTATTCCGGCGCCTACAACCGCTCGCTCGCAACGATTGCGCAATATCGGGAGCAGTATCCCTCGCTCGTCTACATTCTGGACATCCACCGCGACGCGGTCACTGATGCGGACGGGAACCAATACAAGCTGATCTGCGCCGAGGAGCCGAACGCGGCGCAGCTGGAGTTCGTGCTCGGCTCGGACGGCGGCGGAGCCGAGCACGCGCGCTGGCGGGAAAACCTGCGTCTCGCCTGTGCGGTGCAGGAAACCATTCTGGCGGATCACCCCACCCTCATGCGCCCCATCGTCGTGCGCAACTCCCGCTATAACCAGCAGGTCAGCACAGGTTCCCTGCTGCTGGAAGTGGGAACGGCGGGCAATTCGCTTGAAGAAGCCCTCGTTGCCGCACGGCTCTTTGCCGAGGGCTTTGCACGCACGGTCAAGGGCTGAATCCGCCCCGATAATAGACTTATTTTCGCTAATTTCTTTTACTTTTTTGCCAACTTTGTTTTGTTTCGACAAAAATAGTTTTTTGCGTTAAGTCCACGAATGTCTATCAATGATAAGTCTATCTATTTTTGTTTCAGGCTCAAAATTGCATGCGCATTTTCAACAAATTGCGCCATTTTCCTGCGACTAGATTCAAAATTTGCCGTCTGCCAGATAGTCGACTGAATCAAACAGAACGCAAAAAAGCGGCTCATACGAGCCGCTTTTTTGCAACTTTTTCTCACTTCATCAGCTCTGCCACCATATCGGTGTATCCACTGGGGTCATCCAGTGGTAAACCCGCGATCAGAAGTGCCTGATTGTAGAGCAGCTTCGCATACAGCTCCGCCTTTGGGCGGTCGTTTTGCATCGCTGTTTCCATCGCCAGCACGGAGGGGTGCTTCGTGTTGAGCTCAAGCACTCGATCCGCCCGCATCGGCTCGGCCATGTCGAAGTTCTTGAAATACTTCTCCATCTCAAAGCTGAATCCCGTGCCCGCAGACATACAGGCCGGGTGGGTCTTGAGACGGTGGGAGGCCTTGGCCTCCTTGATCTTGTCGCCCAGCGTCTCCTTGACAAAGCGCATCAGCTCTTCCTTCTCATCGACGGCTTCCTCTTCGCCGCCGTCCAACTCCAGATCGCCGTCCACGATGGAACGGAAGGGCTTGTCCGCATAGTTCTGAAGGGTCTGCAGCACAAATTCGTCCGCCTCGCCCGTCAGGTAGAGGACTTCGAAGTTCTTCTCCTTCAAAAGCTCGGTCTGGGGCAGGGCGTCGATCAGGGCAATGCTCTCGCCCGCGGCATAGTAGATGCACTTCTGGCTCTCAGGCATGCGGTCCACGTACTCGCGCAGGCTCGTGAGCTTTTTCTCGGTGGATGAGTAAAACAGCAGCAGGTCCTTGAGCTCATCCTTGCGCTCACCGCCGCCCTCGCCCGCGATGCCGAAGTCGATCGAGCGGCCGTAGTTGGCGTAGAACTTCTCATAGCCCTCGCGGTCGTCCTTCATGAACTTCTCCAGATCGGCAAGCACCTTCTTTTCAAGGTTCTTCGCAATGACCTTGAGCTGGCGATCGTGCTGGAGCAGCTCGCGGGAGATATTCAGGCTCAGATCGGGAGAATCCACCACGCCGCGCACAAAGCGCAGGTACTCGGGCAGGAGCGCATCGCACTTGTCCATGATCATCACGCCCGCACTGTAAAGCTGCAAGCCGCGTTCAAAATCCTCGGTGTTATAATTGAAGGGCTTTTTCGACGGCACGAACATCAGTGCCTTGTAGGTAACGCTGCCCTCGACGGAGACGGTGATGACGCGCTGGGGCTTTTCAAAGTCGCGCGCCAGCTCGGCGTAGAATTTGGCATACTCCTCGTCCGTGACCTCGCTGCGCTTGCGCTGCCAGAGCGGGACCATGGAGTTGACGGTTTGCACTTCCTGCACAGTCTCATACTCGGGCTTTTCGGGGTCGCAGCCCTCTTTTTTCTTCTGCACCGGCGTGAGCATCCGGATGGGATAGCGGATGTAATCGGAATACTTCTTGACGAGGGAGTAGAGCCGGTAATGGTCAAGATACTCGCTGTACTTCTCGTCCTCGGTATCCTCCTTGATGTGCATGACGATGTCCGTGCCGACGCCGTCCTTCTCGCACTCGCTGATCGTATACCCGTCCGCGCCCGTGGAATTCCAGCGATACGCCTGCTCCGCGCCATATTTCTTCGTGACGACGGTGATCTCATCGGCAACCATGAACGCAGAGTAGAAACCCACGCCAAACTGCCCGATGATGTCGACGTCTTCGCTCTGGCCCGCCTCCTGGCGGAACTGGTAGGAGCCGGAGGCGGCGATCACGCCGAGGTTGTTCTCCAGCTCGTCCTTGTCCATGCCGATACCGTTGTCGGACACGGTAATGGTGCGCTTGTCCTTATCCACCTTGACCTCAATGAAGAAGTCGCCGCGGTCCATGCCCACCTGATCGTCGGTCAGCGAGCGGTAGCAGAGCTTGTCGATGGCGTCGCTGGCGTTGGAAATGATCTCGCGCAGGAAAATCTCCTTGTGCGTATAAATCGAGTTGATCATCAGATCCAGCAGGCGTTTCGACTCCGCCTTAAATTGTTTCTTTGCCATGAAAACACTTCCTTTTGTTGTTTTGATCCCATCCTAGCACGAAATTGTGTTCTTTTTGTTAATTTTCGGCATTCAAACCGCGCCGGAACGCAGCCAGCGTCTCGGGCGTCTCATCCAGCCAGTAGGGTCGCGCGGGAGTCTCGCCGTCAAAATCGGCGTAGCTGAACCAGACCGCAATGCGCAGGTTCGGATAGTCACCGATGTGGGCAAACATCTCGTCGATCCACTTTGCCTTGTCGCCGCCGTAAGAGGACGAGGCAAACTCCGTGATGATCCACGGGAAACGGGCAAAGTGCGGCTGGTAAAGCGCCTCGATCTCGTCGTAAATGGTGGTAAAATCGCGCCACTGCTCGTTCCACTGCGTATAGTAGGTGCCGTTGTTGTAACCCGTCACACCCAGCAGATGGACGTACTCGTTGCCGGGGTAGTACGCCAGCGAATCGTTCCACTTTGTGGGCGGCGCGTTGCGGTCGTTGGGGTTGTAGATCCACAGGCAGTTGTCCACGCCCTCCTCCGCAAAAATGCGGTAGATGCGCTGCCAGACGGCGGCAAACATCTGCGGGTCGGCGAGGTTGACCACGCCGGAATAGCTCGTCCAGTCGCTGTTCATCTCGTTGTTGAGGCGCAGCAGGAACGGGTGGCCGAATGCCTTCATGTCCCGCGCCACGGCGCGAATCTCATCGTCCCGCTCACCGCGGTAGATGTCGAGGAACGGCGTGTGCGCGAACATGTCCTCGTTGTTGTTTTCGGTCAGCTGCCACGTCAGCTCCACCAGCCGCCCCTGCGCGTAGTTTTTCTCCATAAACTCGCTCGGGAACGGCATGTTGAAATGGATGTAGCCCAGCACCACATCGAAACGGTGGTCGAGCGCCGTTTCCAGCGCAGGGATCGTCTCGTCGATGCCGGTGGTGAATACGTCCCTGGTGAACACACCCCAGCGCAGTGGCGCGGAAAAATCACGCAGGCTGTCATACAGCGCGCGCGCCTCGTCGGAAAGCGCCGCCTCGTCGCAGCCGGGATAGTAGTCAGTCTCGAAATGTCCGACGCCCGTGGGGGCAAAGGTGCGGACGTGCTCAATCGCGCCGCGGAAATGTTCCGTCGTCGCTGTGTCCGCGCTGTCACAGCGCACAACGACGCGCAGATATTCACGGCTTTTCGTATAGACCGTCGCGTACAGATATGTGTCGTACGCCGCATCGCCGGGGTCCTGCAGCGTCGCAGAGAAGACCTGCGCCGCCAGACGGCCGCCCTGCCAATATTCGCTTTGCTCCGTCACGCTGACGCGGTTCGCCTGCTGCCAGCCCGCATCGGTCAGGAAACGCCATTCGTAGTGGTTGACATAATTCCCAACACCCTCGTCATGCAAAAACGGGAAGAATGTGGAAAGCTCAAAGGAAATGACTTCTTTCAGGCTTTCATACTTCGCCGTTTCGCGGGACACCACCGCGTCCCAGCCGTCGCCGGAAGCGCGCGTAAACAGCGGTGAGAGCGAGAAGTCAAACTGCGCGTCCGCGGGGAAGTCCAGCTGATAGCCGTCGAGGTAGTTGACCAAACGCGCCTTTGCGTCGTCATGCCAGACCGCCTTGTTGTCCTTGCCGTGCGCATAGCCCGTGTCAACCTCCGTGCCGTCGACATAGAACGTGCCGGAGCCGCTGACGAGACCGGCTGTCTCCGTGCGCACATCGACCGGGGACACACGCATGACATCGTATTTGAATGCGCGCTTGACCGGCAGCAGATACGGGTTCTGCGAACTGACGAACTCCCACAGGCAAGCGACAATGCCCAGCAGCACGAGGCTGAGCAGAATACGAAGCCACAATGGCTTTTTGAAGCGGTATTTCTTCATAGCGGATGACCCTCCGAAACTTTTTTCACGAACGGTTGCCATTATAGAGGAAAAGCCGCAAAAAGGCAAGAGAAAAGGGAACGACGTGTGCCGTTCCCTTTTCCGCGTGTCGCTGCGCGGCACTTCACAGATTTTCCTCAATGATCTTGGTAAACTCTTCCGCAGGCATCACGCCGATCCTCTTGTCGATCTCCTGACCGTCCTTAAAGAAGATAACGGTGGGGATGGACATGATACCATAACGCCGGGCAAGCTCCGGTTCCTCGTCCACGTTCACCTTGCCCACGACCGCCTTGCCGTCATAGGTGCCGGCAAGCTGCTCAACAACGGGTCCGAGCATCTTGCACGGGCCGCACCACTCCGCCCAAAAGTCCGCAACCAGCAGGCCGGGCTGCGCCAGTGCCTGATCGAAACTCGCTTCATTAAAATGCTGCAATGCCATGATCTGATTCTCCTTTACCTTTATAATTTTATTTGTTTTGCTTGTCCAGATATTCACAGGCGGAAAGGCCCGCGACGTGGCCCTCGCCCACTCCCTTTGCGACCTGTAACGGCGCGCCCGTGCAATCGCCGCAGGCAAACACGCCGGAGATGTTGGTCGCCATCGCACGGTCGACCCGGATATAACCTCCGTCCGTCTCCAACGCAGGCAGCAGATCGGTCGGCGCAAGCGATGCGCGCAGAATGAACACGCCCGCGCAAGGGACCTCCGTACCGTCCAGCACAACGCCGGTCACGGTCTGCTCGCCCCGGATCTCAACCTTCCCCGCCGCGATAAAGGGGATCTCGTCAGGCAGGTTGTCCGGGCGTTTCGGTGCGGTATAGGTCACGCGGCAACCGATCCGCTGCAAAAATGCAGCCTCCTCCGGTGCGTCCGGTGTACGCCCGGCCACCACCACATCCCTGCCGCGGAAATTCATGCCGTCGCAAGTGGCGCAATAGCTCACGCCGCGGCCCAGATACTCCGGCTCGCCGGGGAACTTCGCCTGCCGCACAACGCCGGGCGCCATCACAAGCGCACTGCCCTGATACACGTCCGAGCCGACGGCGACCGAAAATCCGTTCCACGCCATCACCGATATTGCGCGTCCGACAACAAATTCCACGCCCGCGTCCTCCGCATGCTTTTGGAACGCCTCCAGCAACGCATAGCCCGTCCGTCCGGGTAATCCGAGGTAGTTGTCGATCTTCTCTGCCTTCGCCAGCGGACTGTCCTGCCAGCGATTGCCGACAACCAGTGCGGTCTTGCCGCGGCCGCGCGCCGCAACCGCCGCCGCCAGCCCTGCCGGGCCGCTGCCCAGCACAATGAGGTCATACTGCATATGCCCCGCCTCCTTAACTTCTTTTATTGTCTCCGATTATACACAACAACATTCCCTTTGTAAAGAGGTTGAGTCAAAATAAATTGGACAAAATTTATTTTGAAAATGTGTGAAATGTGGCTAAACTGTAAATTTTCCCCGTTCCGCTTTACGCAATCGCGTGCCGCGGCTATAATAATGTCTACTGAATAAACCGTAACGCGGTTTATTCGCAGGGCGAGAGCCCTGCAATTCGTCAAAACCAGTGATTTTGGTGAATTCAGCCATTGTTTCAATGCGTTATCGAGAAAAAGCAAGGATTGCTTTTCAAGGCTTCGGATTTGTTCAGTACGCATTATAATAGGGGCTGCATAATACTAATGCATCCGGCAGACGAAGGGCTTTTCCCCGCTTGCGCCCGGTCTCCTGTTTGCCCGGAACGATTTTCCAAAGAAGGGCGTGAAGATAAACATGCTGTACCGCATCCGCTGCGCGCTGGCACGGTTTATGTACGGGCGCAATGGCGTCGACCAGCTGTGTCTGGCAACGCTGGCGCTTTCCATTGTGCTCAAGACTATCACCTCATTTCTGCGTGTGCCGGCGCTCTATGCGGGGTTCCGGCTGCTCGCCGCCCTTCTGCTCGCGCTGTCTGTCTGGCGCGCCCTCTCGCGCAACGTCGCCAAGCGCCGTGCCGAAAACGCCAAATTCCTCTATTGGTTCTCTTCGCGCAGCAATCCCCTGTGGGGCTGGCTGGAACGGCGGCGCGATACGGCGCACAAATACGTCAGATGCGCCTGCGGTACCTGGCGCCGCGTCCCGCGCGGCGTGGGAAAGGTGGAGCTGATGTGTCCCAGATGCGGGGCAAAGAAAATCGTCAAAACATGAATGTTTATAAATACCGCACGTCTTTGGTTGACTTTTTGCACGCCGGAGGCTACAATATCTGGCGTTGATTTTGAAAGGAGAATGCATTATGAGCCTGAACAAATATCTTGATGTCGCGCCCGAAGTGGCGGAGGCCGTCAAGGCCGGCAAGCCTGTCGTTGCGCTGGAGTCTACCATCATCTCCCACGGTATGCCCTATCCGCAGAACG
>CACZCL010000001.1 GCA_902779695.1 Oscillospiraceae bacterium | reverse complement strand
CGGGAGGTTGCTTTCGCCTCGTCGCCGCCTTGGGCGGCTGACGGAAGACTGCTGCTGTTTCGCCGTTGCGTTCTGCTCCCGCGGCAGGCGCGGCGGGATCGGGGAACGCCGTTCCGAACGGGGGAACCGCAGCGGCAGCGGAACGCGAGGCTTGGCGCATCGAACGGAAGCGCCGGAAACGCCGACGCGGCGTCGCGCAAGCGCGGGCGTCTTTCTCTTTTGGGGAAGTCTGAAACCGCGTTTTCTCTTTCGCAAGAGAAAGAGAAAAGGCGGTGTCAGGACGCACTCCGGCAGGGCGCGGCGCAATCAGCTCAGCGCCACCCACAGCGCCAGCGCGTTCACGACGCCGTGGAGCAGGATCGACGTCCACAGCGTGCCGGAGCGGTCGAACGCCCAGGCGAACACGAGGCCGGGCACCAGATACTGCGCCAGCAGGATCAGCTGCGCCGCGCTCCACGACGAGAGCGCGAAGCGCCAGACGTAGAGAAACGCGAACAGCAGCGCGGAGATCGCATAGGCGACGACGCGGCTCTTCTCCTTGAGGCAGCCGAACACCAGGCCGCGGAACAGGACCTCCTCCACGAACGGCGCGAGAAAAACGACGATCAGCGCCGTCGTGCGCGGCGCGGCGTTCACCTGCGCGGCGATGGTCACGTCGTTGAGATTGACGCGGCTGCCCAAAAACAGGCGGCACACGCGGTAGAGCAGCTCGTTCGCCCCGTAAAACACCAGAAGCGACAAAAACAGCGTCGTGAGCGAGCGGTTGAGCCCGTCGAACAGCCGCGTGGTCGTGAGGGCGAGGAAGCTGTGGAAAATGATCAGCGTCAGGGCGAAGAGAAAATAGTAATAGAGCGCGTTTTGAAGCCCCGGCTCGATCCGCGCGCCCAGCAGCACCTCCGCCATGGAAAAGAGCTTGTCCAGCAGCAGCGGCATGACCAGCAGGTACACGACGAAAAAGATCGTGCCCGCCAGCCGCTCGGTACGGTTCATGTGCGTGGTCGCGGCCGTTTTGGACGCCATGGGATCACCGCCTTACTGCAATTTCTTCTTCAGCTCGAACAAAAGCTGCATCGCCTCGATGGGGGTCATCGTCTCGGGCTGGGCGCGGCGCAGGCTGTCAAGGACTTCCGCTTCACCCAGCGCCGTCAGGCTCACCTGCGCCTCGTCCCGACGCGGCGCGGCGGCGGGCGCGCCGCCCTCCGCCTCCAGCGCGGCGAGGATCGTCCGCGCGCGGGCGACGACCTCCTTCGGCAGCCCCGCCAGCGTCGCCACCTCGATGCCGTAGCTGCGGTCCGCGCCGCCGGGGACGATCTTGCGCAGGAAGATCAGCTCTTCGCCGCGCTTTTTGATCGAAATGTTGTAATTCTTGACGCCCGGCAGCGAGCCCTCCAGCTCGGTGAGCTCGTGATAGTGCGTCGCGAACAGCGTCTTGGCGCCCAGCTTGCGGGGGTTCGCGCAGTATTCCAGCACCGCGCGCGCGATGCTCATGCCGTCGAAGGTCGAGGTGCCGCGCCCGATCTCGTCGAGGATCAGCAGGGAGCGCGGCGTCGCGGCGCGCAGGATCTCCGACACCTCGCTCATCTCCACCATAAAGGTCGACTGCCCGCCCGCGAGGTCGTCGCTGGCGCCGATGCGGGTGAAGATGCGGTCCACCACGCCGATGCGGGCGCTGCGCGCCGGGACAAAGGAGCCGAGCTGCGCCATGAGCGTGATGAGCGCCACCTGGCGCATATAGGTCGATTTGCCCGCCATGTTCGGGCCGGTGATGATGGAGACGCGGTTCTCCTTCTCGCCCATGTAGGTGTCGTTCGGGACGAACAGCGCGTCCTTGAGCACCTGCTCCACGACGGGGTGCCGGCCGTCGTGGATCTCGATGACGCCGCCGTCGTCCACGGTGGGGCAGCAGTAGTTGTTCTTCGCCGCGACGGTCGCGAACGAGCAGAGCGTGTCCAGCTCCGCGAGGGCGGCTGCGGTGCGCTGGATGCGCTCCGCGGCGGCGGAGACGTCGGCGCGCAGCGCCTCGAACAGCTCGTACTCCAGCGCGCCCAGCCGGTCGCCGGCGGTCAGGATGTCCTGCTCCAGATCCTTGAGCTCCTGCGTGACGAAGCGCTCGCCGTTGACCAGCGTCTGCTTGCGGATATAGTCCTCCGGCACCTGATCCCGGAAGGAATTCGACACCTCGATGTAATAGCCGAACACCTTGTTGTAGCCGATGCGCAGCGTGCGGATGCCCGTGCGTTCCTTCTCCCGCTCGACGATGGCGGGGAGCAGGTTCTTCCCGCCGTCGCGGATCTCGCGCAGGCGGTCCACCTCGGCGTGGAAGCCGGGGCGGATGAAGCCGCCCTCGCGCACGGAGAACGGCGGCTCGTCCACCAGCGTGTCCCGAATCCGCGCCGCGACGTCGTCAAGCGTATCCAAATTGTTGTATAATTCGACAAGTTTACTGTTTGTAAATGGCTTCAACCCCTCGCGCACCGCGGCGAGCTTTTCGATCGACGCGCGCAGCGACGCGAAGTCGCGCCCGCCCGCCGTGCCGTAGACGATGCGCCCGATCAGCCGCTCCATGTCGGAGATGCCGGTCATGGCGAGGGTCAGCTCCTCCCGCGCCATCGTCAGGCGCACGAGGGTCTCCACCGCGCCGAGGCGGCGGTTGATCGCCGCGACGTCGCGCAGCGGCCGCTCCAGATACGAGCGCAGGCACCGCGCGCCCATCGCGGTCTTCGTCCGATCCAGCACCCACAGAAGGCTGCCGCGCTTTTCCTTGCCGCGCAGCGTCTCCGTCAGCTCCAGATTGCGCCGCGCGGAGAGGTCCAGCTCCAGAAAGCGCCCCGATTCGTAACAGTCCAGCGCGTTGATGTAGGCGAGGTCGGTCTTCTGCGTTTCGTGCAGATAGCTCAAAAGCCCGCCCAGCGCCAGCACCGCGGCGGGATTGTTGCGCGGCAGGCGGGCGTAGGCGTCCTCGCCGTACTGCGCGAGCACGGATTTTTCGGCTGCCGGCAAGTCGAATCGCTTGTCAGCGCTCTCCACGGCGCAGCCCAGCTTTTCCCGCAGCAGGGACAAAAGCGCCGCGTTTTCGTACGCGCCGGCGTTGAGCACCGCCTCGGCGGGCGAGAAGCGCGTCAGCTCGTTTGCCAGATGCGCCCGGCAGTCCGCGCCGCGGAAGGAGGTGACGTGGGTCTCGCCGGTGGACATGTCGCAGAAGGCGACGCCCGCCGTTTCCCCGTCGAGGAACACGCCCGCGAGGAAGTTGCCGCGCCCCGCGTCGAGGCTCTGGCTGTCGATGACGGTGCCGGGCGTGACGACGCGGATGATGGCGCGCTTGACCAGCCCCTTTGCAAGCGCGGGATCCTCCGCCTGCTCGCAGATGGCGACCTTGTAGCCCTTGGCGATCAGACGGGCGATGTAGCCGTCGCTGGAGTGATAGGGCACGCCGCACATCGGGGTCTGGTCCTCCTTCGCCTTGCCGCGGTCGCGGGTCGTGAGCGTCAGGTCCAGCTCCCGCGAGGCGGTGAGCGCGTCCTCGTTGAACATCTCGTAGAAATCGCCGAGGCGGAAGAACAGGATCTCGTCCTTGTGCGCCTTTTTGATTTCAAGATATTGCTGCATCATGGGGGTGAGTTCGGACATGGCGCGTCCTCGCTTTCTGATGGGTTGCGCCGCAGCCGGCGCGGGGCTTTTTGCGCCCTGACGGGCGCGTCAGATCGTAAATACGCTTCCCGTGTGTATTGCGATCAGCCGCTCGCCGAGCGTCTCGCGCAGGACGTCGAACGCCTCCTGCCCGGTGCAGTGGCCGGTATAGTACACCGTGTCCGGGCGGGCGGCAAGCTCGCGCGCGATCGCCTCCACCAGCTCGCGCGGCTCCGACGCGCCGAGAGAGGGGTTGAAGAGGTGAAAGCCCGCGACCACCGCGTCGGGCGCGCGGCCGAGCAGCTCCTCCGCGCGGCGCAGGATGTTGACGACGCCGCGGTGGGCGCAGCCGCCGAACAGCACCGCGCGGCCGCCCTCGGTGACGATCAGGTCCTGCTCGTGGCGGAACTCGTCCCGCGGATAGTCTCCGCCCTTGCGCTCGCGCAGCGTGTCGTTGGCGTGGGACCAGTAGTCGGAGCCCATGCCGCCGGAAAAGAGCTGCAGCTCCCCGTCGAGAACCGTGTGCCCCTCGACGGGGCGGAAGCGTCCGGCGTACTTTTTAAGCGTCTTGTCAAGGCCGATGTATTTACACTTCTGCGGCGTTACGACGTAGTATTCGCCCCACGCCTCCTTTTGCAGATACACCGGCGCCGTTTCGTTGCGCTTGCAGAACAGCTCCAAGCCGCCGCTGTGGTCGTCGTGCGCGTGGGAGAGGAACGCGACGTCCACGCCGGCGACGTCGACGCCGAGCGCCGCGGCGTTTTCCAGAAACATCGCGTTCGGCCCCATGTCGAACAGCAGGCTGTGCCGCGCCGTTTCGACGTGCAGCGAAAGGCCGTGCTCGCATTTGAGGTCGTCCCGGCAGGTCGTGTTTTCCAGAAGAACGGTGATCTTCATGTCGCAGCCTCCTGATTTTGATTGGCCTTTGTAATATTTTGTCGAGAAATTACGAATCGTTATTCGATTTCGCCGTACAGCGCCCAGGTGTTGGCGTCCGTGATCCGCGCGTCGGCAAAGCTGCCGATGCGCGACGCGCCGCCCCGAAGGCGGACGAGGCGGTTGCCCTCCGTGCGGGCGGAGAGGGGATAGGCGGGATCGTCGCTCTCGCCGTCGACGAGGACGCGGACGGTCCTGCCGATATAGGCGGCGTGCTTTTCCGCGCTGTAGGCGTTCTGGACGTCCAGCAGACGGTCGAACCACTTCTGCTTCTCCGCGCGGGGCACGGGATCGTCCAGCTCCGCCGCGGGCGTGCCGGGCCGGGGAGAGAACAGGAAGGTGAACAGCGCGTCGAATTTTGCCTCCCGCGCCAGAGACACGGTGTCCATCGCCTCCGCCTCGGTCTCGCCGGGGAAGCCGATGATGACGTCGCTGGTGAGCACCAGCCCCGGCATTGCGCGGCGGGCGGCGGCGATCAGCTCCAGATAGCCCGCGCGGGTGTAGGGGCGGCGCATCGCCGCGAGCACGCGGTCGTTTCCGCTTTGCACGGGCAGGTGCAGGCATTTTGCCACATGGGCGCAGCGCGCCATGGTTTCGAACAGGCGGGGCGTGGCGTCCTTGGGCTGGCTGGACATGAAGCGCAGCCAGTAGTCGCCGGGGATCTCGTCGATGGCGGCGAGCAGGCGGGCGAAGTCCCAGCCGTTGTTCAAATCGTTGCCGTAGCTGTTGACGTTCTGCCCCAGCAGGTAGATTTCGCGATAGCCCGCCTCGATCAGCTCGCGGCACTCCGCGACGACCTTTTCCGGGTCGCGGGAGCGCTCGCGCCCGCGGACGTAGGGCACGATGCAGTACGAGCAGAAGTTGTTGCAGCCGTACATGATGCTTACCCACGCGCGCACCGTGCCGTCCCGCTTCACGGGAAGGTCCTCGGCGATGCGGCCGTGCTCGTCGTCCACGGCGAAGACGCGCGCGCGCTCGGTGAGGGCGCGGTACAAAAGCTCCGGCAGGCGCCATTCCGCCTGCGGGCCGAGGACGAGGTCGACGTGGCGGTAGGATTCGCGCACCTTGTCCGCGACGCGCGGCTGCTGCGCCATGCAGCCGCACAGCACGACCAGCTGCTCCGGCTTTGCCGCCTTGGTGTGCGTCAGCTCGCCCAGCGCGCCGAACACGCGCTTTTCCGCGTGCTCGCGGATGGCGCAGGTGTTGAGCAGCACCACGTCCGCGGCGGCGGCGTCCGTCGTCGGCTCGTAGCCCATCTCGGCGAGCATCCCCGCGAGGCGTTCGCCGTCCGCCACGTTCTGCTGGCAGCCGAAGGTGTCCACCAGCGCAAGCGGCGCGCGCGTCATCGCGTCGCTGCGCGCGCGCACGGCGCGCATATATTCCCTCTGGCGCGCAAGCTCCTCCGCGCCGACCAATACTTCGCTGCGATTCAAACAGGCGTCCTCCGATCCAATCACATTGACACTATACTATATCACAGCCCGCCGCCTCTTGCAAGCGCGGAGAAAAAGCGCGGCGCGGCAAAGTGCCGCGCCGCGCCGATTTCGCGGGAAACGCGCCGCGCCGGTCAGGCGCCGGCGTAAAACGGGTCCTGCCCCTCTTGCGCGTAATGCTCCGCCTTTGCCTGCGCCTCCTGTTCGGCGGCGGGGTCCGCCGCGCCCGACTCCTCCAGCGCGGCGACGCCGGCGGCGGCGGCGCACGCGTCCATATAGCTCCGCGTCAGGCGGCGAAGATGCCCGGAGAGCTGCTGCATGATCATCAGCACCTTGGCGGGCTTCTCCTGAAACAGCGCGCCGAGCTGGTCCTCGGTGATCGGAGTGAGCGACGTGCCGTTTTCCAGCGCCACGGCGTCGGCGCTGCGCGGCGCGCGGTCGATCATGCCCGCCTCGCCGAAGAACTCGCCGCCCTCCAGCACGGCAAGCTGCTTCTGCCGCGCCGTGCCGTAATTCGCGAAAATACCGACCCTGCCCCAGCGGATATCGAACATACAATCGGCGGCGTCGCCGCTGCGAAAGATGATCTCGCCCTTGTTATAAACACGATTTTCCATGTTGCACCCCTATCTGTTGATCCGGCTTTCCGGCGCCCTTCAGCGGACGTCGTACAGCTCGGCGGATTTTGCGCCGCGGAACACGGCGGCGAATTTCCGGATCGCCGACATCAGGCCGGAGCTTTTCTCCGCGCCCGCTTTCTCCGCGCTGTTCCACTCGCCCAGTTTGCCGCAGACCTCCTGATAATCCGCCGTCAGCTCGCGCAGGCGGCGGGTCATGCCGCGCATGATCGAAAGAAGCCGCTCGGGCTGCGCGGCGAAGTATGCCTGCAGGTCGGCGGTGGAGATTTCCTCCGCCTCCGCGTCGGTGAGCGCCACGGCGGTGGCGCTGCGGGGATAGACCTCGATGACGCACATTTCGCCGAAAATGCGTCCCGCCTCCAGCTCGGTCAGCTTCTGCTCGCCGGGCTCGCCGTAGGCGGCGAAAATGCCGACCGTGCCGCTTTTGATCTCATACATCGTGTTGCCGAGGGAACCCTCCCGGAAGATGACGTCCCCCTTGCCAAAGCGTTTTGTTTCCATGCGGTCTTACTCCTTTTCCTCATGTTCCGCCGCGCCTCGCGGCCGCGTTTTCCCAGGCTTTTTGCGGGATTTGCCGGAGATTTCTGCTCGATTCAACCGAATTATACCAAACCCTGACGGGATTTGCAAGCCGAAGAACGCGCCTGCGCGGAAAAAGCGGCGCGGAGAAAAAGGGGCTTGCCCTGCTCTGCCGCATATGATAAAATAAACCGAATTTGAGCCGGATCAAATTTTCGTCGAAAGAGGGCATTTTTAAATGAAATTAGGGATCGTGGGACTGCCGAACGTCGGCAAGAGCACGCTGTTCAACGCCATCACCAACGCCGGCGCCGAGAGCGCCAACTATCCGTTTTGCACCATCGAGCCGAATGTCGGCATGGTCGCCGTGCCGGACGCGCGGCTCGACCGGCTCGCCGAGATGTATCACCCGAAGAAAAAGACGCCCGCCGTCATCGAGTTCGTCGACATCGCCGGGCTTGTGAAGGGCGCAAGCACCGGCGCGGGCCTCGGCAACAAGTTTCTGGAGAATATCCGCCGCACGGACGCGATCGTCCACGTCGTGCGCTGCTTCGACGACGAGAACATCATGCACGTCGTCGCGGACGCGACGCAGAACGTCCCCGTCGACCCGCTGGGCGACATCGAAACGATCGACCTTGAGCTGATCATGGCGGATCTGGAGCTGGTGAACCGCAGGGCGGAGAAGGCGGCGAAAAACGCCAAGTCCGGCAACAAGCAGGCGGCGCGCGAGGCGGAGCTGTTCGAGACGCTGGCGAAGCATCTGGACGCGGGCCGGTCCGCGCGCACGTTCGAGTGCTCGGGCGACGACGCGAAGCTGGTCGAGGGCGCCGACCTTCTGAGCCTCAAGCCGGTCATCTACGCCGCGAACATGGACGAGGACGGCTTCGCCGCGCAGGAGGACAACCCCTATCTCGCCCTCGTGCGCGAAAAGGCGGCGCGGGAGGGCGCGCAGGTGCTGCCCATCTGCGCGAAGCTGGAGCAGGAGATCGCGGGGCTGGACGAGGAGGAGCGCGAGCTGTTCCTCGACGAGCTGGGCATCGCGGAGTCCGGGCTCGACCGGCTGATCCAGTGCTCCTACTCGCTGCTGGGGCTGATCTCGTTTCTCACCTACGGCGAGGACGAGTGCCGCGCGTGGACGATCAAAAGCGGCACGAAGGCGCCGCAGGCGGCGGGCAGGATCCACAGCGACATCGAGCGCGGCTTCATCCGCGCCGAGACGATCGGTTTCGACGAGATGATCGCCTGCGGCAGCGTGCAGGCGGCGAAGGAAAAGGGGCTTTTGCGCTCCGAGGGGAAGGACTACGTCGTGCGCGACGGCGACATGATCTATTTCCGCTTCAACGTGTGACGCGCAGGCGGTTTTTGAAAACTTATCCCAGAAAAAAGGAAGTGGCCCAATGGCAGAAAACACACCGGCAAAAAAGCGGTGGGGGGACCGGAAGGACGCGACGCTGCTGCGGCGCGAGGACGCGCTGCACTTCATCATGGGCGTCATCTATCCCAACCGTCCGGACAACGAGGCGTACATCTCCGAGCGCATCGACCTGACCGCGATCAACGCGTATCTGGAAAAGCGGAACGCGGCGGGAGTCGACTTCAAGTACACGTTTTTTCACCTGATCGTGACGGCGCTGGTCAAGACCGTGACGCTGCGCCCGAAGCTCAACCGCTTCTACGTCAACGGCAACTACTACCAGCGCGACAAGGTGACGTCGGCGTTCGTCGTGAAAAAGGAGTTCAGCGATTCGAGCGAGGAGCGCATGGCGTTTCTGGAGGCGAAGCCGGAGGACACCGTCGACACCATCCACGACGCCATCCGCGACATCGTGCGCAGCACGCGCTCGGGCACGCAGAACACCACGGACGACAGCATGGACTGGTTCAACCGCCTGCCGCGCTGGTTCGCGAAGCTGCTGCTGCACATCGTCATGTTTCTCGACAAGCACGGCTGGGTGCCCGATTCGCTGATCGCGGACGACCCGAACTACAGCACGGTGTTCATCTCCAACCTCGGCTCGATCCGGCTCAAGTGCGGCTACCACCATCTGGCGAACTGGGGCACGGCGTCGCTGTTCGTCGTCATCGGCGAGAAGAAGTGGGCGCCGCTGTATAACCAGAACGGCTTCGTGCGGATGTACGAGTCGCTGGACCTGGGCCTGACGGTCGACGAGCGCATCGCGGACGGCTACTACTACGCCAAGAGCATCCGCTTGCTCAAATACCTGCTCGAACACCCGGAGGAGCTTGAAAAACCGCTTGCCGCGGAGGTTCCGTTTGAGACACAGAAAGAGAAGGAGAGTGCGAAGCCATGAGCGAGATCACCGCTAAGACCCCGTGGAAGGAGCATTTGGGCGAGGTGCCCTTCCATCTGGACTACTTCGAGGGCACGATGTTTGAAAAGGTGGAGGCCACCGCGAAGGAGTACCCCAACTACGTTGCGTTCGACTTTATGGGCCGGCACACGACCTACCGCCAGCTGATCGCGGAGATCGAGCGCTGCGCCAGGGCGCTCAAGACCATCGGCATCCGCGAGAACGACCGCGTTACCATCGCCATGCCGAACTGCCCGCAGGCGATCTATCTCTTTTACGCCGTCAACCTCGTCGGCGGCGTCGCCAACATGATCCACCCGCTCTCGGCGGAGAAGGAGATCGAGTTTTACTTAAACGAGTCCGAAAGCGTGCTCGCCATCACGCTCGACCAGTTCTACGACAAGTTCGAGCGCGTCCGCCAGAACACCAAGGTCGTCAACATCGTGATCGCGTCGGTGAAGGACGCGCTCTCCAGGCCCATCCGCGCCGGCTATATGCTCACGGAGGGGCGCAAGATCGAAAAGATCCCCGTGGACGCGCCGGTGCTGATGTGGCGGGACTTCATGCGCCTTTCCCACTGCTGCTACTACAAGTCCTTCAAGGTCCCGCGCAAAAGCGACGACCCCGCCGTGATCCTCTACTCCGGCGGCACGACTGGCACGACCAAGGGCATCGTGCTGACAAACAAGAACTTCAACGCCCTCGCCGAGCAGGTCCTGGCGGCGAACCCGATGGTGCGCCCCGGCGACAAGATGCTTGCCGCCATGCCGCTGTTCCACGGCTTCGGCCTGGGCGTGTGCATCCATTCGATGCTCGCCGGCGGCGAGCGGTGCATCCTGATCCCGCGCTTCACCGCCAAGAGCTACGCCAAGCAGATCGTCAAGTACCGCTGCAACTTCATCGCGGGCGTCCCGACGCTCTACGAGGCGCTGCTGCGCCTGCCCAGCATGGAGGGCGCCGACCTCTCCTGCCTCAAGGGCGTGTTCTCCGGCGGCGACAGCCTGTCCGTCGAGCTGAAAAAGAAATTCGACAAGTTCCTCTACGATCACAAGGCCGCCGTGCAGGTGCGCGAGGGCTACGGCACGACGGAGACCGTCACCGCCTGCTGCCTCACGCCGCCGCACATGCACAAGGAGGGCAGCATCGGCCTGCCGTTCCCCGACACGTATATCAAGATCGTCGAGCCGGGCACCGACCGCGAGCTGCCCTACGGCGAGGAGGGCGAGATCCTGCTCGCCGGGCCGACGGTGATGAAGGAGTACATGAAGCATCCGGACGAGACGGCGCAGACGCTGCGCGCCCACGCCGACGGGCTCACCTGGGTCTACACAGGCGATCTCGGCGTGATGGACGACGAGGGCTTCGTGTTCTTCCGCGGCCGCGCCAAGCGCATGATCATCTCGTCCGGCTACAACGTCTATCCCGCGCAGATCGAAAACGTCCTCGACGCGCACGAGGCGGTGCAGATGAGCTGTGTCATCGGCGTGCCGGACGCCTACAAGATGCAGAAGGTCAAGGCGTTCGTGAAGCTCAACCCCGGCTTTGCGCCGGACGAGGAGACGAAGCGCTCCATTCTCGACTACTGCGCGAAGCACGTGGCGAAATACGCCATGCCCTATGACGTGGAGTTCCGCGAGGAGCTGCCCAAGACGCTGGTGGGCAAGGTGGCGTACCGGATGCTGGAGGAGGAAGAGCTGGCGAAGGCGAACGCCGCGGAAGCGGCGGTTTGACGGGAGGCTGCAATGCGCGCGAACGAACTGCTTGAGGCGCTGCGTCGGGGCGAATGCGACGAGCGGCTGCGCGCCGTGTACGGCGCGCGGGGGCTTGCCGCCGTTTCATCCCGCGTCGCGTCCGTGACGGAGGGCTTCTGCCGGCTGCTCGACCCGTCGCGCGAACGGGAGCTGGCGGTTTTCAGCGCGCCGGGGCGCACGGAGCTGGGCGGCAACCACACCGACCATCAAAACGGGTGGGCCCTTGCCGCGAGCGTCGACATGGACACGCTCGCCTGCGTCGCGCGCAGCGACCAGCCGGTGATCCGCATCTATTCCAAGGGGCATGATCCCGCGGTGGTCACGCTGGGCGACGCGGGCATCCGCTTGGATGAGCGCAGCCGCTCCGCGGCGCTGGTGCGCGGCATCGCCGCGCGCGTCGAGGCGCTGGGCTTCCCCGTGGGCGGCTTCGACGCCTATACGGAGACGAGCGTGCTGCGCGGCTCGGGCCTGTCCAGCTCCGCCGCGTTCGAGGTGCTCACGGGGCAGATCGTCAACTGCCTGTTCTGCGGCGGCGCGCTGGACGCCGTCACGCTCGCAAAGATCGGACAGTACGCCGAAAACGTGTACTACGGCAAGCCCTGCGGCCTGCTTGACCAGCTTGCCTGCTCCGTGGGCGGCGTCATCGCCGTCGACCTTGCAGATCCGGGGGAGCCGGCGGTGCATCGCTGCGCCGTCGATTTTGAGCGCGCGGGCTACGCGCTGGTCATCCTCGACAGCGGGGCGAACCACTCCGAGCTGGACGACGCGTTCGCCGCCATCCCCCGGGAGATGGGCGAGGTGGCGCGGCGCTTCGGCGCGGAGACGCTGCGCGCCGTGGACGAGGCGGCGTTTCTGCGCCGGCGGGAGGAGCTGCTCGCCGCGCTGGGCGAGCGCCCCGTGCTGCGCGCGGAGCATTTCTTCGCGGAGACGAGGCGCGCCGAGGAGCAGTACCGCGCGCTGGAGGCGGGCGACTTCCCGCGCTTCCTCGCGCTGGTGCGCGCGTCGGGCGAATCGTCGGAGACGAAGCTGCAAAACGTGGCTGTCGACCGTCCCGGCGGCGATAGGCTGCTGCGCGTGATCCGCGCCGCACGAAGCCTCGCGGGACCGGAGGGCGCGGCGCGCGTCCACGGCGGCGGCTTCGCCGGCACGGCGCAGGCGTACGTGCCGCTGGCGCGGCTGGACGCGTTCGTCTCCGGCATGGAGGCGGAATTCGGCGCGCGCTGCTGCCACCTCGTCCATATTCGCGACGCGGGCGGCGTGCGGCTGATCTGATACTGATTTCAGCCGAATATTGGTATGATGTTGAAAAAACGGGCGCCGCCGGCAGGCGGCGCCCGTTTTCGTTTGGCGCTTCGCGGCGTTTCGCGCGCGGAGCGCCGCTTATTTTTGCGGATATTTCCGATGCAGCTCGTGCTTTTTGATGACGCAGAGACGGTCCGTGCAGTTCTCGCAGGCGAGGAAGGCGTTCGTCTCCTCGACGAAGCGCTCGGGGTGGCGGTAGTAGGCGACCTCCCAGAGCACCGTGCACGCCAGCGCCAGCGCCACGGCGCTCCACGACCAGAGGTGCGGGATGAAGACCAGCGGCGTCGCGATCATGATGGTGCCCCAGGCGAAGATGCGGCAGGTGACGCAGCACTTGTTCTTCATCACGAGCGACTGGAACGGGCAGTAGAACATGATGCAGACGAGGTCGCAGAGGTAGTAGAACGTCGCCAGCAGCACCATGTCCGGCACGCCGATGACGCCGCGCAGATACAGCGCGGCGAAGATCAGGTTCAGCGCGATCCACAAAAGCGCCACGCGCGTCGCGCCAAGGTCGAGGCGCGTCAGGCGCGCGCGGAAGCGGAACGCGTCCACGGCGGAGCCGATGCGCTCGAAGTACTGGGGAAACTGCTTGAGGCAGCCGCGGCTGACGCGGGAGCGCGGCGAGAGCTGGAGCGCGAAGGATACGACGAAGAACACCCACAGCAGGTTGACCGGGCGCAGCACTCGCGCGTTTTTCGTGAAGTCCAGCGCCTCCCGCTCCGTGAGATAGGCGCAGAGCACGGCGAGCAGCACCAGCGCGCGGAAGACGAAGCGCAGCAGATAGGAGCGCAGCATTTTCGTGGCGTGTTCCGTGGGGCTCACCTCAATTCATCGTGCCCGCCTTGAGCTCGAACAGCTCGTCGATGCGCGCGCGGAGCGCGGGATGCGCCGTCAGCGCGGGGTCGGCGGCAAGCAGAGCCTCCGCCGCGGTGCGCGCCTCGTGCAGCAGCTCCATGTCGCAGGTGAAATCCGCCACGCGCAGCGAGGGCAGGCCGTGCTGCCGCGCGCCGAAGAAATCGCCGGGGCCGCGGAGCTTCAGATCCTCCTCCGCGATCTCGAAGCCGTTGTTCGTGCGCGTCATCACCGCGAGGCGGCGCTTGTTGTCCTCCCCGTCGTTGTCGGACACGAGGATGCAGTACGACTTGTGCGTCCCGCGCCCGACGCGCCCGCGAAGCTGGTGGAGCTGGGAGAGGCCGAAGCATTCGGCGTTTTCGATCAGCATGACCGCCGCGTTCGGCACGTCCACGCCGACCTCGATCACCGTGGTGGAGACGAGGATGTGGATCTCCCCCGCGGCGAAGGCGCGCATGACCGCGTCCTTCTCCTTCGCCTTGAGCTTGCCGTGGATGGGGGCGACGGCGAGGTCGGGAAAAACCTCCCTTTGCAGCTTTTCGGCGTAGGCGGTCACCGCCTTGCGCTCGTCGGGCAGCTCGTCGTTCGCGGCGACCATCGGGCACACGATATACGCCTGCCGCCCCTCGGCGACCAGCTTTCGCAGAAAGGCCCAGATGCGCTTGTGATAGCTTGTGTTCACGGCGAAGGTGTCGATCTTCTGCCGCCCGGGGGGCAGCTCGTCGATGAGCGACACATCGAGGTCGCCGTAGATCATCAGCGCCAGCGTGCGCGGGATCGGCGTCGCCGACATGACGAGCAGATGCGGGTCGCTGCCCTTCGCGCCGAGCGCGGCGCGCTGCGCTACGCCGAAGCGGTGCTGCTCGTCCGTGACGACGAGACCGAGGTTTTTGTATGCGACGTCCGGCGAGATCAGCGCGTGCGTGCCGATGGCGAGGTCCGTCTCCCCGCCGGCGAGGCGCTCCAGCAGCGCGCGGCGTTCCTTCGCGCCGGTGGAGGCGGTCAGCAGGGCGCAGCGCACGCCCAGCCCCTCCAGCAGCGGGGAGAGCGTTTGGAAGTGCTGCTCGGCAAGGATCTCCGTGGGCGCCATGAGCGCGCTCTGGAGGCCGCTTTGCGCCGCGTACCAGATTGCCGCCGCCGCGACCATCGTTTTGCCGGAGCCGACGTCGCCCTGCACGAGGCGGTTCATCGCCCGCCCGGCGGAGAGGTCGCGCGCGACATCCTCGGCGGCGCGGCGCTGCGCGCCGGTGAGCGTGAAGGGCAGCGCGGCGTAAAACGGATCGAGGCTGACGCTTTTGCAGGCGCAGGGCGTGGCGGACGAGCGGCGCGAGCGCAGCAGCCGCAGCCCCAGCGTCAGCAGGTACAGCTCCTCGAACGCGAGCCGCCGGCGCGCGACGGCGAGCGCCGCGTCGTCGGCGGGAAAGTGGATGTTTTCATAGGCGTAGCGCACATGGCAGAGCCGGTGCGCCGCGCGCACGTCCTCGGGCAGAAAGTCGCCCAGCTCGTCGGCGCAGGCGTCCAGCCCCTGCCGCACCGCCTTGTACAGAAGCGACTGGCTCACGCCCGCGGTGAGCGGATAGACGGGCATGATGCGCCCCGTGACGCGGTTCTCGCCCGCGCGCTCAAAGAGCGGGTTCGTCATCCGGCGGCGCAGCAGATCCCCCTCCGCCTTGCCGTAAAAGACGTATTCCTCGCCCGTGCGGAACGTGTTTTTGAGATAGGGCTGGTTGAAATAGGTCAGCTCCAGCGCGGCGGACTCGTCCACCACGCGCAGCTTCACCAGCTCCAGACCGCGGCGGACGCGGGCGAGCGTCGGCTCCGCGGCGACGACGGCGCGCACGCAGGCGCTCTCCCCGGGGGCGAGGTCGGCGATGCGCCGGTATTCCCGCCGGTCCTCGTAGGCGCGGGGGAAGTAGGAGATCAGCTCGCGCAGGTTCGTGACGCCCAGCTTTTGCAGCGACTTCGCGCGCGCCTCGCCGATGCCCCTGACGTAGCGCACGTCCGTGGTCATGTCCGCCATGCGTCAGACCCTTACGTAGTCGACGAAACGGAAGCGCAGCCCGTTTTCCTCCAGCTCCTCGCTCTCGCGCTCCACGCGCCAGTCGGGGTGCGCGTCCAGATTGGGGAAAAAGCTGTCCGCCTCCGGCTGCGCGTCCACCTTCGTGACCAGAACGCGCTCGCAGAGGGGGAGCAGCAGCGCGTAGACGCTGGCGCCGCCGATGACGAACGCGCCGTCCCCCGCGAGGGCGGCCGCCTCCTCGACGGAGTGCGCCGTCTCCGCGCCCTCCACCGGCGCGTCGCCGCGGGTGAGGACGATGCTGCGGCGGTCCGGCAGCGGCTTCCCGCCCGGGAAGGTCGCGAGCGTGCGGGAGCCGAGGATGACGGTTTTCCCGACCGTGAGCGCGCGGAAGCGCTTCAGGTCGGCGGAGAGGTGGAAGAGCAGCCGGCCGTCGAGGCCGATGCCCCAGTTCCTGCTGACACAGACAATGGCTTGCATAGGTAACGCCCCTTTATACCGCGATGGGGATCTTGTCCTCAAACGGCGCGTATTGATAGTTTTCCAGCGTGAAGCTGTCCTTCGTGAACGCGTAGAAGTCCGTGACGGACGGGTCGACGGAGAACGCCGGCGCGGGCCGCTCCGGCGCGGCGAGCATCTTTTCGATGATGGGAATATGGCGGTCGTAGATGTGGCAGTCGGCGATGACGTGCACCAGCTCGCCCGCCTTCAGCCCGGAGACCTGCGCGAACATGTGCACCAGCACCGCGTATTGCACCACGTTCCAGTTGTTCGCAGCCAGCATATCCTGGCTGCGCTGGTTCAATATCGCGTTGAGCGTGTCGCCCGAGACGTTGAAGGTCATGGAGTACGCGCAGGGGTAGAGCGCCATTTCGTGCAGGTCGGCGAAGTTGTAGATGTTGGTGAGGATGCGGCGGGAGGCGGGGTTGTGCCTGAGATCGTAGAGCACGCGGTCCACCTGGTCCATCTCGCCCTCGGGATACCTGTGCTTCACGCCGAGCTGATAGCCGTACGCCTTGCCGATGCTGCCGTTCTCGTCCGCCCACGCGTCCCAGATGTGGGAGGAGAGGTCGCGGACGTTGTTGGATTTCTTCTGCCAGATCCACAAAAGCTCGTCCACCGCGCTTTTCCAGTAGGTGCGGCGCAGCGTGAGGATCGGGAACTCGCGCGAGAGGTCGTAGCGGTTCACGACGCCGAATTTCTTGATCGTGTGGGCGGGAGTCCCGTCCTCCCAGCGCGGGCGGACGGCAAGATTGTCGTCCCGCACGCCGTTTTGCAGGATGTCGAGGCAGTTTTCGCGAAAGACGCGGTCGGCATAGCTCATGGCTTTGCCCTCCTTATTCCTTGATGGCGCAGCCGGCGAAGCGGAGCGCGCCCAGCGCGAGCTCCAGCGTCGGGTCGACGGCGGGATAGTCGAGGCGGTACAGCTCGAAGGCGAGGGGCAGCTCGGTGCAGCCGAGCACCAGCGTCTCCGCGCCGCGCGCGAGCAGCCCCTCGCAGGCGGCGCGGAACGCCGCGGCGTCGTAATCGCGCCGCCCCGCCTTGACGCCGCCGTAGATCACGTCCATGACCGCCGCCTGATCGTCCGCGGCGGGGGTGAGCAGCGAAACGCCGCTGCCGTCGAAGGTCTTTTGATAGATGCCGGTCTCCACGGTGCCGTCGGTGGCGAGCAGCCCGGCGGTGCGCACGCCGCGGCGCACGAGCGCGTCGCGCGTCAGGGCGATCATGTGCAGCACGGGGACGTTCACCGCCGCGGCGACGGACGCGTGGAAGCAGTGCGCCGTGTTGCAGGGCATGATGAGCACGTCCGCGCCGATGCTCTCCAGCCGCTTCGCGCTTTTGACCATCTCCGGCACGGGGTCGGCGCCGCCGCGCAGCAGCGCCGCCGTCCGGTCGGGAATGTCGGTGTTCGAGTCGATGCACACGCGGGGATGCTCCTGGTCGGAGGCGGCGGCGGTGTGCTCGGTGAGCTTGCGGAACAGGTCGGCGGTGGCGAGGGGGCCCATGCCGCCGAGGATGCCGATCACTTTCTTATCCATATAGGTATCCATACAGGGCTTTCCGGAGCGGCGTCAGGGCCGCTTGACCTGATGGCGGAACAGCTCGCCGGTGGTGGGCGGGCGCGTCTGCGCCTCGGCGCGGTCGCGCTCGATCACCAGCTTCAGCGCCTCCACCGCCACGCGGACGGCGGAATTCGTATTCTCGCTCATCTCGTTGTCGAGGCCGGCCTTCTCCCGCTCCTGGTTCCAAACCGTGTGGAAGCAGGAGCCGCAGCGCACGTGCAGCGCCGCCGCCACGACGAACAGCGCCGCGGACTCCATCTCGCTCGCCTTGACGCCCAGGCGCTTCCAGCTCTCCCACTTGTTCAAAAGCTCGTAATACACGGGGCTCTGCTCGGGACTGTGCTGGCCGTAGAAGCTGTCCTTGCACTGCACGACGCCGGTGTGGAAGCGGTAGCCGAGGGCGCGGCAGGCCTGGACCAGCGCCTCCACCATGCCGAAGTCCGCCACGGCGGGGAACTCGATGGGCGCGTACTCCAGCGAGGTGTGCTCGAAGCGGATCGCGCCGGTGGCGATCACGATGTCGTGGGTGCGCACGGACATGTCGATGCCGCCGCAGGTGCCGGTGCGCAGGAACGTGTCCGCGCCCAGCTTGTGCAGCTCCTCCATCGCGATGGAGGCCGACGGGCCCCCGATGCCGGTGGAGCAGACGCTCACGGGCTCGCCCAGCAGCGTGCCGGTGTAGGTGGTAAACTCGCGGTTCTGCGCGACGAGCCTCGCGTCGTCGAAATGCGCCGCGATGGACTCGCAGCGGCCCGGATCGCCGGGAAGGATCACGTAGCGGCCGACCTCGCCCGGCGCGCAGTGGATGTGATATTGGCGTTCCAGTTCGTGCATGGCGGTAACCTCCGATCGTTCAGATGCGATAATTATACCCCTCCGGACGGCGGATTGCAAGGGCGGAACGCGCTCGCGCGCTTGCAATCGGGCGGCGGAGGGGATATAATACGAAGAAACGGAAAAGGGGAGAAGCATGGGCTATCAGACGATTTTGCTCGACATGGACGGCACGGTGCTCGACACGCTGCGCGACCTGTGGGCGAGCACGAACGCGGTGCTGCGGGAGCTGGGGCATCCGGAGCGCACGCTGGACGAGATCCGCAGCTACGTCGGCAACGGCGCGGCGAACCAGATCCGCCGCGCCATGCCGGAAGGCAGCGGCGAGCAGGAGCTTGCCGAGGCGCTGCGCCGCTATCAGGCGCACTACGCGGCGCACTGCCGCGACCATACGCGCCCCTATGACGGCGTCGTCCCGGCGCTTGCCGCGCTGAACGCGGCGGGAAAGAAGCTCGCCGTCGTGTCCAACAAGCCAGACCGGGCGGTGAAGCTTTTGAGCGCGGAGCACTTCGGCGCGCTGCTGCACGCCGCCGTCGGCGAGACGCCCGGCTGCCGCCGCAAGCCCGCGCCGGACAGCGTGTTCGCGGCGCTCGCCGCGCTGGACGCGCCGCGCCGCGGCGCGGTGTACGTGGGCGACTCGGAGGTGGACGTCGAGACCGCGCGAAACGCGGGGCTGCCGCTCATCGCGGTGAGCTGGGGCTTCCGCGGGCGCGCCGCGCTGGAGGCGGCGGGGGCGGAAACCATTGTCGACACGCCGGAGGAGCTGCTCGCGCTGTGCCTGGAATGAGCGCCGCGCGGCTGCGGCGCCTGCCGCCCCGCCGACGGTAGGACGCGTCAAATTTCACTGAATTTAGCGCGTTCTTTAGCCGCGCCGCCACTTGACACGGGGGCGGGAATGTATTATTATTTTGCAAGAAACGATGCATTTTTTGAAATAGTGCGAAAGCGAGGAGAGGGAATGAACGCAATCAGCGAGCTTCTCAAGAGCTATCAGATCCCGAAGGTGGCGAAGGTCCGCCAGACCTTTAACAACGACGAGCTTGCCGACGTGGAGGGCGTGCTCCGCCGCGGTCTGGAGGAGACCTGCGCGCCGATCCGCCCGGGCGCGCGCATCGCGATCACCTGCGGCAGCCGCGGGATCGACAAGTACGCGCTCATCATCAAGACGGTGGCGGATTTCGTGAAGGAAAAGGGCGGGCAGCCCATCCTGATCCCGGCGATGGGCAGCCACGGCGGCGCCACCGCCGAGGGCCAGCGCGAGGTGCTGCGCCGCTACGGCATCACCGAGGAGACCATCGGCGCGCCCGTCGTTTCGTCGATGGAGGTCAAGCAGATCGGCACGACGCCCAAGGGCCTGCCTGTGTACATCGACAAGAACGCCTGCGAGGCGGACGGCATCATCCTCGTCAACCGCGTGAAGCTGCACACCTCGTTCCGCGGCAGGTATGAAAGCGGGCTTGTGAAGATGCTCGCCATCGGCCTTGCCAAGCAGCGGGGCGCGGAAATGACGCATTTCCTGCGTTTTGAGAACATGGCGGAGAATATCGTCGCCGTGGGCAGCATCGGGCTGGAGAAGCTGAACATCCTCTGCGGCGTGAGCACGGTCGAAAACGGCTACAACCATCTGGCGGAGCTGCACGTGCTGCGAAAGGACGAGATTTTGGAGAAGGAGCCGGGGTATCTGGTCTCCTCGCGCGAGCGGATGCCGCGCATCGCGCTGGACGAGATCGACTGCCTGATCGTCAACGAGATCGGCAAGGAGATCAGCGGCACCGGCATGGACACCAACATCATCGGCCGCTATCACACGCGCGCCGCCTCCGGCGGGCCGAACACCATCAAGCTCGGCGTGCTCAACCTGACCGAGAAGTCCGAGGGCAACGGCAACGGCATGGGCCTTGCCGACTTCATGCCGCGGCATATGTACGAGCAGGTCGACCTTGAGGTGTCGTACATGAACACGATCACCTCGACCGAGCCGAACAGCACGCGCATCCCGATGGTCCTCGCCAACGACCGGGAGGTGTTCCAGGCGGCGGTGAAGCTTTGCGGGCAGATCAAAAACGAGGATATCCGCCTCGTCATCATCCGCAGCACGAAGTATCTCGACGAGGTCTATATGTCCGAGGCGGCGGTGCGCGCCGCCGTCAAGCCGGTGGAGGTCGTCGGCCCGTACGAGGAAGTCCCGTTCGATTCGGACGGCAATCTGACGCTCTTCCGCGAGGCGTGAGCGGAGCCGTGAGCGCCCGCGGCACGGGCGGCTTTCGGTTTTTTGTCGACAACGGCGCGGTTTCGCGCCCGGAGCAGGAAAGGGCGGTGGGGCTCGAAGCGTTTGCGATCCAAAACCACGATGAAATAAATGGAGGGAAACACAGAAAAATGGAAAAATCAAGAATCCAGGATCTGGTCATCGGCATTGTTTGCGCCGCCGTCGGGATCTGGGCGTGGATCATCTCGCTCCAGTTCCCGGCAACCACGCAGATGTATACCCACGTGGCGCTGGGCGCCTTCATCGGCCTCTCCGCCATTCTGATCGTCTGGTCCGTCATCCACGCGAAGGTCCCCGGCGGAGAGGTCGTGCAGCCGGCGATCTTCAAAAATCCGATGCTCACCTTCGTGATGATCCTCGTCTACGTGCTGCTGCTCGACAAGATCGGCTTTTTCGTGGCGAGCGCGGTGTTCATGCTCGGCTTCATGTGGTTCATGGGCTACCGCAAGCCTCTGACCATGATCCTCACGACGGTCGGCATGCTGGGCTTCATCTACCTGCTGTTCGTCTACGAGCTGCACGTTTCGCTGCCCGAGGGCATTTTGTTCTGAGGAAAGGAGGAGTGCTGAATGTTTTCCGCTATCGCAAGCAGCCTGAACAACCTGTTCACCGTTGAAGCCCTGATCGGCCTGATCATCGGCGTTGTCGGCGGCATGGTCATCGGCGCCCTCCCGGGCCTGAGCGCCACGATGGGCATTGCGCTGCTGATCCCCGCGACCTATGGCATGGACCCCACGGCGGCGATCCTGATGCTCGCCGCGATCTATACCTCCGCCGTGTACGGCGGCTCGATCTCCGCGATTTTGATCCACACGCCGGGCACGCCGTCCTCCGCGGCGACCTGCCTGGACGGCTATCCGATGACGCAAAAGGGCGAGGCGCTGCACGCCATCGGCCTTTCGACGACCTCGTCCGTCATCGGCGGCGTCATCAGCGCCATCGCGCTGCTGCTCATCGCGCCGCCGCTGGCGCGCGTGTCGCTGAAGTTCAGCTCGCCGGAGTACTTCCTCATCGCCATCTTCGGCCTGACGCTGATCGCGTCGCTGTCCTCCGGCTCGATGATCAAGGGCCTGCTCGCCGGCGCGATCGGCCTCGTCGCGGGCCTGATCGGCTTCTCGCCCGACGGCTACGCCCGCTATACCTTCAAGATCCCCGCGCTGCTCGGCGGCGTGAGCCTGATCCCCGCGATGATCGGCCTGTTCTCCATCTCCCAGGTCATGATCCAGTCGGAGGAGCGAGGGCTGAACACCACCACCGTCAAGGAGGTCGCCGAGCTCAAGGGCCGCTTCCTCCCGCCGTGGAAGGAGTTTAAGGGCCTGATCCCGCTGATCGGCGAGTGCTCCCTAGTCGGCGTTCTGATCGGCATTCTGCCCGGCGCCGGCGGCGACATCGCCTCCTGGGTCGGCCTCAACCTCGCCAAGAACGGCAGCAAGCATCCCGAGAAGTTCGGCACCGGCATCCCCGAGGGCGTCGCCGCGCCCGAGGCCGCGAACAACGCGGTCACCGGCGGCGCGCTGATCCCGCTGCTGACGCTGGGCATCCCCGGCAGCTCCACCGCGTCGGTGCTGCTCGGCGGCCTGACCATCCACGGCCTCCAGCCCGGCTATCAGCTCTTCAGCGAGTTTGCCGACATCACCTACGCGGTCATTCTGGGCTTCCTTGCCGCGAACATCCTGATGGGCCTCGTCGGCTGGGCGGCGGGCAAGTACCTCGTCAACGTCTCGAAGGTGCCCATCCCCCTGCTGCTGCCGTGCATCACGGTGTTCTCGGTGCTGGGCTCCTACGCCGCGTCCCAGAACATCAACGACGTGTACGTCGCCATCGTGTTCGGCATGATCGGCTATCTGATGCGCAAGTACGGCGTGCCCGTCGCGCCGGTGGTGCTGGCGCTGATCCTCGGGCCGATGGCGGACAGCCACCTGTTCATGGGCATCCTGCAGGCGAACGGCCAGCCGATGCTTCAGTACATGTTCTCGCGCCCGATCTGCATCGGCATCTTCGCGCTCATCATCCTCGCGCTCTTCGCGCCGCTGATCTCCAAGTTCATCTCGGAGAAGTTCCAGAGCAAGTTCGGCAAGGTCGGCGAGGCGGCGGAGGACGTGTGAGTCCGGCAAAGGCTGTATTTTCCGTAAAAAACGCATAAAACAGCCTTGCCTTTTCCGCGCTCTTTTGGTATAATTCCCTTCGGGAAGCGCATGAGGCGCTTCCCGGAGGGGTTATCAAAGCAAACATCCCGAACACACATTTTCAAGGAGGTACAAAATGAAGAAGTTATTTGCACTGGCTCTTGCACTTGCCATGACGCTTGCTCTCGTCGCCTGCGGCGGCGGCAGCACCAGCGCCCCCGCGGCCAGCACGCCCGCCCCGGCGGCGAGCGCCCCCGCCGCCAGCACCCCCGCTCCGGCTGCGAGCGCTCCCGCCGCTCCCGAGGCGAAGAAGCTCGACTGGCCGAAGAAGGACATCAGCATCGTCTGCCCGTTCAAGGCGGGCGGCGCGATGGACCTGTCCACCCGTCTGACGGCGAAGTACCTTGAAAAGTACCTCGGCGTGAGCGTCACCGTCAACAATGTTGAGGGCGGCAACAACTGGGTCGGCTACACGCAGGTCAACCAGGCGAAGGGCGACGGCTATCTGCTCGGCTTCGCGAACTATCCCGGCCAGGTCGGCGGCTATCTGAACCCCTCCGCGGGCGTGCCCCTGACCTATCGCGACTTCACCAGCATCGCCGACGTGGTCCATGACCCGAACGTCCTCGTCGTCTCCCCGAAGTACAGCCCCTACAAGACGCTCGATGAGTTCATGGCGGCTGCCAAGACCCAGAGCCTGGTCGTGGGTACCGGCGGCGGCGCCGGCTCCGACGACGACGTGCTGATCCGCAAGCTGAACCAGCAGTTCGGCACGCAGCTCGTCTCCGGCCAGAACGCCAACGACGCCGACGCGGCGGCGGCCCTGCTGGGCGGCCACATCGACGCGCGCTGCTGCAACGTGTCCAACATCTATAAGAACTACAAGTCCACCGGCGACGACGCCGTGATCGTGCTTGCCGTGTTCGACAGCGAGCGCTCCGACTTCATCCCCGACATCGCCACCGGCAAGGAGCTGGGCTATGACGTCAGCGGCTCCTCCGACCGCGGCCTGATCGGGCCCCCGTCCCTCGATCCGGAGATCACCGCCTACCTGATCGACGTTCTCAAGCAGGTCGAGCAGGATCCCGATTTCCAGAACGACGCCAAGGAGCAGGGCATGGGTATCCACATGCTCTTCGGCGACGAGTTTGCCAACTATATCCTCAGCGTGGAGGACACGATGAAGGGTATGATGGTCGACTTCGGCTGGACGAAGTAAGCGATTTCGGCAAGCATCCAAGGCAGTATAAAAGCAGGCTCCCCGCCCATGCGGGGAGCCTGCTTTTCCTTCGGGCGCAGCGGGAAAGGGCGGAGGGGGCAAAAGACCGTTGCAATTCGCCGCTGCTTGTGTAATACTGAAATACAAGGACTGCCATCGGAAGGGGGGCGCCGGCAACGGACGCTCGGGAAGAAAAGCGCGCGGGGTTTCTCACGGGGGCGCCCCTCCCCACGATCATGAGCTTTGCCGTGCCGGTCATCCTCGGCGGGATGTTCCAGCAGCTTTACAGCATCGTGGACGCGATCGTGGTGGGGCGCTTTCTCGGCGACCTGCCGCTCTCCGGCATCAGCATCGCCTCCCCGGTCATGGATATTCTCTACGCGCTGCTGCTCGGCGCAAGCGCCGGCGTGGGCGTTTTGGTCGGTCAGCTTTTCGGCGCGGAGAACTGGGACAAGCTCACGCGCGTCCACGCGACGGCGCTGCTGGGCGGCTGCGCCCTGACGCTGCTGCTCTCGGCGCTGGGCTTTGCGTTCGCGGAGCGCATCCTGCTCGCGCAGGGCGCGGACGCGGCGAGCGTCGCGCAGGCGATGCGCTATCTGAACGTGATCCTCGGCGGGCTCGTGTTCTGCTTTCTTTATAACTACTGCGCCGCGGTGCTGCGCGCGTCGGGAGACTCCAAAACGCCGTTCGTTGTGCTTCTGGCCTCCTCCACGCTGCACGCGCTGCTGGATCTGCTGCTGTGCGGCGCGCTGCATCTGGGCATTCGCGGCGTCGCGGTCTCGACCGTGTTCTGCCAGATCGTTTCGACGCTCTGGTTCGCCGCCTATATCCGCGCCCGCTGCCCGCGCCTGTGCCTCACGCGCGCCGCGCTGCGCGCCGACCCGTCGCTGTTCGGCACGATCCTCGGCTACGCCTGGGCGGCGGCGCTGCAGCAGGCGGTGCTGATGATCGGGCGCTTTTTGGTGCAGGGGATGCTGACGCCGCTGGGCGGCACGGTCGTGACCGGGTATAACATGAGTATGCGCGTGGAGCAGTTCCTGTTCTGCTTCAAGCAGGGGATCAGCGAGGCGATGGTCGTCGGCATCGCGCAGAATCGCGGACACGGCAGCCGCGAGCGCGTGCGCCTGTTCTACCGGGACGGCGCGCGCGCCGAGGCGGCGCTTGCCCTCGCCGTCGGCGCGGGGGTGTTCCTCGCGGCGCCGCGGATCATCGCCGTTTTCTCCGACAACGCGGCGGTGATCGCCGCCGGCGCCCGCTATACGCGCACGATGGCGTTCCCCTATCTGTTCGCCTTCCTCGGCGAGTCGATCCAGGCGTACTTCCGGGGGATCGGGCGGCTGCGCCTGACGATGGCCTCCTCCTCGCTGCAGGTGGTGTTGCGCATCGTGCTTTCGTATTTCCTGATCGCCCGCTGGGGCATTTACGGCATTTGCGCCGCGGTGGTCTCCGGCTGGGCGCTGCTGGTGATGATCGAGGGCGGGTACAGCCTGCGCGTCGTGAGCGCGCGGGAAAACGCGCAAGGAGGGATCGCCTTATGACGGCCGGTTTTATCGGGCTTGGCGCCATGGGCGCGGGAATGGCGCTCAATCTGAAAAAGGGCGGCGTCGACGTGCTGGCGGCGGCGCGCCGGGCGGAGGCGCGCCGGGCGCTCGCGGCGCGGGGGCTTTCCGTCACGGCGGAGAACACGGAGGCGGCGGCGCGGGACGTGCTGTTCCTGTGCCTGCCGGACGCCGCCGCGTCGGAGGGCGTGCTGCTGGGCGCGGCGGGCGTTCTGGGCGGGATGCGCCCGGGGCAGATCGTCGTGGACTGCGGCACCATCGGCTACGGCAAGGCGCGGGAGCTGGCGGCGGCGTGCGCGGAGCGGGGCGTCGCCTATCTGGACGCCCCGGTGTCGGGCCACCGGGCAAAGGCGGAGAACGGCACGCTGACGATCATGTGCGGCGGCGCGGAGGAGGTTTTCGAGCGCGTCCGTCCGCTGCTGGAAAAGATGGGAACGACGGTGCTCTACATGGGGGAGAGCGGCTGCGGGCAGCTGACCAAGACGATCAACAACTGCGCGCTCAACATCTGCGCGGCGTCGTTTTGCGAGCTGATGCCGCTTGGCGTGAAGCTGGGCCTGCCGCCGGAGAAGCTGGGAAACGTGCTGATGACCGCGACGGGGTCGAGCTACGCCTCGCGCACGCTGATCCCCGAGGTGCTGGAGGGCCGCTTCGACCACGATTTCACCATGGAGCGCGCCTATAAGGACATGCTCAACCTCTTTGAGCTGACGGGGCAATACGCCGTGCCGCTGCCCACGGCGAGCGGCGCGATGCAGACCTATCAGCTGGCGCTGCAGGGCGGGCAGGGCGGCGCCTACAAGGGCGCGATGATCCGATTTTTTGAGACGATGCTCGGCGTGGAATGCCGGAAAGAGGGGAAAAAGGAGGAATAAGAGCGTGCTGCGAAAGAGTATGATGATCTACCCCGAGGATTCGGTGGCGATGGTGCTGGAGGACAGCAAAAAGGGCGACGTGATCCAAACGCCCCGCGGCGAGGTGGAGCTGCTGGAGGACATCGAATTCGCCCACAAGGTCGCCGTGGCGCCGCTGGCGTGCGGCGAGCCGGTCATCAAGTACCGCGAGGAGATCGGCTATATGCTCAAGGCGGTCCCGGCGGGGACGTGGATCCACAACCACAACATGGGCTGCGACCGCGGCAAGGTAAGGGGGGCGAAGATATGACGTTTCAGGGCTACCGCCGCGCGGACGGGCGCGTGGGCGTTCGCAATTACCTCGCGGTGATCCCGTCGGTCTTTTGCGCGGACAAGACGGTGGAGCGCATCGCCGCGCAGCTGCCGGGCGCGGTGGCGCTGCGCCATCCGGTGGGCTGCGCGCAGGTCGGGCTGGATCTGGAGCTGACGGCGCGGACGCTCATCGCGATGGGACGGCACCCGAACGTGGGCGCCGTGCTGGTGGTCGGGCTCGGCTGCGAGCGTTTCCCGCCCCGCGAGCTGTACGAGGCGGTCAAGGCGAGCGGCAAGCCGGCGGAGCTGCTCGTCATCCAGGAGGAGGGCGGCGTCACCGCGACGATCCGCCGCGGCGTGGAGCTGGGCGGTCGGCTGCTGGCGGAGGTACAGTCGCAGCGGCGCGTCCCCTGCGGCGTGGAGGAGCTGACGGTCGCGACGAAGTGCGGCGGCACGGACGCCACCAGCGGCCTTGCCGCGAATCCCGTGGTCGGCAGCGCGATGGACCGGCTCGTGGCGGCGGGCGGCAGCGCGATCCTCAGCGAGCTCAACGAGCTGCTGGGCACGGAACAGATGCTGATGCGCCGCGCGGCAACGCCGGAGGTGGCGGAAAAGATCCGCGACGCGATCTATGAGATCGAGGATCTGCTGCAAAGCAGCCTCGATCCCTCGCTGGGCGGCAGCCGGAACGAGCTGATCTCCCCGGGCAACTTTGCCGGCGGCGTCAGCAGCGTGGTGGAAAAGGCGCTCGGCGGCGTACACAAATCCGGCACGTCGCCGATCGTGGACGTCCTGCCCTACGCCACGGCGCCCGAGGCGGGCAAGCGCGGGCTGTTCCTGATGGACTACGAGAGCCACGACGGCGAGGTCGTGACGGGCATGATCGGCTGCGGCGCGCAGATGGTGGCGTTCACGACGGGGCGCGGCAATCCGGCGGGGCATCCGCTGGCGCCGGTCGTCAAGGTCACGGGCAACCACAAGACCCTCTCCCATATGCGGGAGTGCTTCGACTTCGACGCGAGCCCCGTCATTTCCGACGCGCGGAGCGTCGACGAGCTGGGCGGGGAGCTGTTTGCGTATCTCCTGCGCGTCGCGGAGGGGGAGCAGACCGCCGCGGAGCGCTTCGGCGGCGACGAGCTGTTCTGCATCGGCAGACGGCACGGCTGCCACCGCAAGGACCCGGCGGAGCTGCGCGCCTGCCACGGAGAATAAAAATCAGACCGGAGCGCAAAAAACGTCTCCCAAAGCCCAACGGGCTTTGGGAGACGTTTGGCGTTCGATCACGCGGGATAATGCCCGAGCACGCGGCCGAGCGTGCGCATCCGCGCTTCGTCCGTCACGGCGATGTCGCCGTACGCCGGGTTGAGGGAGCGCAGCAGCGTCCGCCGCGCCTTCCGGTCGGCGATCAGCTTTTTGCAGTACGCCTGGCCGTCGAGCACAAAGATGCCGATTTCGCCCGGCTCCACCGCCGGCGTCGGACGGACGAACACCGTGCAGCCGTTGGGGATGTCCGGCTCCATCGAGTCGCCGGAGATGCGCACGCCGAACTCCGCGCCCTCCGGCGCGAGCGAGGCGGGATACTGCTCCACGGAAAAGGCGGGCGCGTCGATGTAGTTGCCGAGTCCGGCGGCGGCGGGCTGGTCGTAGACCTTGAGCTCCACAAAGCCGTCGCCGCGCCGCTTCGCGCGCGGAAACGGGACGATGCGCGCGGCGGGCCGGTCCGCCTCGGGCCGCGCGTACCGGCCGGAGGAGACGAGGTCGGCGGCGTAGTCCGTCACGCGCGCGCGCCCGTCGTCGCTGAGCGCGGCGAAGGACTCCGCCAGCGCGCCGAAATCGCCCGAGCCGTCGAACGCCGCGGCAAAGTCCAGCGCCGCGTCGTCCGCCCAGCCGGTCAGATAGATCGGCGAGACGTCCAACACCTCGGCGATACGCTCCAGCCGGTCGAAGGGCAGGTTGGTCACGATGCCGGACTCATATTTGAAGATGGTCTGCTTCGTCGTGCCGCACAGAAGCCCCAGTTCGCCCTGCGTCATGCGCTTTGCCTCACGCAGGGAACGGATGCGTTCGCCGAGCGTCATAAAACCGCCTCCACAAATGGGATGGGATCATTGTAGCAAAAATTTTTTCAAAAAGCAAGGAAAAATAACTTGACAAGAGACGAGACCTGTGCTATCTTATGAGTAACCTGATAAGTTACCGATTGAAACGAAGCGGTGATGCGTGGGAGGGAGCGCCTGTTTCGGCAAACGCGCAAGGGTCGGTTCCTTTAACCGAATAGTAACGTGAAAAGCGATTATTACCGAACAGGACGGGCGGACAGACGCAGGAGAGGAGGTGAGGGCATGGCGGAGAAACGCAAAGCGGCGGCGGAGAGCGAGGAGCCGGACGCGGCGGTGGAGAGCGGCGCGCGGAAGCGGCGGCGCGCGGCGACCGGGGAAGACCGGGCGAAAGCGCCCGCGCCGGAGGACGGCGGCGACGGAGAGCCGACCCGCGGCGACGTGGCGCGGCGGCTGCTGGAGCTGTATCAGCGGTGTCTGCGCGCGGAGCGGGTGATGACCTACGACAAGGACGAGAAGAAGTGGGTGCTCAGCGACGAGTGGAAGCTGGACGCGCGCGGCGCGGCGATGGCGCTGGAGCAGCTCAGCGAGCTGATGGGCTTCGGCGCGCAGGACACGGAGACGGGGGCCGTGCTGCGGCTTTCGGAGGAGGCGGCGGAGCTTGGGGAATAGCGCGGGGCTTTTGGGCGTGCCGCAGGAAAAGCAGCGGCTCTTTTTCGCCTCGCGGCAGCGCTACGTCTGCTACGGCGGGGCGCGCGGCGGGGGCAAAAGCTGGTGCGTGCAGCGCAAGGCGATCCTGATGGCGGCTCGCTACGGCGGCATCCGCATCCTGCTTTTGCGCCGCACCTTTCCGGAGCTGCGCGAGAATCACATCCGCCCCATGCGCGCGCTGCTGCGGGGCATCGCGGCGTATCGCGCGACGGACCGGACGTTTGAGTTCCCGAACGGCAGCCTGATCGTGTTCGGCTACTGCGACGCCGAGAGCGACGTGGAGCAGTACCAGGGGCAGGAGTACGACGTGATCTTCCTCGACGAGGCGACGCACTTCACCGAGTACCAGTACGCGACGCTGACGGCGGTGCTGCGCGGCGCGAACGACTTTCCCAAACGGATGTATCTCACCTGCAACCCCGGCGGCGTCGGCCACGCGTGGGTGAAGCGGCTTTTTATCGACCGCGATTTCCGCGGCGGCGAGCGGCCGGAGGATTACGCGTTCATCCCTGCGAAGGTGACGGACAACCGCGTGCTGATGGAGAAGGACCCGGAGTACGTCCGGCGGCTCGACAATCTGCCGCCCGGTCTGCGCGAGGCGTGGCGCGACGGGAAGTGGGACGTGTTCGCGGGCCGGTTTTTCACCGAGTTCGACCGGGAAACGCACGTCGTCGAAGCGTTTGAGCCGCCGGCCTGGTGGCGCTGGTACGTCACGATGGACTACGGGCTCGATATGCTGGCGGCGCTTTTGATCGGCGTGGACGGGGACGGAAACGCGTGGGTCGTGGGCGAGGTCTACGAGGGGCGCGACCGCGGCGCGGGACACGAGGGGCTGATCGTGTCCGAGGCGGCGGAGGCGGTGAAGCGCCTCGCGGACGGGCGCGCGGTCACGGCGTACCTCGCGCCGCCGGATCTGTGGAACGCGCGGCAGGAGACCGGCAGGAGCGTCGCGGACATCTTCGCCGAGCACGGCGTTTACCTTACCAAAACCGGCAACGACCGCGCGGACGGCTGGCTGGCGGTCAAGGAGTGGCTGAAGGTCCGGCCCTGCGAGGACGGCGCGGAGCGCCCGCGGCTGCGGTTTTTCCCAAACTGCCGCAATATCCTCCGCACGCTGCCGCTGCTGCAATACGACGAGCGGCGGGCGAACGACGTGAGGAACGAGCCGCACGAGCTGACCCACGCGCCGGACGCGCTGCGCGGTTTTTGCGTGTACCGCGCGGCCGGCGGCAGCGAGCCGGCGCCGCCGCCGCGGGAGAAGCTGATCGCGCGGCTTGCGCCGGGGCATGGGCGCGGCGGGTACGCCGCGCGGCGAAACAGAAGCGAAAAAGGAGGAGCTTGATGGCTTTATTCAAACGGACGCCCACCCCGGAGGGCTATGAAAAGGGGCGCGTCTACGACTACGCGACGCCGGAGGGCCGCGTCGCCACGGCGGAGTGGCTGTTCCGGCAGGCAAAGGACGAGCGCGCCGTCCGGGAGGCGGAGTGGCGCCGGTACAACGATTACTACAATTTCGCGCACGACGCGGCGCGCGAGATGGCAGAGGCGTTCGAGGACAGCGGCCTTCCGTGGACGCCCGCCTGCGTGCCGGACCCGTACGTCATGGTCGAGAGCCAGATCGAGCCGGAGGTGCCCGAGCCGGAGTTCCACGGGCGCGACGACGACCTGGACGGCAGGAAGGCGCGGGAGCGGGGCCTCGCGGTGCGCTATCTGATCGAGGAAAACCGCCTGAGCGACATGAACACGGCGAACGAGCGGCGGCTTCGCAAGTACGGCGACGCGTTCTGGAAGGCGTACTGGGACGAGACCATGCCCTGCGGCGACCGGCGCGGCAACATCCGCATCCGCGACGCGGCGGTGCAGGACGTCTATCCCGACCCCACCGCGGGGCCGGAGGGCCTGCAGGCGGGGGAATACCTGTTCTACGTCTACACGATGCACAAGCTCAAGTTCTGGCGGCTGTATCACGACGAGATCACGCGGGGGGACCGCACGCTGGACGACATCGCGGGCGCGGAGCGCTACCGCGCGGCGGACGACGTCCTGGAGCCTTACACGCAGTCCACCGCGGCGCGGGACGATCTGGTGCAGGTGATGGAGTTCTGGTACCGCCAGCCCTTCGACACGAAGGAGGCGCGCGCGGGCGCGATCGGGTGCAGCGTGCAGGCGGGCGGCGTGGAGCTGCGGCACATCCCGAGCTATTGGGAAAAGCTCGGCGCGCAGTGCAGCCTGTTTCCGTTCGTGCACTACTGGTGCATCCGCGACGAGACCCAGTTTTGGAACAAGAGCGAGCTGGAGCCGATCCTGCCGCTGGTGGACGCGGCGGACCGCGAGCTGGCGACGGGGCTTTTCAACGACGCGATGATGGCGAACGACGTGGTGCTGCTGGAGGAGGGGGCGCTCGTCCCGGGCGAGGAGTTTACGAACGTCCCCGGCGCGGTGGTGCGCGTCAACCAGGGGCGCGGCGGAGGCGTCGCGCGTCTCGGCGGGCTGTCGGACGGCGTGAAGAGCGTCGGCATGGTCGCGTGGCTTCTGGGGCAGATCCAGCGCACGAACCGCAACTATGACTCCAACAACGGGCAGGAGACGTCGCGCGTGACGACGGCGTCGGGCCTGATGCAGCTGCGCTCCGACGCGCAGACGCAGCAGCGGATCAAAACGGCGGACCGCAACGCGGGCTTCTGCCGGCTCTATGAGTTGCTCGACGCGCTGGCGCTGGAGTATTTCGACGACGACAGGCTGCTGTTCATCGGCGCGAAGCAGCCCGGCGAGCCGGGGGAGACGATCCGCTACAACGGGGCGGACTACGCGCTGGAGACGCCGGAGGTGCGCGACCCGCTCACGGGCGAGGTGCTGCGCGAGCGGCAGGTGTACTACCCGCGCGTGGACGTGACCGTCAGCGCCGGGGACCGCCTTGCCAAAAGCCCGGCGGCGACGGTGGAGACGCTGGAGCGGCTGGCGGCGACGCAGGTGACGGCGGACAACTGGCGGCTGCTGGCGGCGGAGCTGGAGTATCTCGGCCTGCCGCAGCGGCAGGAGATCGTCGCGCGCTGGCGCGAGCAGTTTGAAACGGCGGTCGATCCGCCGGACGGCGCGGCGTCCGGCGAAGCGATAAATCATTGAGGAAAGGGGAAGGACGAATGGAACTGGAAAACACGGAGGAGCGCGGAGCGCTCGCGGAGCTGGCGGCGGAAAAGCAGGCGCGGCTCGCCTTCGCGGCGCGGGATCTGGAGGAATTCCTCGCCCGCCACGCGGAGGTTGACGTCGAGAGCCTGATGGGCAACGAGCGGTTTTTGCGCTTTTGCGGCTCCCGCATGGGCAGGGAATCCCTCGCGGCGCTGTACGACGACTTCGCCGCGCTCATCGGGGACGCGGGCGCGGCGGCGATGGCGCGCTTTCAGAGCCGCAGCGCGCGCTCCACGGGCGGCGGCACGGCGGGCGGCGCGACGCTCTCGCCGGCGCAGAAGGGCGTGCTCGACGCGTGGAACGCGGCGCATCCGGAAATGGCCATGACGGCAAGGGAATTTTTGGGGCGGTGACCCCGGAGAGGAAAGGAAGGAAGGCATGAAATTTTATCAGAAGCTCGACGGAGGCGTGCACGTCAGCGCCCGCGAGTACGATATCGAAGCGGCGACCGCCGTCACGGAGGGGCAGCTCGTGAAGCTCAGCGGCGGCTGGGCGGTCCCCGCCGCCGCGAACGAGACCGGCGCGATCCTCGGCATCGCGGCGGAGAACCACAGCGGCGCGCCGGACGCCCTCGATCCGCGCGCGGACGGGAAAAAGCTCCTCGTCATCGACGACCCCGCCGTCGTGATGCAGTGCGCCGCGCCGACGGTGACGCAGAGCGGCGAGGGCTCCGCCACGACCCTGACGGCGGCGAGCGCCGATCTGGCGGTTTTTGCCGACGGCGATTTCACCGGCGGCTATGTGAAGCTCGTCAGCAAGGCGGAGGAGAGCACGAACGCCGACCCGATCGGCAAGGTGCGCCGCATCGCCGGCTTCGCGGCGTCGGGCAGGACGTTCACGCTGGAAAGCGGCGGCGCGCCGTGCGCGGGCGACGTGTACGCCGTGTTCCCGCCCATCGGCTTTGCGAAGGGCGGCCTCGGCGCCGGGCGCGACGCGCTCGTGCTGACGGCGGCGGCGAATCTGCCGCTCAAGGTCGTCGGGTACGACCGCGGCCTCGGCAAGATCAACCTCATCGCGAAAAAGCACCTCTTCGCGGTGGACGCGTAAGGGAAAGGAAGGAGAGCATATGCCTCAGAATACCGCATGGAAGACCGACAACTACAGACTGGTCGGCAAGGCGTTCGAGTATTCCTACGCGAACCGCCTCAACAAGCTCCTGTCCGTCATCGGGACGACGAGCAGCAACAGCATCGACTATGAGCTCACCGGCAGCGGCGGCTACGGCGAGATGCCCGTCTACGACGGCGAAAACCTCAACGAAGGGCACAAGAAGCGCGGCTTCAAGACCATCATCACGCCCGAGGAGTTCTCCCTCAGCGAGTCCGTGGGCTACAAGCAGGCGAAGATCGACAAGAGCGGCGAGTGCTCCCGCGTCGGCAAGATGCTCGGCAACAGCGCGGCGATGACCGTGTATATGCACGCGCTGCGTATGTTCGCCAATGCCTTCAACCCCGACTGCGTCGGCGGCGACGGCAAGCCCTGGGCGGCGGCGGACCATCCCAACGCCTCCCGCGGCTCGCAGGGGCGCCGGTTCCTGCCCGATCCCGAGTCCGGCACCTACGGCAACCGGATCGACAAGGCGCTGAGCGTCAGCGCGATCACCGCCGCGCAGAGCCTCGCGGGGCGCTTCACCACGCCCGACGGGCTGCCGCTGCTGGCGGAGATGAGCCTGCTGCTCGTCTCGCCCGAGCTGGAGGCGGAGGCGAAGAAGATCTGCGGCGACAACGGCAAGTTCCGCCCGAACCGCAACCCGGAGGACGACTCCAACGCCGCGAACCCGCTCGCCGACCTTCAGTACATGGTCATCGGCGGCGGCAGGGACGGCTTTACCGCGAAGCAGTGGGCGATCTGCGACCCCGCGCTCATGCGCGAGACGGTCAAGCTGGTGTACATCACCGCGCCCACCGTCATGCAGACGGCGCTGGACAATCCGCTCAAGGATCTTTACACCGGCTACGTCGATTTCGGCTGCGGCTGGGGCGACGGCAGGCAGATCATCTTCAGCGATCCGTCCTGACGCGCGAAAAAATTTGCCCCGGCGGTGACTTTTTGCGTTACCGCCGGGGCGGCGAGAAGGAGATGGGGTTATGACACTGGGCGACGGCAAGCGTCGGGTGCTGATGCTGCTCGACGAGTATTCCAGCGGCGGCGCGCTCACGGTGGACGCGGACGTCATGGCGAAGATGAACGACTGCTTCGACGCCGCGCAGAAGGACATGGCGCTCTACCGTCCCGTTCGGCGCCGCGCGGCGCTCGCGCTCAGCGGCGGCGGGGCGGACGCGCTGCCGCCCGACGTCGCGCGCGTGAGCCGCGTCACGAAGGACGGGAAGCGGACGGACGCCTACGAGGCGATCGACGGAAAGCTCGTTTACGCGGCGGGCGACACGTCGGTGCTGACGCTGGACTATCTGGCGCGGCCGGCGACCATCGCGCCGGAAACGCCGGACGACTATGAATTCGAGGTCGGCGAGGAGGCGGCGAACTGCCTGCCGTTTTTTGTGGCGGCGCAGCAGCTGATCCCCGATCTCGTGGCGGACTACGGCGCGTTTTACAATCTGTATCTGCAAATGCGCAGCGCGCTCGGGCGCTCCGGCGAGACGGCGCAGGGCGGCCGGGTGCGCCAGAGCCTGTACGGGAGGGGCTGAGATGGCAGGGAAGAAGCATGTGAGCATCCGCACGAAGCAGTACGGGCGCTTCCGCGGCGTGGACTTTTCCACGGACAGCGCGCTGGTGGACGATTCCCGCTCGCCCTGGGCGCCCAACATGATCGCCGACCGGGGCGGTATGCCCGAAAAGCGCCCCGGCTGGCGGACGCTTGCCTCCTTTGACGGGCGGATCAACGGGCTGTTCGAGATGGAGTCCGGCGGCGCGCGGGAGCTGCTGGTCCACGCGGGCACGAAGCTGTACCGCCTGCTGTGGGACGCGGACGGGACGCCGCGGCGCACCGAACTCCGCGCGGGGCTGCCGGACGAGCGAAGCACGGCGGCGCACATGGGGGGAAGCCTGTGGATCTTCACCGGCGAGGAGCTGCTGCGCTGCGACGGCGCAAGCTGCGCGAGCGCGGCGGAGAGCGCCTACGCGCCGCTGACCATGATCGCGCGCGACCCGGGCGGCGGCGGGAAGAGCTACGAGGCGCTCAACCTGCTCACGGGCAGGCAGCGCGTCGGCTTCCTTGCCGACGGCGAGAGCAGCGTGTACCGCCTGCCCTATGAGGACGTGGAGAGCGTCGACGCCGTGGAGGTGAACGGCGCGGCGCTGACGACGGGCTTCACTGTGGACCTCGCCGCGGGCGCCTTGACCTTCGACGCGCCGCCCACGGCGCCGGCGGCGGGCGCGGAGGACAACGTGTTCATCACGTTCACCCACACGGTCCCCGGCAGCGCCGAGCGGATCAACCGATGCCGCGTCGCCGTGGTGTGGGGCGCGGGCGGCGCGAGCGACCGCATCGTGGCGGCGGGAAACCCGGAGCATCCGAATCTGGATTTCATCTGCGCCTACGACAACGGCGCCTATTGGCCGGACACGGGCTACGCGGTGATCGGCACGAACGAGACGGCGATCCTCGGCTATCGGCGGCTGGGCGAGTATCTCGCGATCGTCAAGGCGGACAACGGGCAGGATTCCACGGTGTTTTTGCGCGGCGGGCAGATCGGCGAGGACGGCGCGGCGGCGTTTTTCGTCAAGCCCTGCCTCGCCGGCGTGGGCGCTACGACGCGCTTCGGCTTCGGCAACATCGGGGACGAGCAGCTGATCCTCACCGGAAGCGGCGTGTTCGCGCTGACGACGAACAGCCTCACGGCGGAGCGCATCGCGCAGAACCGCAGCGGCCGCATCGACCCGAAGCTGCTGGGCGAGGATCTGGCGGAGGCGGTGACGTGCAGCTGGAACGGATGCTTTCTGGTGTTCGCGGGCGGGCGCGTCTACGGGCTGGACGGGCGGCAGCCGCGCAGCTATTCCGGACGCAGCGACACGAGCTTTCTCTACGAGTGCTTTTACTGGGAAAACGTGCCGGCGCGCTGCGTGCTGCGCACGCTCGACGGCGGGGAGGAAACGCTTTACTTCGGCACGGAGGACGGGCGGCTGTGCCGCTTCAATACCGACGTCGAGGGCATGGCGCGCTTCAACGACGACGGCGCCGCCATCGCGGCGGCGTGGGCGACGCGCATGGACGACGACGGCGACCCGATGGTGTATAAGACGATGCTCAAGCGGGGCTGCGCGGTCACGATCAAGCCCTACACCCGCTCGGGCGCCGAGGTGCTGTTCCGCACGGACCGCGACGCGGTCGCCTGGCGGGCGGCGGAGGGGCTGATGGACATTTTCGACTGGGAGGACATCGACTTTTCGCGCTTTGCCTTTCTCGCCAACGACGCGCCCGCCGAGATCGCGTTCGGGCGGCGGGTCAAAAAGTACAAGCGGCTGCAGATCATCGTTAAAAACGACGCCGTCAACGAGGGCTTCGGCGTGTATGGCATCGTGAAGCATTTCGTGACGGGCAACTTTGCAAAGAGGTGAGGACATGGGCTTATCAAGCTATCAACTGACGGACGGCGCCATCGAGAGCAAGGGCGTCGTCGCCGCGCCGGACCGGCTGACGGGTACGGCGGCGGAGAACAAGGCGGTCTTTGACCGGCTGGTGCGCGAGGCGGTGAAGGGAAGCGTCAACGGCATAATCGCAGAGCTGAGCGGCAGCGGCGGCGCGGCGGAGATCGGCGCGGCGGAGATCGCCGGCGTATCGGGGCGGAACGTGCAGGCGGCGCTCGCGTCGCTCAAAGCGCAGCTTGACGAAAAGGCGGACCCGGCGCAGGCAGAAGCGGCGGCGGACACGGTCGCGGCGATGCTCGCGCGAAGGTACGTCCGCGGCGCGGCGGTCAACTGGATGAAGGGAATGTATTTCATCTATGAGGGCGAGCTGTACCGCCTGAACCAGGACGTCAGCGGGCCGCTCGACCCGACGAATCCGGCGGTGGCGACAAAGCGCGAGTTGGCGTACGACGTAACGGAGCTCTCGTGGCTGCGCACGATCCTTTCCGGCCGCGTCGAGGCGATCGACGGCGAGCTTGCGGATGTGGAGGACGGCAAGGCGAGCCGGGCGTACGCGGTCGGCGAGTATTTCACAAGGGTGAGCGGCACGATCCCCAGCGGGCCCGCCGGAGGCATCGTGGGGATCAAGCGCTCGCTCCACCGCGTGACCGCGCCGATCGCGCGGGGCGGGACGATCACACCGGGCGCGAACTGCGAGGTTGTCACGGCGGGCGGGGCGCTGAGCGCGAAGGCCCCCGTCTACGGCGGGGGCGTCAATCTGCTCGACAACTGGTACCTTATCGGCGGCGGCTCTCAGCAGGGCGGCGGGCAGTTTCCGATCAACCAGCGGGAGCAGACAAATTACAGCGGTGCGGCAACTTACTTTGACAGATGGAAGTCAGTAGACGCCGTTGCCGTAACATCTATTGAGCCTGACGGTATTACGGTCGCGCCCAGTGTTTTCCAAGAAATCGAAAATATTGATTCGTTGCTTGGGAAAACACTTACCCTTTCCGCTCTTTCCGCCGACGGATTGACGAGTGTGACGGTAATCATGCCGTCAACTTATCCAAGCGTTGCCGCGACTCCTCATACGGATAACGGCAGTTCCAGAGTTACTCTCAGATATATAGCCGGAAGCGTTAGAGCGTATCTCGGGCGCAAACCCGGAGTAACTTCTCCTGTTAAGTTTTATGCCGCGAAGCTTGAGCTGGGGGACGCACAGACCCTCGCGCATCAGGACGCCGGCGGGAATTGGGTGCTGAACGACCCGCCGCCGAACTTCCAGCAGGAGCTGGCGAAGTGCCAGCGGTATCAGGTGCCTATCCCCACGTATAGCCGATATCCGTTAGCATATTCCCCGTCGGAAAATGCGTTCGATTTTGTTATCCCAGTTCCCGTTACAATGAGGGCTCTCCCGTCAATCGAATATGGCGCCTTTGAGATTCGTCAAAATTCAAGCACGGCTTCCGATTTCACATTTTCTTGCGTTTTGAATCAAAACGGCTCGATACTGATTCGCGCCGCAAAAGCGAATCACGGACTTACCGGGTTTGTGACCTTGTATTGTGTAAATAATGCTATGCTTAGCGCAAATTTATAAAAATAAGGAGGAACCATCATGTACATTCTTCACGAAATGCAGACCACGGCAAACGGGACGGCGTTGGTGCCGCCGCAGACCTTCTCCGACCGAAATCAGGCGGAGAGCGCGTACCATACCGCTCTCGCGGCGGCTGCCGTGTCGAGCGTAACGGTGCATACCGTCGTGCTGATGAACGAGCACGGGAACACCGTCAAGCGCGAGTTTTACGAGCACGGCGCGGAGGCGGGCGAATGAGCGCGCAGGGCGTCAAGGACGCCGTTTTCGCGGCGCTGGCGGCGGCGGGGGCGTTCCTCGCCTCCGCCTTCGGGGGCTGGGACGCGCTGCTCAAGGTGCTCGTCGCCATGATGGCGGCGGACTATCTCACGGGCGTCGCCGTGGCTGCAATCTTCAAGCGCAGCGACAAGAGCGAGACGGGGAAGCTTTCCAGCATCGCGGGCTTTCGCGGGCTTGCGAAAAAGTGCGCGGTGCTGCTGCTGGTCTACATCGCGGTGCTTTTGGACGAGGCGACGGGCGCGCGCTACGTCAGAGCGGCGGTGATGCTCTTTTTCATCGGCAACGAGGGGCTTTCGCTGTTGGAGAACGTCGGGCTGATGGGCGTGGAATACCCGAAATTCCTGCGCGATATGCTTCAGGCGCTCCACGACAAGGGCGACGAGGGAGAGGAGGCCGCCGATGGCTGACGTGCTGGAAACGGCGGCGCGGGAGATCGGGTATCGCGAGGGCGCGGGCAAGCGCAACAAGTACGGCGCGTGGTACGGCATGGACGGCGTCGCGTGGTGTATGGAATTCGTGCAGTGGGTCTACGCGCACGCGGGCGTTCCGCTGCCCTTCCGAACCGCGTCCTGCGGCGCGCTGCTGCGGTGGTACCGGGCGAACCGGCCGGAGTGCGTCACGGACGAGCCCGTGCCGGGCTGCGTCGTGATCTTCGACTTCCCCGGCGGCGCGGACACCGACCACACGGGGATCTTTGTCGAAAAGGACGCGTTGCGGATCACGACGATCGACGGCAACACGTCGAACGAAAGCGAGGGAAACGGCGGCTGGGTGCAGCGGCGCACGCGCAGCCTCGCCTATGCGAATCCGACATACATCGTGCCGGCGGAATTGAAAACGGAAAGCGGGGAGAGAATGGAGCGCTGCAACACGCGGGAGGAGATCGGGAGAGAATGCCCCTGGGCGGCGCCGACGGTCGAAAAGCTGCTGGCGCGCGGCATTTTGCGCGGCGGCGGCGCGGGGCTGGACCTGAGCCGCGACATGCTTCGCCTTCTGGTCATGGGCGACCGGGCGGGGCTTTGGGACAAGTGAAACAAGGAGGAACAGATATGGCGGTAAAAGACGCGATCAACTATCATCTCAATGACCGCGAGCCGGATCTCGCGGGCCAGACCGTCGCGAAAAACGGCTTCAACGTCACCTATAATGAAAACGGGTATCCGGAGGAGGCGACGCGGATCGGCTTCAACGGCACGACCTCCGCGCCCAGTATCGACGCCGTGCGGAGCGGCGGCTCCGACGGCGGCAGTTCGGGCGTGGATCGCGCCTCGCTCGGCGGCTCCGCATACGACCGGCAGGTCATGTCGAACGCCGACCTTGCCAATATCCAGCTTTACCGCGAGGCGGCGCAGCGCGGCGGCATTTCGTGGAGCGAGGCGAACGCTTACGCCGAGAGCGTCCGCGCCAAATACGGCTATGCCGGCGGCAGCGACGGGAGCCAATACATCCCCCTTGCCGGCGGCTCGGGCGGCTCGGGCGGCGGGGGCGCGGGCGGGAGCGCCGCGCCTTCCGCGGACCCCGCCTACGAACAGCTGCGCACGCAGCTCCGGGAACAGGCGGAGCGGCAGAAGGAGACCGACGCGCTGATCGAGCAGTACAAGTCGCTCTACGAGCAGACGCAGGGGATGTACGCCAAGCTGCTGGAGGAGCAGCGCAAGGCGCAGGAGGCCGCCGTCCGGCAGGCGGTCGAGGGGCTGGAGAGCAGCCGCACGGCGGCGGACACAAGCTACGCCGACCTCTTCCGCCAGCTCTATATCGACAAGATGAAGAGCAAGCGGGACATTGCCCAGCGCCTGGCGGCGGGCGGCGTCACGGGCGGCGCGGCGGAGAGCACGCTGCTGGATCTGGACGCGCGCTATGAGGACGCGCTGCGCCAGGGTGAGCAGAAGCGCCTCGACGCGCTCGGCGGTATCGACCGCGCGATCGCGGACGCGAAGCTGAGCGGCGGCGTCGAGGGGGCGCGCGCCGCGGCGGAGACGGCGCGGGAGAGCGCCAAGGGCTACGCGGATATGCTCAAGACGCTCATCAACCGGCAGGACACGCTCGACGCGCGCGCGGCGACGGCTGCGCGCGACGCCGCGGCGGCGGCGCGGGAGGAGGAAGCGGCGGCGCGCAGGGCGTCGGCGGAGGAGCGCGGCTACGCCTACCAGACCGCCATGCGCCTGCTGAACGACGGCTATCTGCCGGACGGGGAGCTGCTTCGCTCCGCGGGCATCGACAGCGCCTCGGCGGAGGCGATCGTCGCCCGGGCGCGCACGGCGCGCGAGGAGGCGGCGGCCGCGCGGAAGAAGCCGCAGCTCACGGCGGCGCAGGTCAACGCGGCGATCAAAAACGGCATCATCACCGCCGCCGTGCTGGAGGCGTACGAATACTACTACGGCGAGCCGTACCGCGGCTAGGCGGACGCGGCAAAAAGGAACGGAGCTGTCACGTTTTTCCGCGCCTTGCGCCGGGACTTACGCGCCCGGCTGCGCCATGTGGACGTTCAGGTGGTCGTAGGTCATCTCCACGCCGTGGGCGGCGAAGGTCTCGCGCACCGCCTCCAGCACGCCCCAGTACACCGTCCAGTAGTCCTCCGCGCGCACCCACATCCGCGCGAGATAGGAGATGCTGCTCGAACCGTATTCGGAGAGGTGCACCTCCGGCGCGGAGGTGAGCTGCGGAAAGCGGTTCATCGCGTCGCGCAGCGCGTCGTAGACGTCCTGCGTGGGCGCGTCGTAGGACGCGGTGAAGGTCAGGTCGATCCGCCGCCTGCCGAGACGGTTGAAGTTCGTGATCTTCGCCGCGGCGATCTGGCTGTTGGGGATCTGGATCTCCTTGTTGTCCAGCGAGGTGAACCTGCAGTGGGAAAGGCCGATCGCCTCCACCGTGCCCTCCGTGCCGTCGATGGACACGTAGTCGCCGATGGAGTAGGGGCGCGCGGTGAGCAGCATGATGCCGCCGGCGATGTTGGCAAGCGTGTTTTGCAGCGCCAGCGAAACGGCGAGGCCGGCGACCGACAGCAGCGCGATGAACGACGTCACCTGCACGCCCAGCGAGCCGAGCACGACCAGCACCAGCAGGATCGTCAGCAGCACGCGGGCAGTGGAGTGGATCTGCGTTTTGAGCGGGGCGAGCGTTTTGGACTTGCCAACCGCCCGGTCCGCCATCGTCAGCAGGATGCGGATGAGCACGAGGCCGACCACGAAGATCAGCACGCCGCGCAGCACGACGGTGAGCGTCAGCTTGCCGATCGTGAGGCCCGAATCGGAGAGCAGGGCAGAGAGATCCATCTGAAATACCTCCTGTTGTATTTATGTGTGTCGATTATAACAGGATGTTGGGAATCGCGCAAGCGGCAGAGGCGCCTGCGCCGGCGCAAAATTTGCAAGAAATCCTGCAAATTTTGCGCCGGCGCGGAAATCGCTCTTGTCCGAGTACACGGAAACGACAAAAAAGACGGCGAAATTTTGGTGAGTTTTTTCTCGCTCCCCGGAGCTTTTTCCATTGCGAAATGGGCGCGACGCTACTATAATATAAAATGAATTTAAGTCGGGCGTCCGTGTAAAAAATTTGACGGAAACGATGCAAATGTGCGGAGAGCGCCGACGGAACAGGGAGGTATTCATTTTGAGCAAAGTAATGTCATTGCACGATGCCGTTGCAAAGTACGTCGAAAACGGCGACGTACTCGCCACCGGCGGCTTCACCACCAACCGCAAGCCCTATGCGGCGGTCGCCGAGATCCTGCGCCAGGGGCAGAAGGACTTCATTGTTTATGCCGGTCCCGGCGGCGGCGAGGTCGATATGCTCATCGGCGAGGGCCGCGTGGCGGCGTACATCAACTGCTACACCGCGAACTCCGGCTACACAAACGTCTCCCGCCGCTTCCGCGCCGCCATCGAGCAGGGCAGGCTCGTCTACGAGGATTATTCGCAGGACGTGCTGATGCTCATGCTGCACGCGTCGTCTCTGGGCCTTCCGTTCCTGCCGGTCCGCCTGATGCAGGGCAGCGGCCTGATGAAGTTCTGGGGCATCAGCGAGGAAAAGCGCAAGAGCATGCCCAAGATGGAGGATCTCAAGTGCGTTGAGATCGAGAACCCGCTGGTTCCCGGCCAGAAGGTCGTCGCCGTCCCCGTTCCGCGGATCGACACCGCGCTGATCCATGTCCAGCAGGCCAGCCCCGACGGCACCTGCATCATCTGCGGCGACGAGTTCCACGACATCGACATCGCGGTCGCCGCGCGCAAGACCATCGTCACCTGCGAGGAGATCGTCTCCGACGAGTACATCCGCCGCGATCCCACCAAGACCCGCATCTTCGGCGAGTGCGTGCAGGC